>JBJKSJ010000068.1:0-3933 GCA_046704085.1 Ktedonobacterales bacterium | reverse complement strand
GGTGATTCACATGACCCGCAAGGTCGATGGCCTGGTCTATCTCGAACGAGGCGTGCTCCAATTGAAAGGCTTTGTCGCCACAGAGCGGGTGGTGCAGGTCCAATCGGCGCCCTGTACAGCAGGGAGTTAGGAGGAGCGCCCCTGTGGACACCCTCATATCACCTGAGTAGTTGCGGGAAGACCGATTTGCTGACCTCTACGGCTAACAGCGCCAGATCAATCAGACGGTTCGTGCGCGTCTCGCGCCGCATATTCTGAGTCCGGCACACTCGCCAGGCTCCCAGCAATGGCTCGTTCGTGGAGGCATCATAGCAATCGTAGCGTTCCAGGGTGATGTGGGGATAGGTCGTCGAGAAGGTACGCGCTTGCAGGATCACCTCCTCAAACCTCTCCTGGGTAATCACGCCCCCGTTCAATGGCCCAAAGAAGGCCAGCGCGTCAGTGGCGATGCGCGCCGCCATCTCTTGTCGCACCGCTCTGGGGTCCAAACCTGGGCATAGGCTGCTGATGGCTGGTCCGCCTTCATGCTGGGGATAGTACTTGAGCAGCACCAGTTGGTCCCTGCCGCCCAGAATCAGGTCATCAATTTCGCGTTGGACAAAAAGACTCAGCCGCTGCTCATCTGGCGAATAAGGGAGGTATGGTTGACTGCCCAGTGCCTCTCTGGTAGGAACCTCGCTGCCCACTAATAACAGCATGCTTTCACTTTGCATCTCTGGCCTCCTGGTGTTCTTGTGGCTTGGTTCTCAGGGGATTCGCTCCCTTCTATGACACTCCGTGTTTGCAACACGTTGACCAGCAATGTCAGCACCCCCTGGCGAGCAGTGCGAGGCATCACGGCAAAGAACATGCAACTCTTTACTGCGAGCAGCGTGTAATCCTCATCAGCCTGAGGCGACTTAAAGAAAGCAGGAGAACAATGGAACTTCCTGAGAACGTGGAAGGCTTGGCAGAACCAGAAATTGGCCTCGCGGCGATAGCCGTGGCAGCCCTGTTCTCGCCCAGGGTGCGCCGGGGCATACGCTGGGGTCTCGTTACTGGACTCTCAGGTCTGCTTGCGGCCAGTGACAGCCTCGTCTCCCTGGCCCGCCATCTGACCCCAGCGGCCCCGCGCACTCCAACTGCCGCTTTTCGCCAGCATCTCGTCAGCGAAGCGCGCGTCGAGCAGGCGAACCAGTCACGCGCGCGCCGCCTCCGATAGCTAGAACGCACGAGGCGGTAGCAAAAAGCTCGCCTCAGCCAAAGCTCTGATACTCTGCCAGGGGGAGGATGAACTGAAAGTCCATCTTCGCCCTGGCTTTAATCTTAATACAATCTTGATGGTCTGGCCTCGCTTTCTTGATATGGGCTTGATCTTGAAGGGATATACTTCTCTAATGAGGCCAGCAGGCTTGTAGAAGAAGGGTTCGCCTGGTAGCCAGGATCATTGAGCATGGCATCTCAACCAAATCGACAGGGGAAGCCACCGGAGGCACCCGCCCCATCGACAGCGCGGGGCCAGGTGGTCCATCGGGTATCGCTGGAGCCTCAGGCATCGCGGCGGAGTTTCCTGCGTTTCATCATCGCTCGTTTTCTCTTTCCGGCCTCGCGCATTCCTGGATGGAAGGGCTATGGAGCCGCTGTGCTTGGCATAGCTCTGGCATCCGGGATCATTGCTCTGATCCAGCAGGCTGTTCATATCGCCAATATCTCGCTGGTGTATTTGCTGGTCGTCCTCTGGCTCGCTACCGCCTTCGGGTGGGGTCCGGCGTTCGTGGCCTCTGTGCTGGCTTTTCTCTCCTACGATTTTTTCTTCATTCCTCCCTTCTATCGCTTGACAGTGGATGACCCTACGGAGTGGGTTTCGTTGTTTGCCCTCCTGATCACGGCGCTGGTCCTGGGTCAACTCACAGCTCTGGTACAAGCCCAGGCTCGTGAGGCTCGTGAGAGCCAGCACCGAACGGCTACCCTCTACGCGCTCGCGCAGTTGATCTCCTCAGCAACAGATCAGCAGGCGCTCCAGGATGCACTCGTGCAGCGAGTTTTGGATGTCTTTACTCCAGCAGGGGTCAGAGCCTGTGCCCTTTTCCTGCCAGATCTAATCAAGCGCCCTGTGCTGAAAGCGAAGGCATCGACTGCGGACCTGGCACAAACAGCTTCTCATTTAGAGCAGCGTGAGCAGGTTGCCCTTGCCGGATGGGCATTGACTCAGGGATCACCTGTGGGGCATACACTCATCGTTGATAAGCCGAATCCACCTCAGGAGTACGCGCTCATCTATGTTCCACTGCAAAGCCGCCGCCAGGTGGTAGGTGTCCTGGGGCTGCTGGGCACGCCAGAAATCCGCCGTCTCGTTTCAAGGCTTGCTCGTATGCCTGAACGCCTGACTGCACCCATGCCAGCAAATAGTGGACGTGGCCCTGAAACAGACCTGTTTGAAGCCTTCTGCGATCAGATTGCCCTTGCGCTCGAACGGGCTGCGCTTCAGCAACAAGCCATCCATGCAGAGGCGCTTCGTGAGAGTAACCGCCTCAAGGATGTCTTGCTCGGCTCGGTGAGCCACGAACTGAGAACGCCGCTGGCCTCGATCCAGGCGGCTGCCAGCAGTCTTCTTGAGACTGGTGTCACCTGGAGTGAGGCAGAACAACATGAACTGCTGGAATCCATCACCTCCAGCGCCGGTCGGCTGAATCGCCTGGTCAGTAATTTGCTCGATCTCTCGCGGATCGAGGCGGGAGTCGCAGTACCGCAGAAGGACTGGCACTTCATCGGTGAGGTTGTTGCGGCGGTTCTTGACCAGCTAGACCTGGCTGGTCAAGGGCAGGATCACCAGATTCAAGTCGAGATACCTGAGACGATGCCGCTCGTGCTGATGGATCACGAACAGATCGAGCAGGTGCTGACGAACTTGCTGGAGAATGCGCTCAAATACTCTCCAGCAGGCAGCGTTATTCGGGTGCAGGCGCAGGTGAAAGGATCACCAGAGGAATTAGAGGTGCGCGTTTCCGATCAAGGTATTGGCATTCCCGCCTCGGAGTTGGCTGCCATCTTTGATAAATTCTATCGTGTCCAGCAGATACGGCTTCCCTGGTCGAAGACACGCCCTCCAACCGGCACCGGGCTAGGCCTTGCCATCTGTGCCAATATTATCCACGCGCATGGGGGGCGCATCTGGGCTGAAAGCCAGCCTGGTCATGGCGCGACCTTTATCTTTACGTTGCCCATACCGGCGGGTGGGCCTGAAGTAGCACTCCCAAGCCTGGAAGAGTCGTCCACACACCAGGCCACGCTTCCAACGGAGGCTCCTCCCCTATGAATACCGATCCATCTGCTCCAGAGACGACCTCCTCCTTTCCTGAAAAGCGACCACACGGGCCGGGGATTTCGGTGGCGCCAGCGCATGGCTCTTTCGCTCGTGTTCTGGTCATTGATGATGAGCCAGAAATCTGGCGCGCCGTGCGGGCAGGACTCACGAGTGCCAGGTTCACTGGCGAGTGGGCGCCGACAGGCACGGAGGGGCTGGAAGTGGTGGCGCGCTGGCATCCTGATGTGATCATCCTGGACCTGAGCCTGCCTGATATGGATGGCATCGAGGTCTGTCGTCGCTTGCGGAGTTGGTCGCCGGTCCCCATCATTGTCCTCTCGGTGCGCGGGGGCGAAGCCGATAAGGTGACAGCGCTTGAATTGGGCGCTGATGACTATCTCACTAAACCGTTCAGCATGGCTGAACTGGTGGCGCGTGTACGTGTGGCGTTGCGCCATGCTGCTCACCCGCTCGGCAGCCGCGACCGCGAGGCGCAGTTTCAAACCGGGGGGCTGGTGATAGACTTTGAACGACGCCAGGTCAGCGTTGATGGCCGGGAGATTCATCTGACCCCCACAGAATATGACCTCTTGAAGTACTTGACCATCAACGCAGGCAGGGTGCTGACGCACCGGGCCATCCTACGCGCC
>JBJKSJ010000067.1:0-6433 GCA_046704085.1 Ktedonobacterales bacterium | reverse complement strand
TTCGGTGGAGCATCCCCACCCGCCACCCGATCTTTGCGAGCCGCATTCAGCACCCGCCTGACCGCCTCATACGACGTGTGGTAGCTTTTAGCGATCTGGCGCAGCGACCCCCCTTGGGCGACGCGCTGCAAGTTCGTGCGTTTATCGCAACATCAACCTCCTTGTCCCATTTTATCTCTTGTTTGCTTTAACCTGCCTGACAACTGCCCTTCTGCCGAGCGCGGATTCGATCGCTTCGGTTCCGTCTGTAAGTCCTCAAGTGAAGAAACAAGGCCTCTATTGGCAACCTTTCAACATCTCTTTATCAATGGGGAGATTCAACCCGGTGGATCTGGCTATTCTAAAAGCTGGATAACGATAAGGGCAGCATCAGCATACGTGATAGAAAACGTTTACTATCAGGAGACCCAAAAGTTACCGTGTTTCTGTACTGAGCAATGACGCCGGGCTGGTTACTTGGATGAGATTTCAGAGAAGAGGTGAAAATGCGCTGGTACGCCTTGCTCAAGCCAGGTCCCAGGTATGGCGTAGCCAGGGAACAGCCGCAGGAAGCGCAACATCTGGCTCGGCAAGCTCAGGGTGCCATTTCTTTTCCCATTCCAGAGAAAGATACCCATCATAGCCACTGCGTTTCAGGGCAGAACACGCCTCGCGGAGTGGAACGATGCCGTCATCTAGTAAGCATAGCTCCCATTCTTCTTTTGCAGCGGGAGATGGACGACCATCCTTGACATGGACATAGGCAAGAGCAGACCCTAACTGGGTAATGCTCTGAAGAGGAGTCTCACCAGCGCGATAGGTGTGATGGATATCCCACAGCACTTTCACCGATGAGGATGCCGCAGCATCGATCAGCGCCTTGACGACAGCACTGGTGGACCAGGCATCATGGGTTTCCAGCACGGCGGAGATGGCGCGTTCTGCGCAGGAGGTCCCGATAGCATGCAGCACCTCCGCCGTTGGCGCTACCATTGAGGCATTCGTTTCGCCAGGTGGTAATGGGCCACCAAACAGGCGCAAAAAGGGCGCGCCCAACTCGACGGCCATATCTGCCATACGTTTCGCTTCCTCCGTCACCTGGACATGCGCCTCCGGTGACCCCTGTGCTACCCGGCATGAGGTATCCAGGCAAGCAATAGTAATACCAGCCCTTGCTGGTACTTCGCGCAAGCGGCGGCGCACACGCACAGGGAGTTCTGGGGTGATGATTTCCCCATCTGCCAGCCGCCACTCAATGGCGTCATAGCCATAGCGTGCTGCCGCCGCAACGGCCTCTTCGATCGTCCATTGCGGACAGGCCAGGGTAGAATAGGCAAGTTTCATAGCAATACGGACTCCTTTTTCTTATGCAGATGGGCTGGATGTCAGTGGAATTGCCGCATCTGCCATCCCTGGCGCTGAAACCAGCAATGCCGTTTGCTGATCTGGCTCAATGACCATGATGCTGGCGCGTCCGTTGGCAAGCTCAATCAGGCGGCTCCCAGCAACCGTGCCCAGATTATCGCAAAGCTGACCGACCCCTTGCAGAGCAAAAGAAATCCGTTGACGGTCATCAGTCACTGGATGCCCAACTGCATCAACAAGCTGAAGCGTGACCCCTCTTCCTGCTCGTCCATCTGGCGTGAAGATTGGGCTGATCTGCCACCTGAAAGTCACGCCTGGACGGGCGTCGTGCTCACTATAATCCTGGGTCACAACATGCTCAACGCGCTCCCCACCAGCAGAAACAGCGGCGGCGCGCAACTCATTCAGGCCAGATCGTAGTCGCACCTGCCAGACCAATCCCGCTGCTGGAAACGCCCTCGCGTCACGCACGCGCTGCCCGCAAGAGATGCCATTCACATACAGCGTGACAGATGGACAATTCGAATAGACACGCACACGCTGCATCTCACCCGCTTTTCCGGTGCGAATGGGCCAGGTCGGGGACTCGATATAACACATGGGCGTTGACGTCAGATAGCTTTGAAACAGGTAATAAACATCTTTAGGCCGACCGGCTCGATCAAGCAATCCCTTCTGATTGACATAGGGGATGGGATTTTCTGGGCGAAGCGGCGTCCCAAAATCTTTGAACACCCATTGTGCACTTCCCGCAAGTTGTGGGGAACGTAACTGAACCTGAAGGTGCCATTCCATCAGGTCCAGCATATAGCTCTCGCTCCAATCACCGTCGCGGCTGGCACGCGGTGGCCCGTCCATGCTAGTAGCAATGCCAGGACGTTCGGCGTGGTCGCTCTCTTGGGCCAGCGCGGCTGTAATATGCTCGCCGAGGCGATGGCGGCCAGTGTGGCTGTCCCCGCCCCATTCAACATGGAGCATACGTGGGTAGCGGTTCAGGGCCTCGTGAAGCGCTGCTTCATAATCTTCGTAGCGCCCACGATACCAACCAGACCAGATTGATGGCGAGTAGACATCGACGATACGAGCCCCCGGCTCAAAGCGGCGCAGCGCCGTCAAGCGCTGCGGGTCGCGCGCATGCGCCAGATCATGCAACTCCTGCAAAAAATCGCTCACCTGTTCATCTGTGGAACCAGCGTGATCGCTCTCCCAGTCCAGTTCATTCCCCAGGCCCCACATGGCGATGGAGGGATGGTTGTAATGTTGCTCAAGCATTTCCTCAAGCATGGCGCGCGTCTGCGCGCGGAAGAGGCCACCGCCAATGCCGCCCCGGCACCAGGGCAACTCTTCCCAGACGAGCAAGCCCAACTCGTCACAGGCATCAAGGACAGCCGGAGCCTGCGGATAATGCGCAAGTCGCACAAAATTGAATCCGGCCTGCTTTATGTGATGCAGTTCATCCTGCGTTAGCTCGTCAGGAACGGCGCTACCATAGCCAGCCCAATCTTCGTGTCGATGTGTTCCATGCAGGCGAAGCGGCTCTCCGTTGAGCAGAAACGGCCCACCAGCAGGAAACGAGAAGAACCGAAAGCCAATCCGCTCAATTACCTCGTCCCAAACATCCGCGCTATTTCGCAGCGTGGCCTTTATTGTATAAAGGGCAGGGTGATCAGGCGACCAGAGTTCAGGATGCTCAATGCGCTGGGCAGGCAGCACAAACGTGGTGTCGGTGACTGTGCATTCGATACGGGTGAGCGGCGCTCCTTGCGGCGAAAAAAGAGTTGCTTCTATCAGCGCTAGGGAGGTCAGCGGAGCATCAAGCCGACCATACATCGTGAGCAATGCCGCCGCTCCTGTTACCTCCGTTTCGCAACGCAGAGCCACCATGCGGCGCGGTCCGGTTGTGTAGCGCCAGACATTGCGCGTCAGGCCACCATAGAGAAAGAAATCGGAGAGATCAGAAGGGATAAGATTGGGATCAGGGAGGTTATCAACACGCAGCGCGAGCGTAAGCGGTTCTCTCTGCTGTTCTGGTGCAAGCTCCACCGTGAACGCTGTGTAGCCGCCAGCGTGTTCCCCAATGCGCTTCCTATTCAGCCAGATACTGGCGCGCTGCGAGGCGGCCTCAACTTCCACCCACAGCCGCTGTCCTGCTGGCGGCGGCTCCAGATCGTGCACGTACCAGCCAGTGGCACGTCGATAATGGCGGGCTGGCTCAACTTCTATCGTATCAAAAGCATTCCAGCTATGCGGAAGCGTCACAATGGGCCAATCGAGCATAGGAGCATGTCCCACCGCTGCCGGGGAAAGATCACCTAGATGAAAGCGCCAGTGATCGTTGATGCGGATTGCCGCCTGATGGCGCATGCCTTGCTCCTTACCCTGTTATATACCGATAGGTCTTGCTATTCCTTGACAGCACCAGATAACCCGCGCACGAAATAGCCTTGAAACGACAGAAAGACGATGAGCACCGGAATAAAGGTGATGACGCTTCCGGCGGCAAAGCCAGTCCAGTCAAAGGATTCCGCTCCCTGGAAAGCGAACATGCCCACCGCCAGGGTGCGCAGATCTGGATTGCTGAGCGTGTAAATCAAGGGAATCTGGAAATCGTTCCAGCTTGCGATGAAGCTGAAAATCACCACGATGGCGATGATTGGGCGTGCCAGCGGAAAGACCAACCAGAACAGGCGAATAAAACCCGCTCCATCTACTTTCGCGGCATCAAATAATTCTTCGGGCATCGACTTGAAGAAATTGGCAAAGAGCAGCACATAGAGCGCCCCCGCCGCGCCAGAAAACGCTAGAATGACGCCTGCCTGTGTATTCAGCAAGCCGAGCGATTCCACCACGAGAAATTGTGGCAAGACAATAGAGGTAAGGGGTATAAACAATGTAGCGACGATTAGCACATAGAGCAGGTTGCGCCCAGGAAAGCGATAGCGTGCCAGGACATAGCCGCACAGCGCCGATTTAAAGAGTTCGATTACCGTTGCTGCCCCTGAATAGAGCAAGCTATTGAAGAAGTAGGTGCTAAAGCCTGCGGCGACCCAGGCACGCTGAAAGTTAGAAAAGTCCAGCTTGTTAGGAATCAGGCTGGCCCCAGAGGTGAACATCCCGATCTGCGTCTTGAAAGCGCCGGAGATGGCCCATAAGAAGGGATACACCCAGACAAAGCTGACAATCAGCAAAATAGGAATCGCTGTCAGGTTGTACTGCACAAAGCGGCTGCGGCGAAAGGATGTACGCACTTGTGTCAGCATTACGCGCGCCCTCCGGATATTGCAGCTGGTTTGCTATCGCGTGTCAAGAGCCATTGACAAATTACAAACACCGCCGCCAGGATGGCAAACATCACTGCCACCGCCGAGGCATAGCCATAGCGGAAAGGAATATTCTGGAACGCTTCCTCATAAATGTAATAAGAGGTCACATAGGTACTCGTCCCAGGCCCACCAGCAGTCAGGGTCACTACGACGCCAAAGATGCGCAGCGCATTGGAAAGCGCCAGCAAGGAAATAACAACTGCCATCGGGCGAATCAAGGGTAAGGTAATGTGAATAAACTGCTGCCACGCGCTGGCACGATCTATCTGAGCGGACTCATAGAGTTCTTCTGGTACCGCTTGCAGCGCGGCCATCCAATAGAGCATATATTGCCCGAAGATTTGCCAGATGGAGACAACAATAATGGCCCAGATCGCGGTATTCCCATGCCCCAGAATGTCAAGAGGCTGATCCGGGTTGGTGAGATGCAATCTGAGCAAGAAACTGTCTAACGCGCCATTGGAGGGATTGAGCAGAAAGGTGAAAATCTGGCCGGCAAGCGCGACTGGCAGGATAAACGGCACAAAAAAGACCGTGCGAAAAAACCGCTTGAGCCAGAGCCAGCGACGGGTCAGAATGATTGCTACGAAGAGCGACAGCGGCAGTTTGATGAACGTTTCGGCGAAAGCAAAGAACAGCGTATTCCAAAATGACTGCCAGTAGAGCGGATCACGAAGCAATTCCTGATAGTTGCCCAGGCCCACAAAGTTCTGAACTGTCAGCGGGCTAATTCCATCCCAATCGAAGAACGAGTAGATGATTGTGGCGATGAGCGGCCAGAGAGTAAAAGCCCCATAGAGCAGCAGAAACGGCAACAGGAAAAGCACAATCCAGGTGCCTGTTCCGCCCTTCCTACGATACCAGACCAGTACACGTTCCCACCTCGTCGGGGGAGGCGCCGCGAGTGAACTGACAGTCTCAATGACGTTATCCATGATGTCCTTTCTTTTCCAGGTGGGTACAGATATGTACTCCGCTGAATCGAGCCAGGACAGAGATTACCATACGTGAGTCTGGGATGCCCGAAACGAACGGGCATCCCAGCTTCCACGTTAACTTTGGGGGTGATAGTCTGCCGGGTTGAAGTTCTCGTTGTAGTTCCAGTTCGTGAAGGCGTAGCAGCTCATCGAAACCTTCAGACCCGAAGCAGCTTCTTGCTGCAAGGTGCTGGTCAGCACTTGCTGTCGGGAATTGACCAGCGCATCGGCAGCCGGCTTCAAGTCCTTATGGTTGACGATGGCATCAACCATGATGTTCCATTCCTGGTTGGGCTGAATGCTTGAGGCTTTCGTCAATGCCTGGGACTTTGCCAGATCAGGACATTCAATCAATGGCTCAGGATAATGCACACGTAGGCCACTCGTGGCAATCTGCTCGATGGTCTTGAGCGCTGAATCAGTGATCAGCTTCTGGTTGTCAGCGTAGGCCAGTGTGCCAAAAGCACCGTTGAGGTAGCCCTGCGCGAAAAAGCCAGTCGGGTCGGTCATCCACTGAATGAAATTCCAGGCTTGCTGTCGGTACTTGGTCTGACTGCTGACCCAATATTTATTTTCCGTGTTCAGAATAGCCTCAGCGCCATGCGGGCCGTTATCAGGATAGGGCGGAGCAGCAATTCCATACTGGTCTTCTGAAAAACCAAGCTGCGTGAAGGTGCTCGGCATCCAGGTACCATCGAAGTAGATCGCTGTCTGCCCAGCGGCCATCTGCTGCCGCGAGAAGGTCTTGTCGTTGACGCCGGGAGCCACAAAGCCCGCGTTGAAGAGGCT
>JBJKSJ010000066.1:0-4395 GCA_046704085.1 Ktedonobacterales bacterium | reverse complement strand
CTTTGGAGGCGATCTGGTTTCGGGCGCCATTGCCGCTGCGGGCACCTGGGCCTTGGGGCAGGTTGCGGCAGAATATTTTGAGAACGATAAAAAGTTGGGCGCGTGGCAACTCCGCAAGATGTTTACGCGCTTCTATCGCCAGTATCGGCGGGAAGATAAGCGTCAGGAGGACCTGCTGCTCGAAGCCCGCAAGCAGCGCGCGCTTCCTGCGGGCAAGTCTCCACCCGCCAGCGCCGCGTCATCCAAAAGCTGATGCGAGGGCGCTGCCCCCGCATCAGCCCGTCGTCTACCATTCTTTGGGCACATCGGCGCCTTCATCGATAGGGCCGCGCTTGCGCAGAGCCGATTGCGGCACGATCAGCACATCTTTGCTGCCGCTGAGGGTTTCTTGCGCCGAGACACGCAGCCCAGTTTGCAGGTAGCTATCCCAAAAGTTGCGCGTCAGTTCATAGTCAATGATATTGAGCGTTTGCGTGTCGATCTCGGCATCGTGAACACGTCCCAGCAGCATGCCTTCATCAGTGACGACCTCCAGGCCGATAAAGGTCTTGAGTTCGATCAGCCGGTCGAGATCAGGGGTCTTGCTTTCATCGCCCACGTTGACCGGCGCGCCCAGAATCACGGCATGCTGCCCCACGCGCTTGACGGCCTCGCGCAGCACCAGGTGATCGTTTCCGCCCAAGCCACCACTGCGCACGCGCAACGCCGCGACCCAGCGCCCTGTCGGGTCCAGCAGGGCTTCATCAACTTTGCCCATCTTCAACGCCTCGGAGAGGCTAATGACGCGCAGACCGCGCAATTGTGTAATCCGCATAGTCGTGATACCTTCCCATAGTGGCGAGCGCGAGAGGTGATCTGTTGGAGCAATAGAATTCTGATCAAGCATAGTATACCCTTCTCTTTGTAGGCTTTCCACATTTTCAAGAGATATAGCATGATGCTTCGCTGAAGATAGATCATACAGGTTGGCAACATACGTGCCACTGCTCAGAAAGCAGCCTGACTCACCGCCGACTGGCTATCGCCAGCCAGAGCCAGGTCATCTGGCCCGCTGCTCTTCTCGCTCTTCGGTCTGGCGCTCTTTCGGCTGCATCTCCTGGTGCTTGCGCTGGTTCATGCGCCCAAAGAGCAAGGGGGCTGGCGTCGTCGATCCGCCATGCAGCACAATCGAGGCGCAGATCAACAGGGTGGTAACCGCCCAGCGTCAGCAATGAGAGCCAGGCTGGCCCCCAGGAACGAGGTATGCTCGATGGTGGTCCAGGATTGCGACCAGACCAGCAGCTTGCCAGCCACGTAAGTAAATTGCAGCCAGCAGACAAGCTTAGCTTTTCGCGCCTGCTGGCTGCTCTGGCACGGCGCGCGTGCCCGACCAGGGGCTAGGCTGCCCGCGATAGGCGCTGGTCAGCGGCAGACGCCGGTCGCGGCCAAAAGCGCGCTGGGTGATCTTGATGCCTGGTGGCGCCTGGCGGCGCTTATACTCGCTCTTATCGACCAGGGCCATGACCTTCCGGACGATGGGACCATCGAAGCCCATTGCCAGCATCTCCTCATAGGTGCGGTCATCTTCCACGTAGGCGCGCAGGATAGGGTCAAGTTGTGGATACGGCGGCAGGCTATCGACATCGCGCTGGTCGGCGCGCAGTTCCGCCGATGGCTCTTTGTCGATAATCGCCTGCGGAATCACGCCGCCGGGCGTCAGCGCATTGCGATAGCGCGCGAGTTCATAGACCAGTGTCTTGAAGACATCCTTGAGGACGGCAAAGCCCCCGGCCATGTCGCCGTAGAGCGTGGCATAGCCGGTCGCCATCTCCGATTTGTTGCCTGTTGTCAGCACGAGCCAGACAAACTTGTTGGAGAGCGCCATCAAGATATTGCCGCGCAGGCGCGCTTGAAGGTTCTCTTCGGCCAGCCCCGGCTGCGTGCCCGTAAAGACCGGCTCCAGCGTCTCCAGCGCGGCGACAAACATGCTTTCAATCGGGATGGTCAGCGAACGGATACCCAGCCGCTCGACCAACTGCTGGGCGTCGCTCTTGCTCCCCGCCGAGGAGTAGCGCGAGGGCATCAAAACGCCGGTCACATTCTCTGCCCCCAGCGCGTCAGCAGCAATGACGGCGACCAGGGCCGAATCAATGCCGCCTGATAATCCAATAACCACCTGCTTAAAACCATTTTTGTGTGTATAGTCGCGAGTGCCCAACACCAGCGCGGCATAGATTTCGGCGAGGCGCGCTGGCGCCTTTTCCACCCTGGCGGTGGCGCCTGGCGCATAGTCGGGCTGCTCCAGCCGTTGCCGCGAGGGATGCTGGCGCTGGCGTCCGTTCTGATCTGAGCGCGCGCTGGCATCGTCCGTCACCAGGATATGGGGCGTCTGCCCATCGGAGAACTCCAGGCGTTCCTTGCGGCGGCGCGGGTCGTGCAGGCGCGTGCGAAAGACAGCCTCGATGTCCAGATCGGCCACGAGCAGGTCTTCGGCGCAGTGCTTGCCGCGCGCGATCAGATTGCCGCTCTGGTCGAAGATCACGCTGGCGCCGTCGAAGATCAATTCATCCTGCCCGCCGACCAGATTGACATAGGCGACGATCAGCCCGTTATCTGCCGCGCGCGTCGCCAGCATCTTCTCGCGGAAATCACCCTTGCCCGCAAAATAGGGCGAGGCATTGATGTTGACCAGCAGTTCAGCTCCCGCGTAGGCTTGGAGCGTAGCCGGGCCGGTCGGATACCAGATGTCCTCGCAGATGTTGACGCCCACCTGCACACCGCCGATCTCGAAGATGGGGCTGAGCGTGCCCGCCTGGAAATAGCGGTTTTCGTCAAAGACGCCGTAGTTGGGCAGGTATTGCTTATAATAGACTCCGGCCAGGCGGCCATTGTGGATCACAGCGGCGGCGTTGTAAATATCCACCTGCCGATCCACGAAGCCGACCACAATGGTGAGGCTGGCATAGTCAGCAGAACGGCGCACCAATTCATCCAGGGCGCTCAGGTTATCGGCGACAAAGCCCGGCTTGAGCAGCAAGTCTTCTGGCGGATAGCCGGTCAGCGCCAGTTCGGGGAAACAGACAAGATCGGCCCCTTCTCTGGCAGCCTGCGCAACCTGCTCCAGAATGCGGCGCAGATTGCCCTCCAGGTCGCCAACCACCGAATTGATCTGAGCCAGCGCGATACGCAGATGACGCATAGCAGTAGCCCTCCCGACGCTTTCCAAGATAAGTCTTAAGCGCGTCTCATTTCTCGCTACATCTATTGTAGCATAGCCTTTATGCCGCCTCGGTGATGGGGCCATATCGCCAGGAACTTGGGCCGTTCTTCCGCAACGAAATCCCTGATGAACTCGGCCACGCGCAATATCTGGCCGATAAGATCGCGGCGCTGGGTGGCACCCCAACCGTCGAGCCTCGCCCGGTGAAGGTGCAGACCAATGCGCACCAGATGCTTGAGCAGGTCGTGCAATATGAGGAACAGGCCGTGCGCGATTACAGCCAGCGCGTGCAGCAGGCCAAAGAGTTTGGCGACATTGGCCTGCAAAACCGGCTAGAGACCATCGTCGAGGACGAGACCCATCATCTCGAAGAGAAGCGCAAGCTGCCCAAGAACTGGCAATAATGAGCAATTGCGGAGCCAATAGTTCCGTGAGGCCAGCCGCGTGGCTGGCCTCACCCATTAGCTTCCCATGTATCTAATTCAATATGTTGCGCCCATGATCTCTTTCTCGATATAGCTGCGCACGTTCTTGGGATCGGTGAATACGAGGTATCCTAGCAAGCTGAGATATTCTTTAGCGTCCTCGTCATCTTCTAACACAAGCGCAATTGGCTGGCTATATCCTTCCTGAATGCCTCGCGGCCAGGCTGCATCAGCAATAGTCAGGACAGAGGTGCTATCGGGTTTGCAGACCTCAAAATCAAGCTCAGGTTTGGAGAGGTCGCGTGCCTCCAGCCAGGCGAGCAGATCTATGAGTTCGGCCTTTTCTGTACCTGATTCTGAAACCTCACCCAGCGAAGTATTCAAGACGGTAGCGTACTCAACTCTCTCACTCTTGGGCGGCCCGTTGAGCAACTCTTCAAGGAACTGATTTGCCGCCTGGGCCAGCAACTCCCGGCGTGCTTTGAGGAACTCTCGGTAGTTTTGTAGTTTCCAAAGCTGCCGATCCCTTGGAATCCATTGGGACTCCAAGGCACCAGGATGATGCTGAGCAATCTCTTCAAAGTAACGCTCAGGGTACTTATCACTAATATTTAGATTAGTCGCTTGGGTGAGAAAACAATAGTTCGCAATCGCATTCACCTCTGCCATCTGGTAGCCGTTTTTGTAAAGAAGAGCTTTAGGAAAGACGTGATGTATCTGAAGTCTGCTTAACTTGCCAAGCATGTGGGCAGAGAGCGGTAGCCCGCTCTC
>JBJKSJ010000065.1:0-2523 GCA_046704085.1 Ktedonobacterales bacterium | reverse complement strand
CGCGCCTATTATAGCCCACATGCGCCCAGGCGCGAATCACCTCCGCCGTAGGCGCCTCTGACACCGCCTCCAGCCTCGGAAATTGCTCGAGATACGCCAGATACTTGGGCAGAACTCGATCCACCTGCGTCTGTTGCAGCATCAGTTCCGAAACCAGAATCGCATAGGGATCGTCCGTCTCGCGCCAGGGCAGCTTGCGCCCGGCGCGATCATACCACGCCAGCAGCAGGCGATGCACCTGCCCCAGACGCTGGGAATCAGGGAGAGATCGTTCTATCATGCGGTAGCGAGACACACCATTTCTTCAAGACGCGCTCTACGCTCTGCCAATACGGCCATTATAGCACGTGGAGTCGCTTTGCTCTTCCTCGGCAGAGCGAAGAGCATCCTGAGCTTCTGGAAGAACAGTCCTGGAATAAGGGCGACCCCGATCCGAAAGCAATGGCCTGAGACGCGCGTCCTGTGGCAAGAGGGGCAGCCAGACGATCCGCAGCGCGATCAGCTATGGCTTCGTTTTGTAACGGTGCGGCCAGTCAGCGACAGCACCACCCAATTTCTCGACTGGTGCTGCGAGCAGTTGGCGGCGCAAAGGAAGCACTCCTGGTTGCTGATCCGGGAGAATGCCCGCCTGGCATCTCAGCAAAATCGTGCGGACCTGGATCAGAGAACACCATCAGCAGGTCAAAACTCCGAAAAGGTCTTTTGAGCATGCACTCAGTGTTCCTGATCGCGCCTCATACATCCAGTTCGGTCAGGGACCATAGGGTGAGGTGTCCGCCTCTGTCGCCAAGTTCAGGAACGTCAATGCCTTGCAGGCCGAGCATCAGTGCAAGTTGCCCGCCGTGATGCAGGTCGTGAGACATGACACGCCAGATGGTCCATTGGCGTGTCACCGCATAGATCTTGCCCTCTCTGATGTGCCGATAGGTCTGTGCCAGATCGGCTACCGTCCAGGTGTTGAGGGTTGTTTCGATCATCTGCCAGCTCGACTCCAGCCACTTGAGCGATTCGCCAGGGGTCTTTATCAGCGTCTCCTCCCATTGCAAATTGGCCTCCATCCATCGGTTGAGCTCGTTGATATCCCCAGCGTTGAACGTTTCACTTGCCCAGGGAGCAATCTGACGGGCGAGGGCAACAGATCCAGGGGCACTCATCTTATAGAACCACCACAGACGGGCGCCAGCGATATGGGCGATCAGTTCGTTTACCGAGGACTGATTGGGTGCGGGGCGCCATGCCAGTTGTGCTGACGTCAGTGGAGTGACAGCACGCATCAGGGCCTGCTGGTGGCTATCCCAGCCTTCGTAGGCGATCTTCAATAAGGGGGAAGTCGTGGTCATGAAAATATCCTCCCTGTGTAGTGAGGTGGGGAACAAAATATTGAACATTTGTCTCCTGCCATTATCGTATCTGGAGCGGAACGAAGCAAGGATAGGAGGGAATCCGAAGAGGTCTCGTGTTTCTGCACGAGAAATCCCACGCCGCGCGGGAGCGCCACCCAGAAGCCAAAGCGCCATTGAGCCTGAATGATATAATAGCTGCCAATAACGATCTATCCACCAGCACACAGCAAAGAAAAGTAGGCAACAACCGATGGAATTTGCAACCAGAGCCATTCATGCCGGGCAAAACCCTGACCCGGCCACCGGAGCCACGATCACCCCCATTTTCCAGACCTCAACCTACACCCAGACCGGCCTGGGCGAACATAAGGGCTACGAATACTCGCGCACACAGAACCCCACGCGCACGGCCCTGGAGACCTGCCTGGCCTCGTTGGAAGAAGGCCGGTTTGGCCTGGCCTTCGCCAGTGGCATGGCCGCCATCAGCGCCGTCCTCAGCCTCTTCACTCCTGGCGACCACCTTGTCGCTTGCGACGACCTCTACGGCGGCACCTACCGCATCTTCGAGCGTGTCTTGCGCCGCGCCGGACTAGACTTCACCTATGTCCCCGCTGGTGATGTCGCCGCCTACGCGCAGGCCATCCGACCCGCCACCCGCGCCATCTGGGTGGAGACGCCCACCAACCCCCTGCTCAACCTCGTCGATCTCGCTGCCCTCGGCGAGACTGCCAGCCGCCAGCATCTGCGCCTGATCGTCGATAACACCTTTGCCAGTCCCTACCTTCAGCAGCCGCTGAAGCTGGGCGCGCAGATCGTCATCCACAGCACCACCAAATACATCAATGGGCACAGCGACATCATCGGCGGCGCGGTCATCACTTCCGATGAGGAAGCCTATGAAGGCATCAAGTTTTATCAGAACGCTGCCGGCGGCGTGCCCGCGCCATTTGACGCCTGGCTCGCGCTGCGCGGGGCCAAAACCCTGGCCGTGCGTATGCGCCAGCACTGCGCCAACGCCCAGGCCATTGCCACCTACCTGAGCGAACATCCCCGCGTGCGCAAAGTCTACTATCCCGGATTGCCCACGCATCCCAACCACGACCTGGCCCGACGCCAGATGCGCGACTTTGGCGGCATGGTCTCCTTCGACCTGAATGGCACCCGCGCCGATACCGATCAC
>JBJKSJ010000064.1:0-7383 GCA_046704085.1 Ktedonobacterales bacterium | reverse complement strand
GTACTGGGGATGCTGGGGCATGCCGTTGGCTGGCCCATGCCGCGCGGCGGCTCGCAGCGCATTGCCGACGCGATGGCTGCCTATCTGCGCGCGCTGGGCGGCGAGATCGTGACCGGCGTGGAGGTGGAGTCGCTGGAGACGCTGCCCTCGTCTCGCGCCATCCTCTGCGACGTGACCCCGCGCCAACTGCTGCGACTCGCCCATCGGCGCCTGCCCAGCGGCTATCAACATCGCTTGACGCGCTATCGCTATGGTCCGGGGGTCTGCAAGCTGGACCTCGCGCTGGATGGGCCGATTCCCTGGAAGGCGGAGGCATGCCTGCGCGCCGGAACGGTGCATGTGGGCGGCGCGCTGCCAGAGATTGCCGCCGCCGAGCGCGCCGTCTGGCACGGCGAGCATCCAGAGCGCCCGTATGTCCTGCTGGCCCAGCAAAGCCTCTTCGACCCGACGCGCGCCCCGGCAGGCAAGCAGACCGTCTGGGCGTATTGCCATGTGCCCAGCGGCTCATCCTGCGATATGAGCGAGCGCATCATCGCGCAGATCGAGCGGTTCGCGCCGGGCTTCCGCGAGCGCATCCTGGCAAAGCACATCTTCACGGCAGAAAAGCTGGAACGTTACAACCCCAACTACATTGGCGGCGACATCAACGGCGGGGTGCAAGACCTCTGGCAGCTTTTCACCCGCCCGACCATCCGGCTGAATCGGTACAGCACGCCCGCCAGCGGACTCTATCTCTGTTCGTCTTCGACCCCGCCGGGCGGCGCGGTGCATGGACTCTGCGGCTATTTCGCCGCCAAGGCTGCCTTGCGCGGCGCCTTCTAGCAATGAAATACCAACCAGGAGAGCCAGCGATGAACGTTCCATCCATCTCAGAATCAGCTACCGACACAGCACCAGCCATCACCAGCAATACCCGCCTGCATGGACGCTGGCTGCTGGCTGCGCGAGTGAGTTGGATTGCAATTGCCCTCCTGCTGCTGATCAACTTCCTGGCAAACCTTCCAGCCTACTACCAATCCTCGCAGATGGTGTGTTCCCAGCCCAACCCCTCAAATTGTCTCGCCGGGCAACTTACCCCCGTTTATGTCCGCCTTCTTAATCAGACACATCTCTCGGTCGGGCTGGTAGCACTTGTCTTCACCGCCCTCACCCTTGCAGTGTCCGCGTTGTACTGTGCGATGGGCCTCTTGATCTTCTGGCGCAAGTCTCAGGAATGGATGGGACTGTTCGTCTCGCTGCTGCTCTTCCTCTTTGGCGCCCTCGGCATTGGAGGCTTCCCGGCTCCGCAGGCGCCTCAAATGGTCCAGACTGTGACTATGGGCCTCTATCTGGTGTTGTGGCCGTTCTTGTTTGCCTTTCTCTTCACCTTCCCAACCGGGCGATTCACCCCTCGCTGGACCTGGGTTGCGTGGGTGCTGGTCGCGGTGTTGAATGACCTCTCCACTACTTCCCTTACCTCGTCCCTGATCTCTGGGATTCTCGTTGATCTGGTGGTTCTCCTGGTGGCCGGGGTGCAGGTCTACCGCTACGTGCGTGTCTATGACGCCGTCCAGCGCCAGCAGACCAAGTGGTTCGTCTTTGGCGTGGGTGTCAGCCTCTTCTTCATGCTCATTGGGGGTGGGCTTGGCTTCTTGGCATCGAGTGGGAGCGCAGCAGAGAATTGGTATCAACTCTTCAATGGGCCATTTTGGCTGGTGATCTTTACGATCCAGCTTGTGACTTTGACCATTCCGATTCTGCGCTACCGGCTGTGGGATATTGATACGCTCATCAACAAGGCGCTCGTCTATGGACTGCTGACGGGCTTGCTGGGCACGCTCTACGCGGGACTCATCATTGGCCTGGAAAGCCTGGCTAGACTGTTCGGCAGGCAGGCTGCCAGTAACCCGGTGGTGATCGTGGTTTCCACCCTGGCAATTGCGCTGCTCTTCCTGCCAGTACGGCGGCGCATTCAAGCGATCATTGATCGGCGCTTTTATCGCAAGAAATATGACGCGGAACACGTGCTGGCGGACTTTGCCGCGAGGCTGCGCCAGGAGATCGATCTGGAGCAGATCCGCGAGTCGTTAATTGCGGTGGTACAAGAGACCATGCAACCAGCGCATGTCTCGCTCTGGCTGCGGGCGCCGGAGCGACGCCCGCGAGCAGAGGCATCTGAAGAAGCGCAAAGCAGCTATAAGGAGGGCAACCATTAGCCAACCGACCATAGAGATGACCATGCAGCCATGCTCGCCTGAAGCGCCTGCCCTTTCCCTGCACGGGCGGTGGCTGCTGATTGCTCGCGTAGGCTGGGTCGTACTTGTCCTGGTGCTGGCGGCCATCTTCGTGGCAAACATTCCCAGCTACTACCAGTCCTCGCAAACATTTTGCAACTCATCCGACCTGTCTGGTTGTCCCACCGGGCAACTCACCCAGGTCTATGCCCATATCCTGGCTCAGTCCCATCTCTCAGTCGCGGTGGTGGCCGTCCTCCTCGCCTCGCTTACGCTCGCGGTATCGCTGGCGTACTGGGTGATGGGTCTGCTGATCTTCTGGCGCAAGTCCCAGGAATGGATAGGTCTGTTCGTCTCACTGTTCCTCGTGATCTTAGGCGCCAGCAACATTTTCGGATTCTCTGCTGCACAGATGCCCCAGCTTCTCGTCTTCCTGGATAATGGCATTGGTGTTCTGGTGTCACTTGCCCTGTTTCTCTTCACCTTTACCTTTCCTACCGGACGGTTCACCCCGCACTGGACCCTCGCCCCGTTCGCGCTGGCGGTGGTGCTTTCGTTGCCCTTTGTGCCCTCCCTCTTGTCACTCCTATCGATTCCCCTTGCGGTGGGGGTGCAGGTTTACCGTTATGTTCTTATGTATGACCCTGTGCAGCGGCAGCAGGCCAAGTGGTTTGTCTTTGGGTTCGGGGTCGGAGGCGCTTGCTTAGTCATCTATTACTTGCTTAGCGCGGTTGTACCAGACCTGAACTCCTCTGATTCGTGGTATCAACTCCTGAACCCGCTGACCTGGCTGCTGCTCTGGGCGCTGATGCTGCTGAGCATCAGTATCGCCATTCTGCGCTACCGCTTGTGGGACATTGACGCGCTCATCAATAAGGCACTGGTCTATGGCTTGCTGACCGGACTGCTGGCCGCCCTCTACGCGGGCCTCATCATCGGGCTGGAGAGCCTAGCCGAGTTGTTTGGATGGCAAGCCACCACTAATCCTCTCGTACTCGTGGTTTCCACCCTGGCAATTGCCGCGCTTTTTCTACCGGTGCGGCGGGGCATCCAAAATATCATTGATCGGCGCTTTTATCGCAAGAAGTATGACGCCGCAAAGACCCTGGAAGCCTTCGCCTCGACGCTGCGGCAGGAAATCGACCTGGAACAGATCCGCGAGCATCTCCTCGCTGTGGTGCAGGAGACAATGCAGCCAGCGCATGTCTCGCTCTGGCTGCGCGCGCCGGAGCGGGAGCAAAAGCCGCCATCGTGACGCTGGCCGAAATGGCACAGAAGGAATGGGCAGGATCAGGCGATTTTAACCGCCAGCCCGTGAGAAACGTTGCCCTTTGGAGCCACGTCGCTTATAATCGCCAGCGAAGCACCGCTTCTCATCTCTGGCGCGGAGGTACGGCATGGCCCATCTGGCGCTTTCTTTGCTCGGCACGCCACGCATCGAGCGCGATGGCGTCTCTATCGAGGTCGATACACGCAAGGCGATTGCGCTCATTGCCTTCCTGGCCGTCTCGCGCGAGCGGCACAGCCGTGATCGGCTGGTCACGCTGCTCTGGCCCGACTACGACCAGCAGCACGCACGTGCAACCTTGCGCCGCACACTCTCGACTCTCAACAAAGCCCTCAATGGCGCCTGGCTCGACCTGGACCACGAGATGATCGCCCTGCACCCCTCAGCCGACCTCTGGGTCGATGTGGACGAGTTCGCCCGGCGCCTGGCCGCCACCCGCACGCACGGCCACCCTGCCTCCGAAGTCTGCCCTGCCTGCCTACGTCCGCTGACTGAGGCTGTCGTCCTCTATCGAGACGACTTACTGGCGGGCTTCAGCCTGCGCGATAGCCCCACCTTTGACGATTGGCAGTTCTTTCAGTCCGAAAGCCTGCGCCGCGACCTGGCGGGGGCGTTGGAGCGGCTCATCTCAGCTCAGAACGCGCAGGGCGACCTTGATGCCGCCATTCATTCCGCTCGGCGCTGGCTGGCGCTGGACCGCTTGCACGAGCCTGCCCATCGCCAACTTATGCAGCTTTACGCCTGGGCTGGGCAGCGCGCCGCCGCCCTACATCAGTACCGCGAGTGCCTGCAGGTTCTGGAGCAAGAGCTAGGCGTCGCACCGCTGGAAGCGACCACTCAACTCTATCAGGAGATCAAAGAGAATCAACTACCGCCGCGTCCGGCGCAGTGGTCGACCTCCAGCTTGCCCGCCGATGAGCGCCTGCCCATCCGCAGCGCACCGACGCGCGCGAGCGTGCAGGATGCGCTTTCGTCTGCATCCCTGGCGCCCAGCCCGACAGAAGCCTATCCCATGATCGGGCGCGCCGATGAGTTGGCTGCGCTGCGCTGCGCCTATAGCTCCAGCCGCGCCAGCGGTCGGATGGTGAGTATCGAAGGTGAAGCAGGCATCGGCAAGACCCGGCTGGCGGAGGAATTTCTGGGCGACCTACGCGGCAGCGAGGCAACCATCATCGCCGCGCGCTGCTATGAAGGCGAGCGCCGTCTGGCGTATGGCCCCATCGTCGCTGCTCTGCGCGCCGCTATCGCCCAGCCAGAATTAGTGGCGCGCCTGCGTGCGATTCCCGAACTCTGGCTAAGCGAGGTGGCGCGCCTCCTGCCTGAGCTTGTCAGCACCCGTCCCGGCCTACCGTCAGCCGTCCCGCTTGATAGCCCTGGCGCGCAAAGCCGCTTCTTTGAAGGACTGCGGCAAATCTTGCTTGCACTGTGCGGCCAGGCGCAGCCAGGCGTCATCTTCGTGGATAATGTCCATTGGGCCGATGGCGCTTCGCTCGACCTGCTCACTTATCTGACAAGACGACTTCACGAATACCCGATCTGCCTGCTCCTTACCTGGCGCAGTGAGGAGGCGAACAACACCCAGCGCCTGAGCCAATTGCTCGCTGAAGCTCAGCATGCAGGAGCCATCACGATGATCGCCCTGCCACGCCTGAGCCAGTCTGGCGTGCAGGAACTACTGCACGCCCACGCCCCGGCCAACATCCTCTCCCCCGGCATTGCCGATAGGCTCTACGCAGAGACCGAAGGACTGCCCTTCTTCCTGATCGAATATCTGACCGCCCTGGAGACCGGCGTCCTGGCTGCCAACAAGCGCGACTGGTCCCTACCAGGAGGCGTGCGCAATCTGCTGCGCTCGCGGCTCGCCTCGGTCAGCGAGACTGGCAGCCAATTGCTCACAGCCTCCGCCGTCATCGGGCGCTCGTTCGACTTCGACACCTTGCGCGAAGCCAGCGGGCGCGGAGAAGAAGAGACTGTTATCGCCCTGGAAGAACTGCTGGCGCACGGCCTGGTCAAAGAGGTTCGCAGCGGCAGAGATGAGCAGACGCTTACCTATGACTTCAGCCACGAGAAGCTGCGCGAACTCGTCTATGCCGAGGCCAGCCTGGCCCGGCGACGGCTCCTGCATCGCCGGATCGCCGAAGCGCTGATAAATCGCACCCGCAGCCAGCGCCTTGGCAACCCTATCGCCGCCCAGATCGCCCGTCACTATCGTCTCGCCGGAAACGATCCTGCCGCCGCCGAATATTATAAGCTGGCGGGCGAGCGTGCCCGCAGCCTCTATGCCAACACCGAGGCGCTGGAGCATTTCAGCGCCGCGCTGGCGCTGGGCCATCCGCAGCCCGCCGCGCTGCACGAGGCCATCGGCGACCTGCATACCCTGCTGGGGGAGTACAATGCCGCGCTGCGCAGCTACGAAACCGCCGCCGCCCTCTCAGATGCCGCTGCTCTGGCCGCCATCGAGCATAAGCTGGGGACCGTCTATGAGCGGCGCGGCGATTGGGAACTGGCCGAAAGCCATTTCGAGGCCGCACTGGCGGCGCTGGGCGACCAGGGCGCAGCGGACGCGCGCGCGCGCCTCTACGCGGACTGGAGCCGCACCGCCCATCATCGCGGCCACATGCAGCAGGCGCGGGAGCTGGCTCACCGCGCTCTCGACCTCGCTAAAACCGCGCAGGACACGCGCGCCCTGGCCCAGGCGCACAACATCCTGGGCATCCTCGCCAGCAGCCAGAACGATCTGGAGCAGGCACAGAGTCACCTGGAAGAGAGCCTGGCCCTGGCCGAGCGGTTGAATGACCTGAGCGCTCGTGTGGCCGCACTCAACAATCTGGCGCTGGTCTGCCAGGCCAGCGGAAGCACTGATCGCGCCATCGAACTGACTCAGGCCGCGCTGGCGCTTTGCATCGCGCAGGGAGACCGCCACCGCGAGGCCGCCCTGCACAACAACCTGGCAGATCTGTTGCACGGCGCGGGCTGCACCGATGCCGCCATGCCGCATCTGAAGCAGGCAGTCAGCATCTACGCCGACATCGACACCCTGGCCGGGCCGCTGCTCCCCGAAATCTGGAAACTCACCGAATGGTAATGAATGCGCCCGGATACATCGAATAACCTGCTTCGGCGCACATGCACCGGGTCAATCAGCAGTTCGCGTCGTCGATTGGGGCGACTGATAAGATGCTAGACGACCAGAGGCGCGCTCTAAAGATTTCTACTTGCCTGGCAGCATTCCCCATGAGCCAGACTCCTCATCCTCATCAGCATCGTTAGAGTCCAGCTTTGCCAGCCGCGCCAGATAGCGTTCGCGCAGGCGATCAGAGTGCGGCGCGCCGCTGCCGCCCCGGCGCAGCATCACGATCTCCGCCATGATGCACAGCGCAATCTCTGCCGGGGCGCTGCCACCCAGATCAAGCCCTATCGGCGCACGGACCCGCGCCAGTTTTTCGCCTGGTACGCCCTCGTCATGCAGCAGCTTATAGACTGCCCAGATACGCCGCTGGCTGCCAATCATGCCGATATAGGCCGCCTCAGAGTCAATCACCGCACGCAGCGCCTCGACATCGTGGCTGTGCGCCCGCGTCACCAGCACCAGATGGCTGCGCGGCGTAATCGTCAGCCCGCGCAAGGACACCTCCGCGCCGCCAACGATAATCTGACTGGCCTGGGGAAAGCGATCCTTGTTGGCAAACGAGGCGCGGTCATCGATCACTGTCACCTCAAAGTCCAGTGAGGCGGCAAGCTGCGCCAGCGGCACAGCGATATGCCCGGCGCCCACAATTATCAAGCACGGTCGCGGCAGAAAAGGGTCCAAGAAAACCTCCGCCACACTC
The DNA here is from genome assembly GCA_046704085.1 of Ktedonobacterales bacterium. GTDB lineage: Bacteria > Chloroflexota > Ktedonobacteria > Ktedonobacterales > DATBGS01 > DATBHW01. Next base: position 52 of record JBJKSJ010000064.1, on the reverse strand, counting down.
CCTTCAACACCAGCATACTCCACCACAGACGGCGCACCCTGACGCAGCGCCT
>JBJKSJ010000063.1:0-3781 GCA_046704085.1 Ktedonobacterales bacterium | reverse complement strand
ACCCATCACAAGGACGAGGAGGAAGAGGTCGAGGAGAACGAAGCGCCCGCAACCAGCGATCACAGCCCGGTGGATGAGGATGAAGAGAAGACGATGACCATCTCTTCCTCGGCAGAGGGGAAGGGGCCGGGCGGGATCGGCTTCAAGGAGTTTACCCACTTCCTGCGCGGCATGCACTATCCGGCCACGCGCGATCAATTAGTGGAGCAGGCGCGCAAAAACAACGCTCCCCCGGCCATGATTACCCGCCTGGAAGAAGAGTTCCCCGCGCATCACGAGTTCAAGGGCATGGCTGATGTGATGCGCGGCTACGGACACCACCTGCCGCCAGAAGAAGAAGCGAAGCAGTAACCGCTTCGCTTCTGAAAAAGAAGCCGCGCCGCCAGGAAGCAGAAATGCCCCTGGCGGCGCGGCTTGCTTTGCTCAAAGGATCAGCGCACTGCGCCGTAGGCTTTCATCACATCCTGGGGGCCACCAAACTCCTGATCGGGAAACTGTTGGATCAGTTTCACAATCTCCTCAGGGGCGTCATTCTTCTTCGCCTGGGCAACCAGCTCGCGCTTCCGGGCGGGATAATCCATTCCTTTCAGGTATTTCTGCACAGTAGCAGGGGATTCTCCCCCAACGCCACGTGGCATAGTGTTTCCTCCCTTGCGTCGCTCATCTGCCATGCCGGGGGCGTTTCTGACTGCAAGCGAATGGCAGATACACAAAAACATCCCCCGTGAGAGGGGTTTTGCCCCAGCCATTGCGTTTGCACAGAGCATACCTAGCTGGTCAACAGCAGACAAAAACAGATCGGCAAGACATTCATCATCGCTTGCATCCCCCAAAAGGGTTGCTTGCTAGACAAGAGAAACAATCTCAGGTAAACTCGTTATGTTACGAGTCAAGCGGCATTACTTCTCAGGGGTAGGGAAAGCGCCGCAATCGGGAAGAAGGAGGAAGACTGGTCATGCTGCGACAGGTACTTACAAGGAATCGACGGTTCGGCGAGCGTGGTCAGGGGTTAGTGGAATACTCGCTGATCATCGCGTTGGTAGCTATCGTCGTCATCGCCATCCTCGTTCTCATGGGTCCGCAGATCGGTCAGATCTTCAGCACCATCACCAACGGGCTGTAAGATCGAAGCTGCCGGTCTTCGCGCAAAGACGCCGGAGGGGCCGGGCTGGCGCAATAACCAGCCTGGCCCCTCCGGCGTCTGCTAGAAGTAGATGATATAGGCGGCAGCGCAGGCCATGCTCAAGAGCAGCGCGGGGACGGCGGCAAGCGCCAGACCCATGCTGAAGGTTTGTCCGCCTACGCCGGCAAGCCCCAGGCTGATGCCCCCAACCCCGGCAAAGAGCATGATGCCCAGCAGCGCGCCAATGCGATAGCGTTTGCGGCGCCAGCGCGACGGCGGCGCCGCTTCCTCTGGCATCCTTCGCTGGCGCGCGGGGCGACGCGGGCGCGCTCCTGGCTCCCACGCTGACTCTGCGGGTGGGCCAGACCAATCTGCACGCGATCCTTGCCGAGCCGGGCGCTCCATTTCGGGAGTGCGTGGGCGGCGCGAAGGGGGCATGCCCGACTCCATCCCTGGCTCACGGGGGCGGCGCTGGCCGCGCCGCTCGTATTCAGGTGCGGGACCAGTGGGACCGCGAGACGGGCGACGCTCAAAGGGCGCGCCGGAAGGGTCTGGCCCGCGCGCGGGTCGCCCACCAGGGGCCGCCGACGGGTCAGCCGGGTTGCGCGATGGCCGTCTGCCAGGAGGGCCGCCCGGCCCGCGCTGGGGAGGATAGGGATATGCCTCCTCATCAGGCTCAAAGCTCTCAGGTGCGCCACGAGGATCGCGTGGAAAGGAATTGGGGCCAGGAGGGCGCGAGGGCCGACGATAACGTGGATCGTTCATTGGCTACTTTTCCCAGGATTTTTCAGAGTGAGCAGCAGAGCATTCTCAACAATAGTGCTTCTATTATGCCACATTTGCTCGCGCGCGCCTCATTTCCGCTGGATGCTCCCCCCGATGGTCCCCCCAAAGTACTGTGGCGGCTTATGCCTGCTTGCGGCGCAGCAAGAGCGCCCAACAGACTGCCATGCACACCAGCATAAGCAGCGGTTCCAGCGGATGCGTGCTGGCACGGCCCAGCGGGGTATTCACGTCATCGGCGACGCCAATCACATAATCGAGATAGACCTGCGGGAAATGCAGTGGCGAGAGCGGGAACCACGAGGTAAACTGGCCCAGTTGGGCCATATGTTGGGCCAGGGCGTAATCGATCAGTCCATACTGCGCAACCAGATAGGCCACTGCGGCGCCCAGCGCCCCAAACAAGCCCAGCATCCAGGGGCGCGTCTGGACGAGCGCGAACCGCGCGCCCAGACCAGCGGTAAACCCCACCAGCACGGTGAGATAGGGGAGCGAGAAACCAGTCAGCACCGCCGCGACCAGCCAGACGACCCCGCCAAGCAGCCCGCCAGCGGCGCCGCCCAGCACGGCGCTGGTGGCCGCCGAGAGGCTCAGCGGCTCAGGATCAGTCGCGCCCCAGCGCTCTTCCTCATCCCAGAGCGTCGTCGCTGCGCGGGTTGACTTCGACGGCGCGCGCGCTGGATCGTATGACTCGTCGCGCAGGCGAGGGTCGCTGCGCCTTCTCTCCAGCGGCGGCTCGTCGGGCAGTTCAGGCATGTCCTCATCTTCCCACCCAGGCGGCGCGCCGCGTTGCAGCGACCTGGAGCCGCCGCGCATGGTTGGGGGCGCATTGGGCGGTTCGTCTGGCTCCTCGCCCGGCCACTCTCGTGGCGCCTGGCGCGGCGGCAGTGGCCGCGAACCCTGGCGCGCTTCCGGCCAGGGAGGCGGCCCATTGCGCCGATACTCTGGCGGCAGAGGCTCCTCATCGGGTGGACCTGGCGGCAGCGCGCCGGAGCCAGGGCGCAGGAACGCATTGGGGCCGCGCGGCGGATAGCCTGATGCAGGCGGCGGCCCACTCTGGTTGCCAGGCGGAGGCCGCAGTGGCCCACTCTGGGAGCCTGGAGGATACAAAGGCCCGCTCTGCCTGCCAGGAGCCGGACGCAGTGGCCCACTCTGCCCGCCGGGCGGGTACAATGGCCCACTCTGAGGGCCAGTGGGGCGCAGATCGACCTCCGCGCCGTTGACGATAAATCCCGGAGGAGGACGAGACGCGCCGGGCGGGGGCGTGGGTTGCGCAGGTGGCGGCGCCCCGCCGCGCCCTGGGCGGTCCTGCGGCGCGCCACACCTGGGGCAACGCTCAGCGACATCTGGCAAACCGCAATTCCAGCAACGTGTCATCGTTCGTGTGCCCTCGTTTTCCGCGCTGGCGCGACTCTCATTCTGTCTGCTTTCTTATCCGTCTGCCTGAGCAGGAAACCGCAGCCATTATAGCAGAGAGAACACAGACCGACAAGCGCTGGCGGGCGCAATTCAGCTTTCGGGGCTTATTCGGATGAGGGCTAGCACCTCGTCAGGCGTTGTGGTGATGATCTGAAAGGCAGCATGGATCTCCTCACGTTTTGAGACGAGGTGCTTTCGATCATAACTCACGAGGTAGTCCGCGTCGGCAACTATGGCTGCTGCCACAATGGGGGCATCTTTGGATTCTACCGTCCTGGCTACCTGCTGTATGAGCGCCTCCGACGGGCTAACAACGTTCTCAAAGAGACTGGTAAAGTAGCGGAACTGGTCTATTGTATCTGGTCGCTTCCTCCAGAGGTTGCGCTCAACTTCTCTGAAAACATATGCGGAGAAGGAGAGTGCTAGCTTCCCGTCTAAGCCTTTGAGGATGATTTC
>JBJKSJ010000062.1:0-10276 GCA_046704085.1 Ktedonobacterales bacterium | reverse complement strand
GTTCCAGCAGGGCTTTGAGGAGATCAACCGTATCGCGTGCCCGATGAGCGACTAGAACCAACGGGAGAGGGACAGGTGTTTGCGTTGCCATACGGGGGCCTCACCTTCTGGCCGCCATGCCATGAGGAAGAGTCTGGTCAACCAACGAATACGATGCCTCAAGCCCTCGTTACCTCATTTCCCCTATTATAAGGAGGCGGCCCTCTTCCGTCAAGCACGTCTTTACCAGTTTTGGGCGCGGCGAAGGCCCCTTGTTTTTAGCTCTGGTGATGAAGCCGCGCCCTGCTGCTTGTATTGACAATGTTACGAAGCGCGCGAATCTCGCGGTGTTCCTCTTGGAATGGCTTGAGCATCGTTTCGCCCAGCGTTTTGCCAATAGAAGGGAAAACCGCCTCTTCTTCAAGAGCCAGATGCGCATCAAGCTCCCTGGTGAGCGCGTCCCATGCAGCGGTGAGGTGCATCTTGAGCGCTGCCCTATCCTTTGCCTCTGCCGCTTGCTGCACATGAGCAAGCAAAGTGAGCAGCGTGCGATGTTCGTCTGCGAGGTACAGGAACACACTCACAAGCGCTTCTCCTTCCTCACCCGTGCCAGCAAGGAAGCTCCTTAAGGAAGGAGAACCTGTGGTGTAACAGCAGAGATTGTTTGCGAACCTCCTCCGCCAGCCACGAAAGTAGACCAGCGGCGAGTCGCTGCCCCTCCAGTCATATCATCACCCCCAGGGGCCGGTATAGCGCGGCCCTCGGCTTGCAATCGCTCTACCCGTCGCAATCCAAGCAGAGCCGCACCAAAGGCGCCGTTCAGTTGCCCAAGGCCATTGGGAGGAAGATGCAGCGGACTGCCTAGCTTTGTCTCCAGCGCTTTCACCATCGCGGCGTTCTGGGTCATGCCACCTGCGAGCGCGTAGTCGGCTTCCAGACCCACCCGCCGCATCAGTTGCACGGCACGCCCGCCGAGCGCGAAAATCGCGCCAGCCATAATGTCTTCTGGCGCAATGCCGGCAGAGAGATGGTTAATCACTTCCGATTCGGCAAAGACAGCGCACACACTGCTGATCTCTACCGGCTTAGTAGCGCGCAACGCATAGGGGCCAATATCGTTGGTGGTCAGGCCAAGGTAGCGCGCGGTCTTCTCCAGGAAAGCGCCGGTGCCTGCTGCGCATTTGTCATTCAATCGGAATGTTCGCACCCGCCCACACTCGTCAATACGAATCGCCTTAATATCCTGGCCGCCAATGTCCAGAATGGTGCGTACAGAGGGGAAGTGATAGGCTGTTGCCAGCGCATGGCAGGTCAACTCAGTGATCTGGGTGTGGCGGAACGGAATCATGTAGCGTCCATAGCCAGTCGTTGCAATGTAGGTTACGTCCTCGCGGGTGACACCAGCGTTGGTGAGCAGATCTTCGTAGAGGGCTATCGTTGCTGCGGTAGGCTTGAAGCCGCTCCGACGAAGCGCCGTCGCCCTGACACACTTCTCCTCATCCAGCATCACCGCTTTGGTATAGGTTGAGCCAATATCAATCCCGACAATGAGGGTCATGGTAGCGCCTCCTCCACGTAAGCAGATCGCCGGCCAGCACTCACATGATCCAGCGCATATAATCCTGCGCCGATAGCGCCCATAAACTGTGCTTGTGAGCTTACATGCAATGGTGTCCCTAGCACTTCCTGGAGCAGGGCTACCATTGCAACGTTGCGCGACACCCCTCCGGTGAAGGTCACCTCTGGCGCTAATCCAACACGTCGGACCAACGAGGCGCAGCGGGTGGCAATGGAATGGTGCATGCCCATCAGCACATCTTCCGGGTGATGACCTTTTGCCAGATGGCCGATGATTTCCGATTCGGCAAAGACAGTGCAGGTCGTGGTGATCTTGACGGGCGCGGTAGCCTGCATCGCCAGGGGGCCAAGCTCAGAGAGCGGCAATTCCAGCGCAAACGAGGCCGCGCCAAGGAATCGTCCGGTTCCAGCGGCGCATTTATCATTCATCGCAAAATCTGTCACTTCGCCAGACTCGCCGATGCGAATAGCCTTGGTATCCTGTCCGCCAATATCGAGCACCGTGCGTGTCGCGGGAAACTCTACCAGCGCGCCGCGCGCGTGGCAACTGATCTCCGTCACTTGAACATGGCCGAAGCTGACGCGATAGCGGCCATAGCCAGTGGCAACAATAAACGCGACATCATCGTCAGTAAGCCTGGCGTTTGCCAGCGCCCGCTTGAATACCTCTGCCGCTGCTGTACTCATATTCTGCTCCATATTGAGGAGCGCCTGGCCCACGATGATGCCTTGCTCGTTGAGAATCACCCCTTTGGCTTGCGTGGAGCCGATGTCCACCCCTGCTACGTATTTCATCTCAATGCTCCTTCAGGAGGCGTTCCCGATGCTCCAACATCGCTCGCTGCTCTAACACTTCAAAGAAGGCATCCACGCGGTTCTTGATCTGCGCATCGGACCAGTAGCGCGCGTCAATCAGGTCGGATTCGATATACAGCGTTGGTAGGCCATACCTGGAGGTGATGTACTCACGGTTATCGGCCATGCTGGTAGCGACAGTGCGGCAGCTTTTAATCCCATGATAGACTAGCCCATCGGCAGCGTAGTCCTTTACCTGCTGTGCCAGGGTATGATGAGAGAAGAAATGGTTGGAAAGACCCATCTGCGCAGCCAGGGTACTGACTTCGGCCAGGCTCTCAAGTGGACGGGAGGGGTCATAGTAGAGACCAGCGCTGTCTAACCCGCCAGCCGCATAGGTGAGGTAATCCGCAGCGGCAAAGACGCCACCGTGACTCTCAAAGAGTTCAATCATGCGGCGCATATTGACATAGCAGGGTGTGCCACTGAAGATCAGCCGGAAGCGCTCGTTAGGCACGCGGCCTTCCCCGCGTGCAACCTTGCCTGCCGTCTCTGCATGCAACAGTCGCATAAAATCTATCCCCTCGCGTGCGCCGCGATAGGCGTTGAGTACGCCCATGTAGGTGAGGCCATCTAGCATGGCGTTATAGGGGGCCGGACAATGCTGATTGTAAGCCAGAATCTCAATCCACAGCCGCAGCATCTCGTTCACATTGGCTTCAATCTCGGCCAGGCGATCAGGGTTGAATTTCTGGCCAGTAATCTGTTCGCAGCGCACGATGAGATCACGAAACTGCCCTTCTACCCAGCGAGTATCAGCAGCGCGTGTGGGGCTGCCAGGGGCTGATTTCCACCCAGAGTAGCGTTTGCCGGGAATATCAAGCACAAACGCTGGAGTCCCGAAATGACGTTCCCAAATCTCGGCCCATTTGATATAGACATTGCAGAGGTTGGAAGCGATAGCGAGGTCAGGCAGCGGCATCTGCACGCCAGAAGGATGGTGCATATTGTTCAGCATCAGTCCCACATCCGCCTTGACGTAGCTGCATACATCGGGCGAGAAGCCAAAATCCTCGGCTTTCGCCAGAAAATCTGGCGCGGCTTTGCGCACTCCTGTTTGCAAGGAGTTGATCTCTGGAAAGACCAGGGCAAACCCAAACGATTGCAGAATCTCAACGGCATTGCCCATGACGAAGACATAGGCAACCGGCTGGCCGCGCTCACGCGCCGTACCAAGCGAAGCCAGCCATTGATTGATCAAGCGTTGACCAGCGGTGCGAGCATCCACCCTGTCGGTGGGAGCTTGAGGAGCAGTCATGTCTGCCCCCTTTCTTGCGGCATCTGAAAAACGTCTCAATGGAAAAGCAAGGATTCTGCGAAGGTTTCAACCTGCATGGCCATCTGCTCGAAGCTGGTCATCTTCTCTTCAAACTCCAGCACCAGACAGGGCACTTTTTCGGCATCAAGGTGGCGCGAGAGTGCTAACTGATCATCCAGGCCAGGCTCGCAAAACTTGGCGGCAGCAATGATGGCCGCCTCGGCTCGTGCGTCCTGAAGCATCTGCATCAGCATCTGCTCTTTGGGCTTGCGCGCGTTGTATTGCACCGGGCTGGATGCCGAACGCTCAATATAGCTCTCCGCCAATGCCCAGACGGGATCGCCTTCTACTGGCACATCACTGGTAATCCAACGCTGGCCCAGCATAAGATCATCAGCGACGATAAAGCAGGCGTCCTCTATGGCCTCGATCATCTCCAGTGGGGGTTGCTCGCAAAAGCCGCCCAGGAAAACGACGCGAGGCTTATCGCGTGGGCGCACTGGTCGCTGGCGCAGCAGATCCAGCGCCTCACGCAAGAGCGCATTGTGCGCTTCTTTACGCAGGCGCGTACCGGCTCTGATGAGTAAATACGCCTCGACGGTTAACAACCGCGCCGGTTCATCGCATTTCAGGCGATAGAGATCGCGTTGCAGACGGTGGTTCTCGTTGTAGATGTGTATGCTCGCCTGTATCGCCTCATTGGTGATCTGCTGTCCCGTCCACTCTTCGATGACCCCGCGCAGTCGCTGGTACTCATCATAGACGTAGCGCGCGGCAGCGGGCGAGTTGGCGTTTTGCGGCAGCGCCAGGAGTTGAGACGGCTGATCGGGAAAGTTGCGCCCCCAGATGCCGGCCATATGCTTGGCTGCGTCGCAGATGGGTTGGGCAAAGAAGCCTTTCATAGGGCGCAGGGTGCCATTCAGGCCCTGTTCGGTGGTGCTGCGGCAGATGGAGCAGACAAAAGAGCCAATGCGTGCATCAGCCAGGCGCACCTCCAGCTTGTTACCACCGCCCAGCAGCGCGTGAGGGCGAAGCCCGCTGGCATGAACAATCTCTTCGGGAAAATAGACCGGAAAATAGCCGATCACCCCTGGAAAGTCTTCATCCGGCATGGCCGTATGCGCCAGCGCGTGACAGCGCTCCAGGAGACTCATGAGCGATGTTTCACTTGTGTACATCATAATGTTGCCTCCCCTCGCGCAAAGTGGCGCTTAGCGATCGCTCCAAACAGGTTGGCGCTTTTCTAGGAATGCCTGGATGCCCTCGCGGGCGTCTGCGGTTGCCATCAAATCACTGAGATAGAGGTCTTCAATCTGTGGGAGCGCCTGCGCCACGCCCAGATCAGCGCCGCATAGCAGCGCAGCCTTGGTGAGACGAAGGGCTGCTGCGCTTCTCCCTCTGAACTGTTTGAGCAGGCGTTCGAGTGTTTCCGCAAACTCCTCATCTGCTGCGACATACGTAACCAGTCCCAGGCGTGCAGCCTCTTCTGCAGTAATGGTCTCTCCGCTAAAAAGAAGTCTGGCCGCTTGCTGGTAGCCAATCAGATGTGGGAAAATCGCGGCAGCGATCGGTGGAAAGACCCCCAGCTTGATCTCTGGCTGTCCAAAACGGGCTGAAGCTGCCGCCAGCACCAGATCACAGCCGAGCGCCAGTTCTGTTCCCCCGCCAAGGGCTGCCCCCCGTACCAGCGCAAGCGTCGGCATGGGGAGTGTGCGCAAGTGGACAAACAACCGCCCAAAGCCGCGAATCATCGGCTCGACACGATCCGGTGTGTGGTCGGCCACGTCTACGCCGGCACAAAACGCTTTCTCGCTCCCCGTTAGCACAATTGCTTTCAGCCGGGACTGCTTCGCCAGCATTTCCAGCGCCTCATCGAGTTCAGCAATCATTTCAATGGTCAAGATATTGAGCGGCGGGCGATTGAGGGTCAGCCAGGCTACTCCCTCGACCATATCAACGGTGATACATGTTTGCGGTGCGCGCATCTGGAAACCTTACCCTTCCATGACCACCACAGAGCGTATACCTAAGCCGTTCCGCAATGTATCAAGTCCCGCGTTAATCTCTGCCAGGGGGAAGCGCGCTGTCACCAATGGGCTGACCTGAATGCGACCGCTCCGGGCTAGTTCGATCACACGAGGATAATCTACCGGGCGGCAGCCCAGACTGCCACGAATCTCCAACTCTCGATACATGATGCGGCCCGCGTTCAAGGCTACTTCGTGGTCACTGTAGCCAATCACCACCAGACGCCCACCTGGGTGCAGCGTACTGAAAGCTGCCTGCATGGTGACAGGGTTCCCAATCGCCTCGATGGCGATGTCTGCGCCTCCGCCGGTGAGCTTGCGCACCGCGCGGCTAATTTCTGGTGCCTGCTTGGGGTTGAGGGTTGCGCTGGCGCCCAGTCGGCGTGCCCATTCCAGCTTCTCCTCGGCAATATCTACCGCGATAACAAAGCCCCCTGCCAGATGCGCAAACTGGACAACATTCAGGCCCACCCCACCACAGCCATAGACCACGACAGAATCCCCAGGACGCACCTCGGCGCGATTCTTGACGGCATGATAGGGGGTGGTCACAGCGTCGGCAATGATGCAGCCCTCTATCAGCGGAATCTCATCGGGCAGGATGAATACGTCTTTGGCTGGAGCCGTCACATAGTCCGCATAAGCCCCATCAATGTCATTGCCAAACATCACCATCTGCTGGCAGATGTTCTCGCGCCCGGAGCGGCATGCCGGACAGTGCCCGCAGGTGAGGATCGCCGGCAGCAGCACGCGGTTGCCCTCTTTGAGATGCTGCACCTTGCTGCCGACCTGGGCAACAATGCCTGCCGCCTCGTGTCCCAGAATCAAGGGAGGCTGTTTTGCAGTGGGAACCCCATGATCGATATAATGAAGGTCCGTGTGACAAAGGCCACACGCAGCCACCTTCACCAAAATCTCATCCGAGCCTGGTTCTGGAACAGGCACATTTTTAATTTTTAGTGGCGTGTGCGGCTCATAGAAGACTGCGGCTTGCATGCGTTTCTCCAATCTCGCAACCTGTTAGCGGCTATCGTTTTCTGGGAGGGACGCGCCACACCGGCCACAGAACGCAAATTGCCTGGGCAACCCCTTTGCGCCGCAGGACGGGCAGGTCTGCGCATACGGCCCCCACAAAAATTCGCTCGATTGGTCATTCGTAGCCCGTTGCCGTACCCCAAGGTGATCTGGCCGGCGCTTTTCAACGAAGGCGCTCATACCCTCATATGGCTCCAGGGACGTGTAATGCAGGGCCAGCCAATCGCGGGCATGGCCGATAGTTTGGTGCCAGGCCAGGTCTTTCCAGAAATTAGTTTGCTGCTTGGTATACCGCAAGCATTCAGGAAACTTATCAACGAGTTTGGCGGCCATCGTTGCAACGGCGTCATCCAGCTTGGCATAGGGAACCACTTGATTGACCAGCCCCCACTCCAGGGCTGTCTGCGCATCCACCCACTCGCAGAGCCAGAGCATCTGCCGCGCCCGTCGGTCGCCGATGATGATGGGCAACCATTGCGTTGCGCCACCGGCAGCTACGCTGCCAACCTCGGCTCCCACCTGGCGAATACGCACGTGATCGGCAGCGATTGCCAGGTCGCAGGACATATTAAACTCGTTGCCTCCACCGACGACCATGCCATTCAGTCGGGCAATCGTCGGCTTGCCGATATTTCGTAGCATATCGAGACATTCGGTGAATAACCCCATCCACTTCCAATAGTCATGTGGCCGCTGGGTATACTCGGCGGCATACTCTTTGACATCCCCGCCGGTACAGAAGGCTTTCTCCCCTGCTCCCGTTAGCACAACTACTGCAATGTGATCATCCCAGGCGGCATCGCGGAACGCCTGAATCAACTCCTGTAAGGTGAGCCAGGAGTAGGCGTTATAGCTCTCCGGGCGATTAAAGGTGACGGTTGCTACCCAATCCTGCTTGCTATACAGAATCTCCTGAAAATCAAAGCTCTCCGGGTCTTTTCCATTGAAGTGGGACATGAAGTTACTCCTCTCCTGGTATCGCTTGTTGCCGTTCAACTGATGACCGGGTATAGATGGTGCGCGCCTGGGTCATCACAAAGCAGCTCCTACATACCTCCGACTCAAGGTGCTCCTCAGAGGGGTCAGGTGGCTCGAGATGCACCTCATAACCGAGCTGACGATAGAGTTCAACTGACTCCTTCAGCCGCATCCCCATAGCAGTGAAGCGTTGTGTCCAGCCCTGCTCTTGTAAGCTGGAAGAAGGTATCAATGGCATCTCTTCCATCCTTATTGGTGGATCTTTCTTGCAAGGGGTCAGATGATCTGTCGCTCCAGAGGAATTGTGGAAGCTAGTGAGAAGCCCAACGCATGAAACACTTTGAGCAGTTCCCAGTTTTTCCCTTGCACCAACGTATAGGCTGCTTTCGCTCCCAAGCCGGCACTCTGGCTGAGAAACGTTTCGAGTAATTGCTGGCCGATATGTTGACGCTGATAGTGTGGATGAACTGCAATGGAATCAATGATCGCTGTGACCTGTGCTAACCCAAACTCGCCAGAAGCAAGTGTGCCCATGATGAATCCGAGGATCTCTTCACGATAGTCTGCTACCAGAAAAATCAGGTGATGACCTGTATCTGGGTGTTCCAATGCCGCCAGCCGTCGTTCGAGGTATTCGGCTCTCGGCTTCCCCCAAACGCGCTCATCCAGCTCGATCACCGCCGATATGTCTGAAGGTCGCATTGGCCGAATAGAAACCTCCAGGCGATTGAAGCCCGGGATGGAGGCAGGGTGCTGGTCCATAAGCGCGTATCCTCTCTGCCTGGGGTTGCTCCACCTGCGGAGTTCTTTAGAGAGAGGATGCCATGCCTGTATATAGATTGATCGGGAAAAAGTGTGTGGTTTATGTAAAGACGCGCGTGACGGGAAAACACCGCTTTCTTCTCAGCAGCGGTGCGTTGACAGAGGCAACGGCCCCTTACGTAAGGGAGGACCAGGAGCGTGCCTGCTCGATTATTGATGAGGTGCTTGACGGGTTATTACAGTGGTGCATCGTCTTGGTAGATCAAGAACAGGATTACTTCTCTGCATATTTCAAAACTCTGAACTTGATACCTTTGAACCCGTTCACCGTTTCATGTGGCTGTACCTTCTCACCAGCTTTCCTATCTTTGCATTATTGCTGGTCCTGTTTAGCCTCAAAACCGTTTCCTGCTTCAGTCTTCTCGTTCATTACGCGCTCATAGGCATCGAGTGCTTTCTTGACTTGACGTCGCTTTGCTTCAGGGACCACTTGAACGAGAATCGCCGCGACAACACCTGTCCAAACTGACCATCCGAGCGCATAGAGCAGATCCGCGAGGAGGCCAAGCGGTCCAGGTGTCGCCACCAATTTCAGCATGTATCCACCGACGTGGGCACCAAGACCAAAGATGAAGGCGATCCCGAGGCTCCAGTACTGAAAGTGTTGTCCGGAAACCGAGTGACGCAGATCAGGCAGATGCTCAGCAAACCATGCGCGGACATGCGGATCGTCTAGTCGAAGATCGAGCGCTTTATCCTTCAATGGATCGGCTTTCTCTTTTGAGTGTTCGTTCATAGATTTCCCTCTTACACGAAAACAAACTGAACAGTGCATCGCCAGCGGCACAAACGACACCAGCAGGCTTTTTGGGCGAGCGGGCGCGAGTGGGGAAAGAGTCAGACAACCTCCACACGCGGGGTGCTCATGCATGTGACTCCCGCCAGCGCTGAATCAGCTCGCGATGCCCTGCATAGTGCCCATAGGTGTTCCCCATGGTGGAGGCCAAGACGGGCACGGCGTTGTCGCCCCAGGGAAATAGCGCGTTCAAGGCTTCCCACGAGAGCGCCTGCGTGGCGGCCAACACGCGCTGATACGAGACGCGAAAATCCGCGAGGACTTCCGCCAAAGGGCGGTCTTTGTGTTGTTGGTAGAGGTATTCGTTCTCTTCATCCTCTGTCTCAAGCCCTGGCGCTGGATCTGGCGGCTCTCTTCCATCCAACATCCCCTCTTGCCTTGCTGCCTGGTAGCCCTGCCAGACAGCAAGGTGGGCCAGATTGTCCTTGACGGACCAGGCGCCATTGACGCCTGGAATCGTCATCTGTTCCGCCCTCAAAGAAGCCAGCACGGCTTCCAGCTCCTCGTACCCAGCTTGTATATTGGCAAGCAACTCCGCCTTATCGGCAGGTCGAACGGGTTCCGACATACAGGTGTCTCCTTTGTGCTGCTCTTGACCGATTTGCTGCAATTCTCTCGCAGAAAGCGGTGAAAATCAGTCCTGATTTCAGGGTGGTGGCCAAAATGGGGAGAACGCGCTGATCGAGAGCGTGGGCGCCTCCGAAAGGGGCTCATGCGCGAGCACAACGAGTGGTGTACCAAGCACTTCTCCTCTCAAATACTCTCTCTTACCAGGATATATTGCTATGACTCTGGATTTTAATCAAACATGGGCAGAGTATTTCAAGGAACCCTTAAAGGCTAACTAATCTACTATAGCTTTCTCAGTTTTTATGCTGCTAAAGCAACATTTCTCTATAGTGTACCCTGAAAACTGAACGGAATTTGGGCGCATTTTAAGGTGTAGGT
>JBJKSJ010000061.1:0-7259 GCA_046704085.1 Ktedonobacterales bacterium | reverse complement strand
CATGCCTCAGCACAAAGGGGTTCAAGACGCGCGTCAGGCGGCCCTGCAAAAAGTGCCTGACGCGATGAGCGCCCCCGCTCGTTCGCGGCTTGTCCGACATGTTGCCGCTCTCCTGCTCTTTGCGCGCTGTAGGCTTCTCGAAAGCCATACCATTGCTCCTTCTTGTGACCTGGGTATTTTCCCTTGCCGCATCAGCAGCACTAATGAAGTGGGCTGAGGGGTCACTTTTGTGACAGAGGAGCATCAGGGCGTTATACCCGCTCCGCCAGCCGCGCCTGCACGATCTGCCAGATGGTTTCTGCCAGCGGCTCGACGCGCGCCAGCCCGTCGAGCGTGACCCAGCGCGCTGGTTCCCTGGCGGCAAGCTCCAGATAGCCCGCCTGCACGCGCTGGTGATACTCCAGGCTGCGCTGGTCGAGCCGGTCAAGCTGGGCTGTCCCGGCTTTGCTGGCCGCGTGGCGGCGCGCCAGCCCCTCGGCGGCGGGGAGATCAAGCAGGATGGTCAGGTCAGGAGTCAGGCCGCCGGTTGCAATCTGCAAGAGCGTCTCCAGCGTGGAGAAGTCCAGGCCAGAGCCGTAGCCCTGATAGGCGCGGGTGGAATCGGCGTAGCGGTCGCTGATGACGATCTCGCCGCGCTCCAGCGCCGGGCGCATCAGCGCGCCGACGTGCTGGGCGCGGTCCGCGCAGATGAGCAGCAGATCGGTGATGGGCAAGAGGTCGCTGTGGGCCGGGTCATCCCAGATGGCGCGGATGGCCTTGCCCGCAGGAGTGCCGCCCGGCTCGCGCGTCAGCGTCACCGCGTGGCCCGCTGCGCGCAGCCGCGCCGCCAGCAGCCGCGCCTGCGTGGATTTGCCGCCGCCTTCCGGCCCCTCAAAGGTGATAAAATAACCCATTGCTTTGCTCGTCTGTATTCAGATTTCCGCTCCCGGATCGCTAAGCTGCTGTATCTCTACACGATCAGGATAGATGATGGTGAAGTGATGTAAGAGCGTATCTCCCTGCTCTTGAATCACCTGGGCAACACGCTCATTTTGCTGCTCACGGCTCATCTCAGCAACTCGAATCCAGATAACTCAAGGTTGGCTGCTGCTCATGCAGCACCATCCGCCGATAGTCTTTATCAAGAGTTAAGACCAGGGTTCCCTCGTCGAGGGCTATCCGCAAGATAGTGCGATCTCGTAGGCTACGAGTTTGCTCGATGACATACGTTACCTCGTGCCCATCGCGCCGCAGACGGTTCACAATGCGCCTGGGCACGTTCTCATCCGCATAGAACTTCATGGAGCTACTTGCTGCCTTTGCTCGTAGCGTTGCATGGCTTCGCGGTTGAGAAAATCAGCCGCATACAGGAGCGCCGCGCGGATACCCTCAACGGTGAGGTGGGGATAGTCGTCAAGCAACTCCTCAATGGTATGGCCGTAGCCAAGCTGCTCCAGAATTAATTCCACTGTGAGCCGCGTGCCCTTGATGGTGGGCTTGCCCAGCATAATCTGTGGATCAATGGTGATGAGCGGGTGGTCCATAGAAGCCTCCTTTCCAGGTTTGTCATGCTGCTACCTGCATTATAGCATGGCAGGCTGAAAAACACTGTGCCGGAGGGCAGCCACCCTCCGGCACAGTGGTAAGCTCACACTACTATTGCGCCCGAAAGATTTTGACGCGCCGGTTGGGTTCCTTGCCCCGGCTGCGCGAGGCGAGGTTGTAGCGTTCGGCGACCTGATGCTGAATGCGGCGGAGGTAGGCGTTCTGCGGCGAAAGCTCCACCGCGTTGGCCCCGTTGGTCAGGACGTGCGAGATGGCCTCCTCGGCCTCCATGATCGCCCCGGTGGTCGGGTCCAGCGCGCCGCCTCGGCCTGGCTCACGCTCAGCCGACATATCGATGTCGAAGAGGTGCGCCAGGCATTCCAGCATCTGCTCGACGGTATTGTTCTTCAGGATATAGATCGGCTTGCGCTCGTTTTCGGCGGCGCGCAGGCGTTCCGGCTGGTTACGATAGTAGTTCTTGAGCGTGATAATCACATCCGCGTCATCCTGATCGCGGCTGATGATGACAGGTACGCCAAGCTGCTTAATCGCCTGCTCCAGCCGAGGGCGACTAATCCCAAAGGGATAGACGCGCGCCGACATCAGCGCGGGCGAGGCGGGCGCTTCCCCGCCGCTGCCGGGCAGTTCTGGCTCGCGCTCATCGACGACTTCAGTGAACGGCTCGACGCCGCTCCGTCCCTGGTTGGGGACGGTGGGCGCGTGGCCGTTCCCGCTAGGCGCGAAGCCATTCCTGTTGCCGTTCACGGCGCTCAGCCTTGCGCCGTTTTCGTGGCCGTTGTTCCGCCAGCCATTCGCCGTTCCGTTGCGCGGGCCGAGGCCCGCGCCGCGAAAAGGGGAAAACTGCCCTCCAGTGGGGCTGCTGGCGTTTCCGCCGCCCCAGGCGGGCGATTCCAACGGCTGCACGCTGATCCGCCGCGAGGACATCCGGCCCTCGCTATCGCGCATGCGCTCTTCCGCCACTGGTGGCGAGCCGCGCAGAATATCGTCCACGGTTTCCGCAACGTCGCGGTGAATGATGAGATGCTGCCGGTCCTGCTGCTCGATGACGACATCGAACGTGGGCGGCGCCTTGCGCTCCAGCACGCTTTTCTGCGTGCCGCGTCGGCGGGCCTCTTCGTCACCGAGCGTCACCGTCTGGATGCCGCCCAGCAGGTCCGAAAGCGTCGGGTTCATCATCAGGTTGTCGAGGGTGTTGCCGTGCGCCGTGCCCACCAACTGCACGCCGCGCTCGGCGATGGTCCGCGCCGCCTGGGCCTCCAGTTCGGTGCCGATCTCGTCGATGACGATGACTTCGGGCATGTGGTTTTCCACCGCCTCGATCATCACCGCGTGCTGCGCGTTGGGCGTGGCGACCTGCATCCGGCGCGCCCGGCCAATGCCGGGGTGCGGAATGTCGCCGTCGCCCGCGATCTCGTTGGAGGTATCGACGATCACCACGCGCTTGCCGAGTTCATCAGCCAGCACGCGGGCCGTCTCGCGGAGCATGGTCGTCTTGCCCACCCCAGGCCGTCCCAGGATCAGGATGCTCTTACCCTCTTCGATAATGTCTCGAATGAGCGCGATAGTGCCATAGACAGCGCGGCCCACGCGGCAGGTCAGCCCGACCACTTTGCCTTTGCGGTTGCGGATAGCCGAGATGCGGTGCAGGGTGCGCTCGATGCCGGCGCGGTTGTCATCCCCAAACTCTCCGATGCGATCCACGACATAGTGCAGGTCTGCTTCTGAGACCGGATCATCGCACAGGATCACCTCCCTCTCTGGGAACCGGGCCTCCGCCTGACGGCCAAGGTCCATGACAATCTCCAACAGCTCGGCGCGGTCCTCCAGTCGGTACGCGGCCTCCTTAATGCGGGGAGGCAGGGCCTCAAGCAGAGCATCCAGATCGTCAGTGATCACTTGTTGCATATATTCTCTCATCACCTCATGTAGCCGACGAATCAGAACCAGTGTCCTGAGCCGCCAGCTCCTGGTAGCGCGTGTGGGCCGTCCCCAGACCCTTCACGCTATACGCCACTCGTTGTTCCAGCGCCGGGATCAAGCGCCGCTGCATCGCGCGGAGCGTGAGATGTCGCACGAGCAGCGCCCGCGTGGCGACGTGTTCAAAGCCGCCGTTGCGCAGAGCAGATACCACTGCACCCTCGTACTCGCGGACCTGGCAGTAGATTGGTCGCGCATCGCCTCCTTCCCCCAGGAGGGCGAGTCCGAAACGGAGCAGCGGAGTGGCGAGATCAGCATTATCAGGATGCACCATGAGCGCGATCTGATGGGGATGGGGGCCGCGTCCACGACGCACCTGCACCCAGCCACCCAGGCGCACGCCCAGGTCATAGACAAATCCTTGTTCGCGGGCCGGAAGCAGCGGAAGCTGCCAGCGGCGCGGTTGCCCGACACGCAGGCTGGTGTATTCGTTGCTATCGACCTGTTCCGCGATCTGCACCACGCGCGGGGCGCAGGCGCTGTAGAGGCGCAGCAGACCCCACTGGTCGTGCCGATGCCAGCGGCGCAGGGGCAGGTCTGGCGGGTCTTTCACCGACGCGCCCTTTGGCAGCCAGAAGGTTAGTTCGCGGGCATAGCGTTGGAACGAGCAGCGCAGGAAGAGTTCCAGATCGGCCAGGTCTTCATCGACCTTGGCAAAGACGCGCTGGACGCCGTGCATGATCGCGGCATTGACAACGTACTCCAGCAGTTCCATGAGGATATCGTCGTCGGAGGCGTCCTCGGCGGAGCGATTGGGCAACGAAGCGAGGTAGCTCAAGTCCCAGGCTGCGCCTCCGGCGCGTCGCCGTGCCTGGGCGACGCCCAGAATGCGCCAGTGGTCCTCGCAGAGCCAGGTGCGCGCGGTCGGGTTGATCGGAAACAGGCTTGCAAGCAGCGACGTGAGGGATGCGCGGGACTCCTCGGCGTCGGGGGTGCAGATGAAGTGAGCGAACTCACTATTGCGCGCCCGCGCCCTGCGGTCTATCGCGTAGATGATGCCGGGCAGATCAACGTAAAGAACCGGCCTTATCATCCTGTATCCTACGTGCAACATCCCTTGCGGGATGAGGGAAACGCGCTTGCCGCGCTGTCCCTGCGGCAGTTACTTCTCGCGCATCAGGCTCAAGAAATACTCATGGAATCTGGGATCGCCAGTCATCTCTGGATGGAAGGCGGTGCCCAAAAGCTGCCCTTCACGAACGGCGACAATGGTTCCGTCCTCAAGTGTCGCCAGCACTTCAACGCCCTCATCTACGCGCTCTACGGATGGTCCCCGAATGAAGACCGCGTGGAACGGCAGATCGCCCAAAGCTGGGATCTGCAAATCGGCCTCGAAGCTGTCGCCCTGGCTGCCAAAGGCGTTGCGTTTGACGCGAATGTGCATCGTCGCCAGCAGCGGCTGCCCGGCGAGCGCGTTATCCGTCTCGCGCGCCAGCAGGATCAATCCAGCGCAGGTGCCCCAGATGGGCGTGCCTGAAGCAATCAGTTCGTGTACAGGCTCTTGCAAGTCGTAGGCCACCATCAGCTTGCCAATGGTTGTGCTTTCGCCGCCGGGGATGATCAGGCCGTCCAGACCCTCAAGATCACCTGGCAGGCGCACTTCCCTTGGCTCTGCGCCCAGTTCCTTGAGCATTCTGCAATGCTCGCGGAAGTCGCCTTGTAAGGCGAGAACCCCGACTATGGGCTGTCGGTGGATCGGATGGATTGCGTGCCTCTGATGGTTCCTCATGGCTCTTGTTCTTGTTTTTGGTAGAGATGTGTGGAGCGGATACTAAAACGGCGCAACTACAGGGGCGAATGGTTGCGCGAAAGCGGGCGGGGCCAGCCGCGCCACCACCTGCCTCCACTACGAACATGATACCACAGCGCGGCTTGTTTCGCAACTGTCGTGTGTTCGGCTGCTTCAGCCGCGCCTGCGCCGCCGTTCCTGGCGTCGCTGCAAGTTTCAAGAGTGCGCCAGCCCGGCCACCGAGCTGTCAACCTGCTGGGGAACAGGAAGCGTGATCTGATCCATAGGGACAGGGACGCTTTCGCGTAAGCGCCAGAGCAAGTACGCTTGCAGCCCCGCGAAGAGGACCAACCCAAACGTTGGGAAGGCAAGTGGCAAGGTAGCAAACCTGGCGAGCATGGCGCTTTGCCGCTGCATCCACTCAGCAAGGGCAAGTACCTGGGAGAGATCTTCTGTCAGTGGCAGCAGGCTCACAACGAGCAATAACCACCACCAGCGTGACAGTCTGGGCATCTGGCGTAAGGCCAGCAGGGTGGTCGCAAAGGCGAGCAGGAGGGTGATCAGTTCGTAATACCACGTCAGCGGAAAGATCAGCAGCACGACGGTGATCAACAGGCCATAGCGGACTAATTCGGCGGCGGCGCTCTTCGCCTGGCGGGTACTCCACCACAGAAATACGAGCGTTCCTGCTAACACGCTCCCCGCGACTATTTCACCCAGGAGAACCGCCCGGTCCAGCGTTAAGCCGAGCAGAACCGGCGGGAAGAGGATCGGCGGGGTATGATAGCCATTGAGCGTCCGCGTCACCACGCCCACTAATGATATATTGGCATTGCGTGAGATCCAATTGATCTCATTGAGGCGCACCGGCCCAAGATAGGTGAGGTAGGCTCCTGGCCCTAAGACGAGGAGGGAAAGGAGACCTCCCAGCAGCATCGTAAGGCCACTCGCTATGACGAGCCGCCAGCGCCTCCGGGTGAGGAGATAGAAGACGAGGACCACCGGCCAGATTTTGAGCAATGCTGCCAGCCCAAGGAATCCGCCAGCCCACCGCTCGTGCCCCTTGCGTTGCAGATACCACGCTGCGACCAGCAGCAGCGTATTGATCTGAAGGAGATTTTGGAACGTCTCTGCGCCGAGCAAGGGCGACCAGTAGGTGCTGAGGACGACAAAGAGCGCAAAGGCGCGAAAGGAGCGCCAGCCCAGGGCGCGTAACAATAAGAAGCCACTGGCTAAATACGCGGCCAGGCAGCAAAAGCCCCACAGCGTATAGGCGGCCACCTGGGGTAAGAAGCCAAACGGCAGAAAGAACACGCCTGAGAAGGGCGCATGGGTATCGTACTCTAGCGCCGTAGGGATGAGAAAATAACTCGCCCAGCAGTGCAGGGGCTGATAGACAGCCACGCCCTGCAAGATGCGCTGCGCGGCGATATAGTCCTGGCAGAAATCAGTCTGGCCCTGGCTCACCCGGAGTACCTGATCGACCAACCGCAGCAGCCCCACGAACAGCACCGCAGCAGCGGCGCCGGTGATGATCAAGCCGGGCAGCAGATGCGAAAAAAACCATTGATAGGTATCTGTAATAGGGCCGAGGTTCCTGGATAGAGAGTTTTCCTCCCTCTTGCGTTCACGAGGCGTTGGCTCAACCGTCATCAATTCCTCCATGTGACTATCGATGTATTGCGCTTCTCCAGGCAAGAGGAGAGACAAGCTTCTCCCGGCTCACCTGCATCGTCGCTTGGAGAGTATAGCAGATCAGCTTCGCGCGTCAAGGATCAATCACTCGCCCTGCCCGACCTTCCCAGAGCCTTGACAATCAAGAGAGGGCATGCTATAGTTTGAGTAATTCCATTATGTAGATACTATTCCAATATATGGAATTTTGAGGAGAGCAAGAAATGATGGATACGCCCGAAGCGCGCGAGACCAACGTAGGTGTGCTGGATAAGGCGATGGCGATCTTGCTCGCCTTCCCGCGCGGCGATCTGGCGCTCTCCCCGCTGGAGAT
>JBJKSJ010000060.1:0-7173 GCA_046704085.1 Ktedonobacterales bacterium | reverse complement strand
ATACTCAAAGGCGTCGAGCGGGCTTTCCTGTGTCTCCCAGATTACCGTGCGCTGGATTTCAACCGGAAGGCCGCGCTCGCGGAGATAGTCTGTGACCATCGAGCGCCGCTCCGCGCCCAGGATGCCGACTTCTCCGCCCAATTCGCGAACGATCTCCAGCCAGCGTTCCTGCATCTCTGGCGCGTCGGGCGTCAGGTGGTCATCCCAGCAGTGCAGAAAGACACCGCCAGGCCGCAGGACGCGCAGCACTTCCTCCACCGCCTGGCGCCAGCCGCTGACCAGATGAAAGACATGCACGGCCACGACCACATCAAACGCGGCGTCGGGAAAAGGCAGCGCGGTCATATCGGCCATGACCAGTTGCAGCCGGATCGGCGCCACTGATGGGGCGACAGAAGCCTGCTGGAGTTCCTGGACTTTCGCGCGCAGCTTCGCCACCATCGGCTCGGAAATATCGACGCCGGTATAGTCATAGCCCCGGCGCGCAATGGGCAGAGCAATGCGCCCGGTGCCCACGCCGACCTCCAGGAAGCGCGCGTCGGGCGGCGCGTCGGCGGCAGCGATGATCGCGGCGCCGATCTGCTCCGCGACCTCCGGCGGATAGCCGCGCGTGGCGTCATAGAGGGGCGCGGCGCGATCAAAGGCCAGCGATTGGGGTTCTGGCGCGGGAGTGGGCGAAGAGTTCGATGAGGGCATACGTCACTCCTGAGAAGATATATCGATAGGATGCTGAGTTGCTGGAGCAGAAACCAGGCCAGCATGTAGACAATGACTTCCGCACGCGAGGCATTGCTTCTGCTACAGGAGAGTATAGCACGCCACACTTCTGGCGCGCGCAAGCCAGCGCGCAAGGTATGCTATACTTTTGTCAGAAGCTCACAGCACGCCATGCCCAGGAGCGCATGGTGGCTACACGAAAGGGCAGCCGATGCCATCACATCGCAGACGAACCGAAGAGGCGCTGGCCCTGACCCTGCTCGGCGCGGGGGTTGGCGCGGCAGCCTGGGCAGCGCGCCACTGGCGCGAGCGCGAGCGGCTCTGGCGCTGGGCGCGCGAAGCCAGCCGAGGGCTGGCGCTGCAAGGCGCGCACTTACTGCATCAGGAGCCGGAAACCAACCACCACAACGGGCACCAAGACATCTGATACATTGGAGTAGCACGAAAGATGAGCGCATATCCCATCGTTCCAACCTATGCCACGCATGGCATGGTCGCCACCCCCCATTACCTCGCCACACAGGCAGGCGTGCGCATGCTGCTGAAGGGCGGCAACGCCGTCGATGCGGCTGTGGCGGCCAATCTGGCCTTGACCGTCGTCTACCATCGCTGGTGTTCGGTGGGGGGTGATCTCTTTGCGCTCCATTGGGATGCCCACGCCCAGGAACTGCGGGCGCTGAACGCCAGCGGGCGCGCGCCCCAGGCTATGACGCCCGCCGCTTTTGCGGAGCGCGGCCTCAAAGCCATCCCGCGCTATGGGCTGCTCGCCGTGACCGTGCCCGGCGCAGTCGATGGCTGGCACGAACTGATCTCCAAACATGGCAGGCTCGACTGGGCCGACGTTTTTCAGCCCGCCATCGAATACGCCGAAGAGGGCTTTCCGATCAGTTCCAAATTCACCCGGGCGATTGAACTGAACCGCGCTCTGATCGACCAGTTCCCCACGACGGCAGCCGTCTTTGCGCCAGGCGGGCGCATTCCGCAGGGGGGCGAACGTTTTCGCCAGCCCAACCAGGCGCGCTCGCTGCGGGCGATTGCCAAGGGTGGGCGCGATGTCTTTTATACCGGCGACGTTGGCCGGGCCATCGCCGCCTTCTCGCAGGCCAACGGCGGACTGCTGGCCGAGGCCGACCTGGCCGCGCATCGCTCCAACTGGGTCGCGCCGATCAGCACGACCTATCGCGGCTATCGCATCTATGAGTTCCCGCCCAACAGCCAGGGTCTGGCCGCGCTGGAGATGCTCAATATCCTGGAGGGCTACGATCTGGCCGCGATGGGCCATCAGACGCCGGAGTATCTGCACCGGCTGGTCGAGGCGAAAAAGCTGGCCTTTGCCGACCGAGACCGCTACATCAGCGACCCCGACTTTGTGGACATTCCACTGGAGCGGCTGCTCTCCAAAGACTACGCGGCGCGCCAGCGGGCGCGCATCGACCCGGAGCGCGCCGCAGTGGAGGTTCGATCTGAAGCGGAACGCGAGGGCGATACGATCTACCTCTGCGCCGTCGATGGCGAGGGCAACGCCGTCTCGCTGATTCAGAGCCTCTTCTTTGGCTTTGGCAGCGGCGTCGTCGCAGGCGACACCGGCATTCTCTTGCAGAATCGTGGCTCCTACTTCTCGCTGGACGCCGCGCACGCCAACTACCTCCAGCCTGGCAAGCGCACCATGCACACGCTGACGCCCGCGATGGCCTTCAAGGGCGATCAGCCAGTCATCGTCTTTGGCACAATGGGTGGCGACGCGCAGCCGCAGATTCATGTGCAGATGCTCTCCAACATGCTGGATTTTGGGATGAACCCGCAGGCGGCCATTAGCGCGCCGCGCTGGCGCAGCGGCTTCTTTACCGGCGAAGAGGGCGGCGTGGCTGAGTCAGTGGCCGTCGAGGACCGCATCGCGCCGGAGACGCTGGCCGCGCTGGCGGGCAAGGGGCATCGCATCGAGGTGGAAGAAGGCTGGTCCTCGGCAATGGGTCACGCACAGGCCATTGTGATTGACCGCGAGCATGGCATCCTGGCGGGCGGCGCCGACCCGCGCGCCGATGGGCTGGCGCTCGGCTGGTAGCCTATCGGTAGAAAAGTGTACGACACAGCAGAGAGGAATAACCGTAGGACGTAGTAGACCTCTAAGGCGCTCTCTTTCCAGCGAAGTAAGGAGGGCAACATGCACACCACTCGGAACCCAGAGCAGACACTGGCGAACCTTCAGCGCCAGATCGCCGTGTTGGAAGAACGGTTAAAGACGCTCGACGCGGAATGGACGCTGTATGATCGGCTGCTCCAGAGCGATCAGCAGCGTTTACGCGACCTGCGCCTTCAGCACATTGAGCAGCGCGCCGCGCTGGCGCAGGCGGGAGATCGGCTGTCGGCCACTGCGAGGGCCGAACTGATCGCCAAAATTGCCGGGCTGGAGCGCGCCATCGCCGCCAGCGAGGCGCAAGTCGCCTGGCGCGCGGAGCAGACCGAGCAGCGCCACCGCGCCCTGGAGCGCAGCTTCGAAGCTGCCCGCCGAAAACTCGGCGTCCTCCAGCGCGCCGTCGCCGCCGTGCAGGAAAACCAGGAAGCGCAGCCGTAACACTGGCCCTGGTCTGAAGTCCGCGCTATCTCAGGGATTGCATTGGGTCCTGTCCCTGGCTTGCCTCGTCTGATTCCCTTGATTGAGATACCAGCCGTTACCAGCTTTTGCTTTTCATGTAACCTGCTGTTACCAGTGCTGTTACCACAACCGCCTATAGTTAGGGCGTAAGGAACGAGGAAGAACACCGAAGCACGAAAGAAGATGCTCCTCCCCTTCCTGAGAGAGTAAAAGAAGACAGATTCCGAGGAGGATTGATATGAGTATCTTCAACGCTGTGAAACCTAAAGCCGTCACTCAAGTGCCTGAGCCGCCCATTGCCCGGTTCCTGTTCGCTGACACCCGCATGGCCTGGTTCTGGCTGATCGTCCGCTTGTATGTTGGCTATGAGTGGTTCACCGCTGGCTGGGAGAAGCTGACGGGCACCTCGATCAACATCACCACCTTTGGCAAATCCACCGGCAGCGCCTGGGTCTTCACCACCCACGACGGAGCCGCGATGAAGGGCTTTGCTCTGGGCGCGATTGCCCAAAGCACCGGGGCGCATCCTGCCGTGCAAGACTGGTATGCCAGCTTTTTGAAGGACTTCGTCGTGCCAAATGCCGCGTTTTTTGCCTATCTCGTCACCTTTGGTGAAATCCTGGTAGGCGTCGGACTGATTGTAGGCTGCCTGACCGGCATTGCCGCCTTCTTTGGCCTGGTGATGAACTTCAACTATCTGCTGGCAGGCGCCGTCAGCACCAACCCGATTCTGGGGTTCCTGGCGATTCTGCTGATTCTGGCCTGGCGCATCGCGGGCTACTACGGTGTGGACCGCTATCTGCTCCCGCTGCTGGGCACGCCCTGGACCGGCTCGCTGGCGAAAAAGGAGATAGAGAAAGCGAAGGAGCCAACTCCTCCTCCAGCAAAGCAGCCAGTAGCTACCGCCTGATAGAAACCGCTGCTGAGCAACAGTTGCCGCCGTGAGTGAGTTCGAGAGATCGAACACACTCACGGCGTTTCTGGAACACGCACGCGAAGAGGCGCGATTGATACGCTCGCTCTTGACACCCCCCATAGGGGGGTAGTATATTCTCTTATGGAGACCCCTACCGGGAGGGTATGGGTTATGAAGCGTCACGAGAGCAGCAGGAGGGTATCGAGCCATGCAAGATGAGCGACGCGCGGACGCGCTGAAGCGCCTCGCGTATATCGAGGGGCATCTGGGCGGCATTCGCAAGATGATCGAAGAAGACAAATATTGCGTGGATGTTTTGCGACAGACCTACGCGGTGCGCAAAGCCATCGAGAAGCTGGAAGCGTTGATTCTAGAGGGCCACCTGCACACCTGCGTGCCTGAAGGCATCAAGGGCGACCGCGAAGATCAGGTTATTGAAGAGTTGATGCAGCTCTATAACCTGGCCGCGAACAAATGAGGCTGGAATGAGCATGACTCACGATGTTGAGCGGGCCAGGCCGGATACGGCTCAGCCAGGTAACGAGCAAACAGATACACCTGAGCAGCAGGCAGCCGAGACGACGCTGGCGCTGGCGGGGATGACCTGCGCCTCGTGCGTCGCGCGCATCGAGCGTAATCTCAAAAAAGTCGAAGGCGTCTCCTCGGCGGCGGTGAATCTGGCAACCGAGCAGGGCTTCGTCACCTATGATCCGCAGAAGACAAATGTCTCCGCTCTGATTGCGGCGGTGGAAAAAGCGGGCTATAGCGCGCGCGAACTTCTGCCAGAGCCGGTAACCGAGAGCGGCGCGGAGAACGACGCCGCTGCGCTGCGGCAGCGCAAGGAGGTGCGCCGCAAGCTGGCGATCCTGCTCTTCGGCGTCGCCTTGACGATCCCACTGATGGTGCTGACGATCTTCTTCATGCGGCCCGTCACGATGGGCGATCTCACCACGCTGATGCCGCTCTATAGCTGGGAACCCTACGCGCTGCTGGCGATGTCGCTGGCCGTCTGGGGCGTGGTCGGCTGGTCATTCCATACAAGCGCCATCAAGGCGCTGCGGCATGGCTCGGCGAATATGGACGTGCTGGTTTCGATGGGGTCCACCGTGGCTATCGCCGCCAGCATCGCCGCCACGTTCGTGCCCGCGTTGCAGGGCGCCATGTACTACGATACTGCCGCAGCCATCGTCACCCTGATCTTCCTGGGCAAATATCTGGAAGCGCGTGCCAAAGGCCGCGCCAGCGCGGCGATCAAGCAGTTGATCGCGCTGCAACCACGCACGGCCCATGTGGTGCGCGGCGGCCAGGTGATCGACCTGGCGGTTGCGCGCGTGGCCGTCGGGGATACGCTGGAGGTGCGTCCCGGCGAGCGCGTGCCGGTGGATGGGCGCGTGCTGGTGGGCATGTCGGCCATCGATGAATCGATGCTTACCGGCGAGAGCCTGCCGGTAGACAAACAAACCGGCGACCCGCTGATGGGCGCAACAGTCAACACGACAGGGCTGCTGCGCATGCGCGCCGAGAAGGTCGGCGGCGATACCATGCTGGCGCAAATCGTCCGATTAGTGGAGCAGGCGCAGGGCAGCAAAGCACCCATTCAGCGGCTGGCCGACCAGATTGCAGGCATCTTCGTTCCAGCAGTGCTGGTCATCGCGGCGCTCAGCTTTATCGGCTGGTATCTGGCGACTACGTTCCTGGGAACGCCCGCCAACGCGCTGACGCTCGCGCTGATCGTCGCCACTGCCGTGCTGGTGGTGGCCTGCCCGTGCGCAATGGGCCTGGCAACGCCAGTGGCGCTGATGGTTGGCTCCGGGCGCGGCGCGGAACTGGGCATCCTGATCAAGAACGGCGAGAGCTTGCAACGGGTCAGCCAGGTCAACACCATCCTGCTGGATAAGACCGGCACGATCACCAGAGGCAAGCCCGCAGTGACCGATGTGCTGGCGGTTGAAACCGCGCCTATGGGCCTATCGCCCGCGAAGGGAGGCTTTGCGGGCTGGGTCGAAATGCCCGCAGGCGCCCCTGGCCGCGACTTTAATCGCCAGGTCGTGCTGCGCCTGGCCGCGCTGGCCGAGCAGGGGTCGGAGCATCCGCTGGGCCAGGCTATCGTCCAGGCGGCGCGCGAGCGCGGGCTGGACCTGAGCGCGCCGGTCACGGATACAAAGGCCATCCCCGGCAAGGGCTTGCGGGCAACCGTCGCCGGACAGACGGTCTTGATCGGCACGCGGGCGCTGCTCAGCGAGCAGGGGATTGCTCCCGACGCGCTGGAGGCGCAGGTCGCCGAACTGGAGGCGCGGGGCAAGACGGTCATGCTGGTCGCCAGCGATGGGCAGGCTATCGGCGCGATTGGGGTCGCCGATACGATCAAGCCAACCTCGGCGCGGGCCATCGAGCAGTTGCAACGCCTGGGGCTGGAGGTCTGGATGGTCACAGGCGACAACCGCCGCACCGCCGAGGCGATGGCTCTCCAGGTGGGCATCGCGCCGGAGCGCGTGCTGGCAGAGGTGCTGCCCGCCGAGAAAGCGCGGCAGGTGGAATCCCTGCAAAAGCGCGGCAAGGTCGTGGCGATGGTCGGTGACGGCATCAACGACGCCCCGGCTTTGACTCAGGCTGACGCTGGCATTGCAATGGGCAGCGGGACGGACATCGCCATCGAAGCCGCCGACATCGCGCTGGTCAAGGGCAACCTGGAGAGCGTGGCGACGGCCATGCTGCTGAGCCAGCGCATGATGCGCATCATCCGGCAGAATCTTGCCTGGGCGTTTGGCTACAACATCGTGCTGATCCCGCTGGCGATTCTCTCGCCGCTGATCGCCGTCCTGGCGCTCTACGCGCCGATCCTGGCGGCAGGGGCAATGGCCCTCAGTTCCGTAACCGTCGTCCTCAACGCGCTGCGCCTGCGGCGCTTCAGAGGATAACTGCTTGGTTGGTGATGGTCGGGCAACCC
>JBJKSJ010000059.1:0-3397 GCA_046704085.1 Ktedonobacterales bacterium | reverse complement strand
GGATGAGGCCCAGAAGCAGCCAGGCGAACCCAAGGAGCAAGCCACATGCGAGGCGGTCACGCCACCCCTTCTGCCAGGAGCCGTTTCCGAGGAAATTCGGCAAGTACTTACCGCCTTCAACGAAGCCCGCCACGACTGGATTGCGGAGGAAGGACGACAACAGCGGGAGGTGACCAATCGGAATTATCAGCGCGTGGCTGATTTTCTGGTCAGCACCACTGACCCCGATGCGGCTCAAAGGTAGTGGCATCCGTCTGGGCTATCACACGCACTACGTCGTGGATGGAGGGAAGCAGCGGATTATCATGCAGGTGCTGGTGACGCCAGCCGAGGTGATGGAAAACCAACCGATGCTTGATTTGCTCTGGCGGGTGCGCTTCCGCTGGAAACTCTGGCCGCGTCAGGCCACTGGCGACAAGAAGTACGGCACGGTCGAGAACCTGGTTGCCATTGAACACGAGCACCTGCGCGCCTATATCCCTTCTGCTGACATGACTCAGCGCCGACCCGTCTTCAGCCCGGATCAATTTCAGTATGATCCAGCCCGTGATGTCTACCTCTGTCCAGCAGGCAAAGAACTGGTTTTCTGTCGTCGGCAAACCACGGAAACCTCGCGGCGGTATCGGGCCAGACCCAGCGACTGCAATACGTGCCCGCTCAAAGCGCAGTGTACGACTTGCAAGCAGGGGCGCAGCCTCTGCCGCGATGTAGATGAAGTCATACTGGATCGCGTGCGGGCCTACCGCACCACGGCGGCCTACCTGAAGGCCATACGCAAGCGCAGTGTCTGGGTGGAACCGCTCTTTGCGGAGGGTAAAGACTGGCATGGGATGCGGCGGTTCCGACTGCGACGGCTCTGGCGGGTGAATTGTGAGGCGCTCATAATTGCTGCTGGACAGAACCTCAAGCGGCTCCTCAGCAAGCGCGGCTGGGGACGGCGACCCTTACCGAGCGGAGCAGCCATTCATTGGGCAGTTACTGTTCTGCTCTTTTGGGGCTGGAGGATGCAAGCAGCTATTTCAGAAATGTCCAGTGGCCTGAAGCTCATTGATGGTGCGAACGTAGTAGCAAGCTATCTATGATTATGCCAGGGTAGTTTTTCAACATGCTGCTCTCTTCTCCGTCAGGTATTCTCCGACAAGTGCTCTGTCCGCGCAGCAGAAGTGGGCATATGCTCCTCTTGAGCCATCAGTCCAGCTTCGGCGCTCGGCTTTTGTTTCGTTTGAGCTGCCTCACGTCGCGCCACCTCATCGTACTGTCCCATCGCCCGCAGCAGAGCAATCAGATGGCGTGTCCCGGTTGTTTGGGGCCGCGACGCTTCTGACATCTGCTCACGCCCAGCCAATGCTCGCGCATACCGGATTCTCGCTTCCTCGTGGTTGCCTTGCGCCTCGCTTAGCCGCGCCAGAGCGCGCATCGTCTCCATTGTTTGGGGATGTTGTGATCCAAACTGTTCTTCCCAAATGCGTAGGGCACGCAGATAGAGCGGCTCCGCCTCTGCATACCTGCCTTTTTTGGCATAGAGATGTGCCAGTCCCGCGCAGGGATAGGCACTCTCAGGATGCACCGGCCCCAACTGCTCTTCCCAAATGCGTAGGGCACGCAGATAGAGCGGTTCCGCCTCAATATATTTCCCTTGCTCGCTGTAGAGGTTTGCCAATCCACTGAGCAGGTAGGCCACCTGGGGATGCTCCGACCCCAACTGCTGCTCGCGGATGGACAACGCACGCTGATAGAGCAGTTCTGACTCCGCATACCTGTCTAGATAATGGTACAGCGCGCTCAGTCCATGCAGTGGGTAGGCCAGTTGGGAATTCTCCGGCCCTAACTGCTGCTCCCAGATGTCCAGGGCGCGCAGGTAAAGCGGCTCCGCCTCTGTATACCGGCCTTGAAAAGAGTACAGGTTCCCTACATTATTCAGGATGCGGGCCGTGTCGTGATGGCTTGAACCCAACTGCTGCTCACAGATTGCCAGGGCGCGCAGATAGAGCGGCTCCGCCTCTGCATACCTGCCCCGCGACGTGTAGAGGATCGCCAGGCTGTTGAGCGCATACGCTACCTGGGCATCCGCTGGTCCCATCTGTTGCTCCCAGATGCCCAGAGCTTGCTGGCAGAGCGGCTCCGCCTCTGCATACCTGCCCTGCTCACGGTAGAGCCATCCCAGTGCATTGAGCGAGGTTGCTACTTCAGGATGCTCCGGTCCTAACTGCTGTTCGCGGATGCGCAGCGCCTGCTGGTGGAGCGGCTCCGCCTCCGCAAAACGACCGCGATATTGGAGGTAGGAAGCTGACTCAAACAGCAAACGACTTGCTTCTTTGCCAATTGCCTGATATTGCTCGATCAACTCCGTGACATGCAATGCCTGCGTCAGCAGACGCTCACACTGCGGCCAGGTCTCCGGCACGACATGCGGAAACGCCGTGTTGACTACCAACAGCGCGCGCTGTGCCCACAGGTGTCTCTCAGCCTCTTCCAGCCTATCCTGAATCACTGCCTGAACCAGCCGATGAATCGTCAAGGTCTCGTTCTCTGGCTGTGCCCCATCAGCCCCTTTTTCGGCATTGCCCCGGATGAGCGAATAGTTCTGCAAGATACCGATGGCCGTTTTCAGAAGCGATGTATTTTCGGCTGCCGCCTGGAGGTGCGCTCCCAATATCGCCGCTCCCTGGAAAAGCATCGATTCAGGAATGGCATCGGGATGCAGAAAGGCGAGCAGGCGCAGCAGATCCGCCGCCGCAGGGCTGGCCTGCTCCACGCGCTGAAAGGAGAGCAGCCAGGTCGTCGCTACTGAGTCAGGATACTCCCGCCGGTCCACACGGTTTCCCAGGCGCAAGAGGTCTGCTCGCTGCTGCTGATAGAGCGTTACATACTCAGCCAGCGAACATTGGCGCTCCTCGATATAGGCGGCTGCTTGATCTAGCGCCAGCGGCAGCCCATCCATCAGCGCGCAAAGCTGCTCTGCCGCCTGGCTCTCGGCCTCTGGGAGTGCCGCTTGCTCTTCCTCCTCGGCTGCGCCTATGCGCGCCAGCAAGAACTGTTTTGCTTCTTTGGGCGAGAGCTTGTCCAGTTCGATCTTGCGGAGGTACTGGCCTACCGCGTGCAGGCGGGTCGTTAATAGAATGGCGCCATTGCCGCGCGTGGGTAGAAACTCCTTCACCATCGCAAGATCATCCACGTTATCGAAGATCAGCAGCCAGACCTCATCTTGCTCCGCCTCCAGCCAGCGCTTGACGGTCTGCGCCAGCCGGTACTGATCAGCCGCCGCGTGGCTGGGCAGGCCAAAGTGGACAGCCAGCCCGGCAAGCTGCGCCACCAGCGCCTCGCGCGAATCAGCGCGCACCCACAGCACCAGATCGTAGTCGTCGGCATAGCGATAGGCGTACTCCAACGCCGTCTG
>JBJKSJ010000058.1:0-44468 GCA_046704085.1 Ktedonobacterales bacterium | reverse complement strand
AGCCAATAGAGTGCGCGGTTATTGATGTGTCGTTTATCTCGCTGCGGCTCGTGCTGCCGCGTGTGGCCGCGCTGACGACGCCAGGCGCCTGGATGGTGGCGTTGGTAAAGCCGCAGTTTGAGGCGGGGAAGGCCGAGGCGGATCGGGGCGCAGGCATCATCCGTGATCCAGAGGTGCGCCGCCGCGTGCTGGTGGAGATATGCGCCTGGGCGCTGGCGCAGCGACCGGCTTTGTACCCTTACGGGGTGATCGCTTCGCCTATCGCTGGCCGGGAGGGGAATCGTGAATATTTGCTCTGGTTGGGAAAACAGCCAGGAATGCGGCCAGTGGTGGATAGCGCAATGATCGAGCAGTCGCTTGAGCAGGACGTGCGATCCTCCTGAGCCGCACTTGTCGCTCGGAGGGATATGTCCGCTTTATTGGAGAGATAGCCAGGGCGCCCGGCTAGCGCGCGCATTGCGGGTGGCAACCGGAGTTAGCAGGCGCCTGCTCTGTGACGTGCAGCAGCCCGATAATCTGGCTGTAGTCAGGCGCGACCGAGAGCAGCGAGATGGCCGCTGTGTGGGTATCGATAGCATAGATGCCGCCATCGGCATAGAGCAGCAGGGTATGGCTGTCCAGCCAGGTTCCCAATTCTACCAGGCGCGCGCTGAAGACAGCGACAGGGGCAGGCGGGCTACTGCCGTCTACGCTGGCAAGATAGAGGGTGCTATGTCGGTCGTAGGGGCCGGTATTGTCTGAAGAAAACTGGATGTAGGCAAGCGACTGACTATCGGGCGAGAAGACGGGCGAGGCGATCCAGTGATAGCTGGAGATGGTATGGACGTTGGTTTGGGGTGACACAATCGATACCGGATTGCCGGGTCCGTTGGTACTCCAACTCGTTACTGACAGGCTGTTGCCGTAAGGATTGCTGCCAAGCTCCAATGGCACGCTGTTATCGGTTGGTTCGGGGACTTCGCCCGTGGTAGGGGCAAAGGCCAGGTGGGTGCTATCTGGCGAGAGCGTCAGGGGAGCCTGTCCTTGAGCCTCGGCAAGCACTGCTGGCCCAATCTGTTGCTGGGCTGGGTCAAAGCTCCAGAGTCCCGTGCCCTGGTCGGCAGGGGTGCCCAGGTTATCGGTCAAGAGCAAGGTGGGCGCGCCGTTGGCATCGGGAAGTCCCAGGCCAAAGATCATGTAGCAAGGGCAGATGTTGGCAGGCTGGGAGTAGATTTGCGTTGGTTGGCTCGCGCCAGTCGGGGTAATCGTGGCTTCATAGAAGGAGATCGCGCCGTTGCCATTATGCGGCTCGACACTCCAGAAGACTTGCTGCCCATCAGAACTGATGGTCATAGACGCGATGACCTGAGTCGCCGTGTCAATGCTGGCAATCTGAAGAGGTGGTGTCGTGTCGTTATGCACTAGATCAGCCAGGTAGAGGCCGTCGCCTGCATACAGGAGGCGCCCGTCGTTGGTCAGCAGCGGCGCCACAAGGGAATCGTAGCCAGGTGCGTTGAGTCGTTCTGGCTCAGCAGTATCGTTTCTGAGCAGATAGATATTTTTCTGACTGGTATAGACAACCCCGATATCTGCTGGCAAATGTGGTGATGTGCCTTTGCCAGGCGGGCCGCTGATTGGCGAAAGAGGAGGCACACCAATGGTTGAGCCAGGGTCTAACGGGGTGGGGGTTGGTGTTGTGGGGGGTACGAAGACTGGCGTCCCTACGGCTGATTGATAATGTGGCTGCTCCTGGGCATGGAGATTCGTGACAATCGTTCCCACTATGCCAGCCAGAATCACTGCCAGTAAAAACGCTGCAAGGACGATCCAGCCTCTGCGCCGGAATCGTCGTGGTCGTTGTATTAGACCCACTGATTTGCCTCAATAGTTTTAGCATCAACGACTGTTCTGGAGTATTCCCTCTGCGAGTTATCGCACTTCCAGAATAGAGAGTATACACATTCTATGCCTTGCTGACAACCCGTTGCCTGGCTGGGTGTAATGCCTCCTGTATCTTTCACGATTGCTTGAGAGCAATAGTTTCAACGTTCAGTAGCGTATCTCGATTCCAGGCTCAGCCAGGATTCGTTCACGATCTCCCTGAGGGAATTGCCCCGGTTGCCTGGGCGCTTTCCCTGGGAGAAATGGTTCCATCGCGCGGAGAAAGTTTTGATAGACCTGTTGCTGCTCGTAAATAATGCCCGCTGGTCCTAAGTCCCACCATTCGCGTGGTGTGAAGTAGGCTGAGACCTCGGCTTCAGCGCCACTACGTCCAAACCATTGGATGAGGTGCAGGTTGTCGGATTGGCCGAGCCAGAGGGCCAGGTCAAGCAGATCAGGGTTTTCGGTAAGCTTCGCCACTCCGTGTGTCTGGAGCATCAGGTGAAAGAGATTCTGCTGGGCGCCGTTTCCCAGAAAGAAGTCCATCCCACCGCTGCCGGCCCAGGTACTAGGAAAACACGGAAGGGGCAGATGAAAGGATGCTGCTCCTAGCAGCGAGATGATCTCGCTGGGAGTGCGTGTTTGGGCACCGCGCCGGTTGAGTTCTTCGGGCAGGCATCTGAGGAATTCAAAGATGCCGCTCTCGCGTCGATGATGTTCGCCAAAGGTTTCGTAGTCCCAACCAATCAGCACGAAATCCCCCCAGGCCTCACGCAGCCAGTGGGCGTAGGTTTCGGCGAGCAGGGGCCAGCGATCCCAGGTGCGGTTCGAGAACCGATAGCCGACGTCGTCGCTGAGCGAGAGGTGACGCGGGAGCAGCTTGAGCTGGCCTGAGTAATGATAGAGGTGGGTTGCTTCACGCCAGGTCAGTACCCATGAGCGCCCGTCGAGTAAACCGCCCGTGAACCCGGCTTGTTCGAGGGCACCGTAGAGAACAGGCGACATGCACATTTCGGTGGTATCGGTGATGTTTGGCTGCTTGCCAAAAATGCGCTCCATCTCGCAGCGCATCCAGCGCATGCGCTGGATGAAGAGCGGCAGGTCATAGAGAAAGAGGAAACTATGGTACGGTTCTACACCAATCAGTTCCACATTTGGCTCGGCTACCAGGGTCTTGAAGCGATTGAGGAGCGCTCGATCCCACTGCTCCGCCTGGCGGAGAAAGGAGACAGAGAATCCGATGCTCAGCTTGAGTCCCTGGCGCACGAGCGCCAGAAAGAATTCAGTGGCAGGGTAATAGCACTGGGCGGCAACCTTGCGGAAGTAACGTTCATTGAGCGATTCATCAAAGAGGCAATGAACGATGTCTTCAAGCGAAGCGCCCTGTGGTATGGGCTGGGCAGGGAGTTTGATCCGGCGTGGTTGATGCACGACCGTATACATCACGAGATTGCGGGCCATCCGCGTTTCCTCTCTGATCTATCGGGTGTTGGCGCGCTAGTCCAGCACCAGGCTTTGCTTGCGTGCCAGGTAGCCTAGTTTCCCTATCAGGTTGTCAATAGCTTCTTCCCATACAAATTCGCGGGCGGTGTTGTGCCCGGCGGTACGGATTTTTTCCAATTCATCACGGTGTTGTTGCAGGTGGAGCAGGTAGCCGACAATCTCATCAGGATCGTCGGTTTCCAGCGCAATGGCGTTTTCGAAAGAGACGGCGTAATCTTCGCCGGTTGAGCCGGTGAAGGCGATGCCGCAAGCCGCCATGACTTCCAACCCTACCAATCCGAAAGGTTCGTGGCCGCTGTTTGCCAGAACCGCGTCGGCGCCACGATAGCAGACACGCACAAATTCTTCGGGTACGAAGAAGCGCAGGTTATAAATGTCGGCCTCGCCGCTTTGGGCGATGAGTTGGAAGCAGTCATCAGGCGATGGGCGTGAGGCGCCGACATCTCGAACGACCAATCCGAGATGGCGCGCATGGCCCAAGACCTCGCCGCCATGTGGCTCAATGCCGCCCCTGATGATCATCGTTACAGGCTGGCCGCTATATTTCAGGCGTGCGGCGGCCTCGACGGCCATCATCCAGCGTTTATCGGGGTCAAACCGCCCAATCTTAAATAGAACCAGCCGCTCTGGATTCTCATGTTGCGCGATCTGCCGCAAGAGCTGGGGTTGGTCTTCTGAGACTGGCTCCAGGAAGCGGCGCGGGATGCCGTTGGGGACGACCAGCGGATTGATACCCCAACTCCAGAGGCGATGTTTCATATAGCGACTGACGGTGAGAATCGTGGCGCTGTAGTTCAGTCGGCCCCAGTTGATGCGGTGCAAGGACATCAGGCTATTGATATTCCAGAGTATCAGCACGCGATGCCGGAGGTTGTGCCAGTGGAGCAGATCGGAGATGCGGCTCATCACCTCTGCGGTATGCCAGTCTTCGCCCATAATGACGACGAGCTTTCCCTGGCTGACGGCAGGTTCGACGATCTCTTTATAGACATGCGGAGGGACACTCTCATTATAATCGTAGATTTTGGCTTCTTCGCCATCGTAGACGCCGCTCAGATAGTATTTGCTGATCCATTGGCTCCAACGCTTCAAGATAAGTTTGCCACCCACGCGCTCCTCCACAGCAGGTTTGGTGGGGTCTCCCACAAAAATCAGGTGGGTGGTATAACCAAGCCCGGCCAGTGTCTCGGTGAGTTCGGTGACGCGCGTACCCAATCCACCTGCGGTGGAGTAGACATCTGGCCCCTCAAAACAGAGCGAGACAAAGATGGTATTTTCTGGAGTAATTGCCAGCCCATAACGTCCATCACTCATAGTTTCAGGTTGGTTCCTCTCTACTGACCGAATAGTGCTGGGGATTTCTGTCTGATTGTCTGGTTATTTAGGTACGGTGAGTGAAACGATGGCGCCCGTGCCTGGTTGTGCCTGGATGGAGAGGATCGCATCTACTAGATCGGCGCGCTCGCGCATGTTGAGCAATCCCCAACTTCCCCGCTGTGCATAGTTCCGCCTGATGGCCTGGACATCGAAACCGACCCCATCATCGCGTATCCTCACGATGAGCGCGCGGGCTTCCTCACGCAGTTCGATCCAGCAATTGCGCGCTCTGGCGTGCTTGAGGACGTTATTAACAGCCTCTTGTATGATGGCAAAGACGGTTGCCTCGGTATGGTAGGGGAGCCGCTGCCGATACTCGCCCAACAGGTGCATTTGAGGGCCACCCGGCGATTTGAAACGCTCCAAAAATCGTTCCAATGCGACGGCCAGCCCCTCGGATTCCAGAACCAGGGGGCGAAGAT
Source organism: Ktedonobacterales bacterium (assembly GCA_046704085.1). Lineage (GTDB taxonomy): Bacteria > Chloroflexota > Ktedonobacteria > Ktedonobacterales > DATBGS01 > DATBHW01. Next base: position 39,306 of record JBJKSJ010000058.1, on the reverse strand, counting down.
CAAAGAGCATATCGCGGACATCGCGTGTGACCCGAATAACTTGCTCACTGATCCCGTGTAGTTCTTCATCGACCTTCTCTGGCTCGTGGATGAGCAGCTTGCGCACGAAATCGATGCGCATGGCAATCGATGCCAGCACCTGGGCTGGCCCATCGTGCAAATCTCGCGCCAGGCGTTTGCGCAGGTCTTCTTGCATGCTGATGATGTGGTCGCGCTCTGCGCGTAATCCCTGGTAGAGACGTGAATTGGCGACGGCAGTGGCTGCCTGGGCGGCCAGCGTACTCAAGAGATCGAAGTCACGGGTATCGAAGCCGCCTTCGCTGGAGGTGTGGGCTGTTTCCAGGACGCCGATGACCCGGCCCTTGAAGACCAGCGGGACGCAGGCGATGGCGCTGGGATGGACGCCCAGCACTTCGGCATCGATGGCAATCTGCTCTGGCGTGAAGCGTGAATCGGCTCCTACCTGATTGACGATGACTGGAACGGCGTTGCCAGCGACCCACCCTGCAATGCCCTCCCCCAGAATCAAGGTTTTGCGGGCTTGCGGCTGCGTGGTCTTCGGTAGTTCGCCGTCGGTTTGCCCAGGTGGACGGCTCTGATTGGACAGCGACGTGAGCGCGGTGGAAGGCGCTGGCGCGACTGTTAGCGCGAGTGATCCGGCGCCTGCTTCCGCATTGTCTGCCGTCGCGCGTTCCCGCGCTTCGATGACGAGCGATTCGGTCGTTGGGTCCAGCAGCAAAAGCGCGCTGGCTGAGCAGACGACGAGGCGCAGGGCGGCCTCCACTACCTGACGAAGCAGCCGAGGCAGATCCAGTTCGGCGTTGAGGGCGTTGGTGATGCTTTGCAAGACCAGGAGCGCGCGCATCTGCTCGCGCTGCAACTCATTCTGGCGCTGTAAGCGGTTACACTCGTTCAGCAGGTATTCGTAATCATCTGCTTGTAAAGGTTGAAGGTTTTCCGATGTCTTATCCATCATCGTTTACTCGTCCGCTTTCTGGGGCCGCTTCTCTCGCTTAGCAGATTCTACGAGTTTCCGGGTTTTCATCTTCTCTGGGGGGAGGGGCATCACATAGCGCACGGCCAGCAGCGCCAGCACCGCCAGGCCAAAGAACACAAGGGCATGTTTCAGATGATATGCATAAGGGTTGCCGCTGACGCTGAAGATGAGGATATGCGGGATACCTGGAATCAGATAGTAGACGCCGATGCCCGCGCAGGCAATGGCGAGCAGAATCACGATGATAAACGTGCCGATATTCCGCATGGGGCTCTTCCTCCCTTCTCTGTTCCGTGTCTCCGATAGAGGTTCTCTTGTGTGTTGGCTGGCTAGCCTTTGTCAAGTACCGTACTGGTTAATGTTGTTCTGCTGCTCTTGATAATTCCTGGCGTAGTGGGTCATGCCATCTTTGCCAGTGATGAAATAGAAATAGGGCGTGTTGAGTGGGTTGATCGCCTGTGTCAGCGCATCGAGGCCAGGCGCGCAGATCGGCCCTGGCGGCAAGCCTTCGATTTGATAGGTGTCATAGGGATTGACCGAATAGGTGCTGCCGCCCTGCTGCAACTGCGGCCAGGGATTATCGCTGGTGCCCAGCCAGTATTGCAGGGTTGGGTCCGCTTGCAGCAGGCTCAAGCCGGCTTCGGGGGGAGCCAGTTCGCCGGTACTGATGCGATAGCGCTTATAGTAGACCGAGGCGATGCCCTGACGGTCCGCGTGGGTGCGGGCTTCGCGCTCGACGATAGAGCCGAGGGTAAGGGCGTGGTAGAGCTTATCCGCCAGATTCTTGCTGTCGGTAGTGCCATAGTTTTTTTGCAGCAGGTCAAAAACGGTCTGATGGCTGCTCTGGTCGAGAATGGCTCCATGCGCCACGCATTGTTGCTCATTCGCCAGATAGGCATCTGGTTGATTGGCTGGGCCAGGGCACAACTGCTCGCCAAAAGTGTTGAGCATGATCTTGATGACATCGGCGGCATAGTCTTCTAACGGCACCAGATACGTAGAGGGGAACAGGAAACCCTCCAGCGCTCCATCGCATGACTCGGAACACTTGATCGTATTTGGCGCGCCGCCCGCCGAACCCTGGGGGGCATGCGAGAGGAACCAGTATTGCGAGGCAAGCGCGACGGTTTTGCCATTGGTGTCGGTATAGCTGCCTGTCTGGGCAATCTGGATAAACTCTTTGGCATTGAAGTTGGCGAGTTGCTGCTGCGCCGCAAAACGTTGGGCAATTTGGATGATGCGGAAGCCTTCGGGGATCGTGACCCAGATTTCCAGCGGCGATGCCGTGAGCAACGTATTGATAATTTCTGGGATGGTCATCGAAGCAGAAAGTTGATAGGCGCCTGCCTGGAGTCGCTGATCCAGGTTTTGATAGCGTGCCCACAAGCGAAAGGCCAGCGTATTCTTGATGAGTCCCTTGGCCTGCAAGCCGTCGGCAATATCGGCGGCGGTTTCGCCTTCTCGAATGATGAAGGTGATGGTGGGCGCGCTTGCTGGGCCAGCCGACTCAAAAAGGCTCACCCCGGTCCAGACGGCAAAGCCGCCTGCGGAGCCACAGACGACTACCAGGATCAGCATCAGGACCAGCACCAATCGCTTCCGATTCCTCATGTCAGAATCACCTACTCTTCTTCGTCCGTCCCTGGCGCTTGCGCGCGCGCGGCATCCAGATAGCCCTGGAGAATAATGGCGGCGGCCACCGCGTCGATCATCATTTTGCGCTTGTTACGATTGGCACCAGCGGCGCGCATCTCACGCTCGGCGGCCACCGTTGAAAGGCGCTCATCCCAAAACTGGACTGGAACAGAGACCTGGCTGCGTAGTGACTCACCAAACTCCTGGACTCGCGCTGCCTGGCTATGGAGTTCGCCGCTTAAACTGCGGGGCAAGCCAACAATGATCGCCTCGGCTTCTTCCTCTTCGACCAGTCGCTTGATGGCCTCCAAGGCGACGTTTTCTGGTCTTCGGGCTAACACCTGACGGGCAGAGGCGAGTGTCCCGGTGGGGTCGCTGATGGCTACACCAATACGCGCTTCCCCAACGTCAAGCCCAATGAGTCGCATAACATTCCCCTAGCTTTCCAGGTTGATTCTAATCCTTGCTGAGAAAATTGGCAAGCGGTTGAGCCAATTGGGTTGCACACTGATGGAGACATCGGTAATACCTGGCTGGCGGTGCAAATAGGCTTCAGCGTCGGGCACTGATATGCCTGCAATCGCTGATCGCGCCTGTTCTGGAGTCAATGCCGGGCCAATCATTGCGGTGGCCTGTATGCGCACCAGCAGTTCCAGACCATTTTCGCCGGGTCCGGCTGGCGCAACATCCTGGATGCTGAGTTGCAGTGGTTCGCCAGACTCCAGAGTGAAGCCAGGTTTGATCTGGCTGACATCCTGGTGTAGCTGGTACTCTGTTGCCTGTATCAGCGCCTGATGTCGTATCAAGGTCGCGCGCAGGTGCAGCGCGAGGCTGGCCTGAAAGGTGAAGACTCCTGCTGGAAGCGTTGTGCCCGCCGATGGGGAGGCCAGTACCTGCTCATCTGAGATGGCTGGCCCTAGGATGTCCCCTGGAGCCTGTTGGACACGGAGTGTTTCGTCCCCCAGCGCGCGCAAGCGTTCGCGGAGGAGACCAATCGCCTGGTCTATATCTGCCTGGGTTGGGAAGACAAGCTGGTCGTTGGATTCGCCGGGCGCACTGCGCCGCCCGGTGGCTGGAGCGTAGGCTGTCAGCACGCCGTCAAAACGCGCAATCTGGGCGGGCGCCTGCGCGCGATTTTGGGCGCTTGCCATTTGGGGCAAGCCGTGTGGCCGGGCGTCTAGCACGAGGGTTTCGTTATAGGGGATGATCTCCAGGCGATAGCGTACTTCTGCCGATGGGATCAGCGCTAGCCCTGCGCAGGTCATAAGGAGAGAGAGGAGCAGGATACCGATGATCCCAATCCGTTGCCAGGGCACGCTGCGTGGCTGCGGGGGCTGCGCACGCTTTCCTGGAGTAGTGGCAGTGACGATGTGTACGGTTTGCCTGAGATGGCCGTGTTTGTCTCTGGGGTCTGTTAGCTGTGTTGGTGAAGGGGTTGGAGGCGCCGCATCTATCGAGGCTCGTGTGGCTGGCGCCGCGCTCCCGGTGGGGAGTGTTGCTCCAGCGGTGTCAGAAGCCCTGCTCCTTGCTGCGGCTGCTTGAAGAGCTGTGCGCGCAAACCAATCGAAGATGTCTGCCCCACCGCGTTCGTGGAGGAGCGCGTCAATCGTGGGCAGGGGCCGTATCCCCTGCTCCCAGAGGTTTATCGGGGGGATTGGTCTGGGAGCCGCATTGGCTGTGATCTGGGAGAAGAGCGTTCTAGAAGCCGCAGGTGGTGGTGGCTGCTCTGTCCCGTTGCTTGCAGACGAGGTGCTGACATCTTCGCCAGGAGCAGGTGGTTTGGGGGGCGCCTCCTCTTCGCGCGGCTCGGTAGAAGCATCGTCGTCTGCTCCTTCTTCTCGTGAAGAGCTAGTCTGGCGCTGGCTGGTCGAGTCGGCAGGGAGGGATGGTGTATCCGCTGGCGCCTCAGCAGGTGGATTGGGTGCATTCAACGCGCTGGTTTTGAGGATTGTGGCAATAATGCGATCCTCATGCGCTTCTGCTTCCTGTTGGGCCTGGGAGGGATGATTTTCGTCGGCAATTTCATAATGCAGACGCTCAAGCTCTTCGCGCTCGGATTGCTCTTCCTCTTCCTCCAGGTCTGGTGTCGCCGCGGGATTGGGTAGATACCCATCTACCAGCATCTTCTCCAGATTGGCGCTCGGTTTCTGGTGGGTTGCTGGGGGAGAAACCTGTTGTGCTGGGGGCGAGATCGCTCGTAGTGGCGCTGCCTGCTGCTGGTCTTGCTGGGAGGTGAAAAGAGAAGCTGGCTTCAGGCCGTAATATTCGTCCAGGTTGGAGGCAACGCGGTAGCCCATGCGCTCGGCGAGTGCCCGTACCCGACGATCCTCGCTCACGACCGTCAGTTGTTTCGTTTGAGAAATAGCGCCACGTCGGGCCAGCCGCAAGAGCATGTTCAAGCGCAGCCGGTCCATCTGGGCGGGCGCCACCAAAACCTGGCGCTGGGCCGGACTTTGCCGTATCAGGCCCAGCGCCTCCCCGCCATCGGCATCAGGATGAAGGTAAATGACCTGTTCCATGCTTTAGGACTCAGGTGTTCACTCAGGATGTTTCAGATATGCCTGGACGATCTCCTCTACCGCCTGGAGGGCTTCGGGCAGTTTCTCACGATCCTTGCCCCCTCCCTGGGCCAGGTCTGGACGTCCCCCGCCCTTGCCGCCCAGGCGCTCGCCCACCGCTGTTGCGATCTGGCCCGCGTTCAGCCCCCTTTTGGTCAGGTCGGGAGTAACGCCCACGATAAAGGCCACCCGACTCTCCAGGGGCGCGGCCAGAACCACCACGCCCGAACCCAGCCGGGAGCGAATTTGATCGCCCATTTCGCGCAGGGTCTTTTCGTCCGAAGCCGAGACCTGCGTCGCTACCACTGGGATGCCGGACACCATTTTTGGCGCCGAAGCCAATTGGTTGGCTTCCACCCTGGCCGCTGCGCGCTCCATTTGGTCGAGGCGTCTGCGCACTGCGGCCAAATCCTGAAGGGTCTGATCCACGCGGGTCTCCAGGGCGTCCGGGCTGGTTTGGAGCTTTGCTGCCAGGGAATCCACGATCTGGCTTCTGCCGATCAGGTACTCCTCCGCTGCGCGCCCGGTCAGCGCCTCGATACGCCGAATCCCTGCCGCGATACTGGTCTCCTGGGTCGTTACGTAGATTCCGATCTGTCCCGTGTCGTGGCAGTGTGTCCCGCCGCAGAGTTCCTTGCTGCGGCCCATCGTCACGACGCGCACCTGATCCCCGTATTTTTCCCCGAACAGGTGCATGGCCCCGGTTGTCAGGGCTTGCTGAAGGGGCAGAATCTCGGTCTCGACGTGATAGTCGTTGCGAATCCACTCGTTGACCAGCCGGTCGATCTGACGAAGCTCCTCGGCGGTCAGCGCGCGTGGGTGATTGAAATCGAACCTCAGGCGCTCCGGTTCCACGAGGCTGCCCTTTTGCTGGACTTGCTCGCCCAGCACCTCTTTCAGCGCGCGGTGCAGCAGGTGGGTTGCGCTGTGGTTGCGCATCGTGTCCTCGCGGCGTGAAGCGTTCACCTCCGCTCGAACTTCGGCGCCCATGCGCAGATGCCCCTCGACTATTCTGCCAAAATGGACGATCAGGTTGGGGACTGGTCGGCGGGTGTCCAGCACCTCGAACGTCCCGGTCGGGCTGCTCAGCGTTCCCCGGTCGCCGATCTGGCCGCCGCTTTCCGCGTAAAAGGGTGTCTTCTCCAGAACGACTGCCGCGATCTGCGGCGCGCTGATCGTGTCCTGAAGCTCGTTGTCGGCCATCAGCGCCACGATCCGGCTCGCCCCCATTGTTCCGGCGTAGCCGGTGAACTCCGTCGGCGGAACCCGCGCCGCCAGTTGCGCCCATGTCTCCTCCTCGCGCTCCCGCGCAAAGACTGCTGGTTGTTTACTACGTTCCTGTTGGCGCTGCATAGCGCCTTCAAATCCGGTGATGTCCACGAGCATGCCTCGCTCGGCAGCTACTTCCTGGGTGAGTTCCAGGGGAAAACCATGCGTATCATAGAGTTTGAACGCCGCTTCACCGGGGACGACGTTCTCTCCTTCCCTTTGCAGATCATCCAGGACTTCGTTGAGGATTTGCAGCCCTAGACTCAGCGTTTGACCGAACTTGCGCTCCTCGTGACTGAGGATTTCCACAATCTGGTCGCGGCGCTGTTCCAGTTCGCTGTAATGTCCTTTCATCAGGTTGATCACAGTATCGGCTGCGTCGGCCAGGAAGGGTTTATCCAGCCCCAGCAGCTTGCCGTGCCGCACGGCGCGGCGCAGGATGCGGCGGAAGATATAGCCGCGCCCCTCGTTGCTAGGCAGGACGCCATCGGCTGCCAGGAAGACGAGCGCGCGACCGTGATCGGCGATGACACGCAGGGAGGAGTCCACTCTGGAGTCGCGGCCATACTTCGTATTCAGCAGGCTGGCAAAGCGGTCGATGATCGCCCGAAAGAGATCGGTATCGAAGACCGATTCTTTGCCTTGCAGTACCATCGAGAGGCGCTCCAGACCCAGGCCGGTGTCGATGTTTTGCCTGGCAAGTGGTGTGCGGGCGCCTTCCGGGTCTTGGTAGAACTGCATGAAAACGAGGTTCCAGATTTCCAGGAAGCGCTCGCAATCGCATCCGGGTCGGCAGTCAGCTTTGCCACAGCCATGTTCTGGCCCCCGGTCATAGTAGATCTCAGAATCGGGGCCGCATGGACCGGAGGTTCCCGGTGGCCCCCACCAGTTGTCTTCCAGGCGAGTGATGGCTTCATCGGGGAAGCGCGCGATCTCGTGCCAGTAGAGGGGAGCTTCATCATCGTTGGGGTGAACGGTGGGGTAGAGGCGTTCGGGCGACAGACCGAAGACGTTAGTTAACAAGTCCCAGGCAAAGCCGATGGCCTCGCGCTTGAAATAATCGCCCACCGAGAAGTTACCGAGCATTTCAAAGAAGGTCAGCGAGCGTTCGTTGCCGACTTTGTCAATGTCGGTTGTGCGGAAGCATTTCTGCGCCGAGGTCAGACGCACGGAAGGGGGTGTCTCAAGCCCAAGAAAATAAGGGATCATCTGCTGCATGCCCGCTGTGGTGAGCAAGACGGTCGGGTCGTTGCGCGGGATGAGCGATGAACTGGGCACCTTTAAGTGTCCCTTGCTGGCAAAATAGTCAAGATAGGTGGCGCGAATCTCTGCGCTGGTCCAGTTCTGTCCCACAGGCCAAGGTCTCCTTGCCAGAAGATACGAGTTACGAGTGTCTATCAGGCTCAGCACGCGTGCAAGCGGTGTGGATACCCTGTTAGTTGAGGCCGTTTGCCTGGGCTGGCTCAGGCGTGGCGCTCAGGCGTATGCTCTGGATGGCGCTCAATGTGGAGTGCGGTTGATCTGAATGGCGCGGAGCAGAGCCGGGATATGGCGTGGCGGGAAGCCGAGACCCCAGAGCATGAGCCGACGCTCGCGCCCGCCCGCAATGAAGACGAGGCGCAGGTTGCCATAACGCAATCGCTGGACATCGACCAGCGCCCAGAGCGGGTAGCGCTGCTGCCAGGTGAGATGAGCCAGTTGGCCCAGCCAGGGCCAGACGGCAATCTCTGTTGAGGTCACTTCCACCGAGACATCAATGCTGAGCAGCAGGGTGTAGAGTATCAGGGCCAGCGGAACAAGCCACCAGGCGGCTACTCCCAGCGCGACCACGCGCAGACCGCCGAGTGCCGTCGCCATGAAGATCACCAGTCCCTGGATGGCGATAGTACGCGCCTGCGGGGAATTAAAGCGGAGAATACTATCGTCTTTAGCGAACTGACTCTGTTGTGGCGCTGGTTTCCACATGGGTCAGCATCCCCTCCTCTCTAAAGCATAGCACACAAGCGCGTTTTATGGCTAGTAATTCTCCGGGCGCAAAAGATGTTGCTGGTTTTTCCAAGGGCGCCTCTCTTTCCCCTGGCTTGCCTATGGTTCTACGAGTGGACGAGTCAATTGTATCATGGTGACGAAGGTACGGAAGAGCGCGAGCGTATCGGTATCCTCAAATGTGACGCTGCGTGATTGCCCAGCCGCTGGCTCGACGCCGCGCAGCCAGGTGGCTGATTCGGCCATGTCGGCGGTCAGGAAGGTGACTTCGACGCGCACAGGTGAGGCAAAGGCCGGGGCTTTCTGGATTGCCAGCCCCTGAAGGGCGCGCGTGGCTCCTTCGCGCAGTTTTTCGCAGGCGACCTGCGGATGGAGATTGGCGGCGGCAGTGCGCGTGATGGATTCTTTGACGACAACACACTCGACATCTGGCAGCACTTCGCGGGCTTCTCTGGCAGTAACCTGATCGCCAGTGACCAGGACGATGGGCACGCCGTAATGCGCGGCGACCAGGGCGTTGAGTGCGGTTTCGCCGACAACGCGCCCGTTGATTTTGACTTCCCAGATGGCGCGCGGATTATAGCTGTGACTCAGGATGGCGTGGCTGGCGCCGATGGAGCCATGATAGCCGACAAAGAAGATGGCATCAAAGGAGCTATTTAACCCCTCCATCATGTAGAGGGGTTTGTGCTTGCCGGAAATGTAGGTGGCGCGGCCATGCAGTTCTGCCGGGGGGATGTTGCGCATCACGGAGTGTGAATCGTTGACGACGATCTCGGTTGCGCCTGCCTCCAGGGCGCCGTCAATGACGGCATTAGTTTCGTCGATCAGGAGCCGTCGCCCCATCTCATAGTCTCTCCCGGTGAGGAGAATCTGGTCCCAATCAACGATGCCGGCGATGCCCTCAAAGTCAGTGGAGATGAAAATCTTCATGTAGCCATCACCTCTGTGTCTGCGATCTGGATATGTTGGCGATTTGCTCTGATGGTTCTGTGAGCAGCGATGGTCTTTGTTGGCTCTGTATGGTCGGTTCAAGCCGGTTTGCGCTCTGGGCGCCCAATGGGTCGGTCGTGTTCGTCGCGCGGCAACTTATTCTTGCCCGGCCTGCCTGGGCGATAGATCAGGCGCTTGACGGGTCTGCCACCCAGCAGGTGTTCTTCAAAGATTTCTCTGGCGTCATCGATGGTGACGCCCCAATACCAGACGTTTTCTGGGTAGACAACTATCATCGGCCCATTGCCGCATTGATCCAGGCAACCGGAATGGTTGATACGGACAAGCCCGGTTAGTCCGGCCTCGGCCACGCGCTTTTTCAGATAGGCATGCACCGCAAGCGAGTCCCCATCTTTGGTGGGGCACCATTTGCCGGAGGTGCAGATAAAGACATGCTTTTCAAATTGACCCATATGTGTGTTGCCTCTGTCCGCTGGATAGGTTGAGCAGAAGGTCATCAAGGATGCGCTGGTTAGCCAGCCTCTTGCAGTGGCGCTCTCATTGTAGCACAGACAAGGCGGCCAACTGGGGCGAGGAGTGGTAGAATATCGATGTCTCTGTGTGAGCATCCTCTCCCCAAGAGGCGCATTGCAATGATTGCTGTGAGCATAGAAGGTGTCTGATCTCTGGCTATCTTCTGTTCCCGAAAGAAGGCGCTGATGCCGCTGTTTGCCTCCTACCGATTTCTTGATACCGGCGTGAGCAGCGCCGCGTTGAATATGGCGATTGACGAGGCCATTCTGACATTTCACCTGCGCGGCGAGACGCCCCCCACTTTGCGCGCCTTTCGCTGGGAGCGTCCGGCAATCTCCCTGGGACGCTTTCAGGATGTGGAGCGCGAGATTCTGAGGGAGGAGTGCGCGGCGCGCGGGGTTGATCTGGTACGTCGCCCAACAGGCGGGCGAGCGGTGCTGCATGTCGATGAGTTTACTTATAGTGTGACCATCTCGACGGCCTATGGCGTGCCCAGCGGGGTTGTGGCGGCCTATAGCTGGCTGGCGCAGGGAATTATGGCTGCGCTGGAGCCGTTTGGCATCTACTCGGAGGTCAGCACCAACCGGATGAGCAAGCAGCAAACAGCCGCCTGTTTTGCTTTCTCGACGCAGGCCGATATTACCAGCAATGGACGCAAGTTGGTGGGCAGCGCGCAGGTCTGGAGGGAGAACAGTGTGCTGCAACAGGGGACGATTCCGCTGGAGGGGCGTGGCCCGCTGCTCTTTTCGCTGCTGAGGTATCCAACGGAAGAGGAACGGCAAGTGGCCCTGGCGGCCTACCAGGAGGCGACGGCTAGCGTGCGCGCGTTTGCGCCAGGTGCCACCTGGGAGCAGGTGCGCGATGCGTTTGTGCGCGGCTTTAGCGCGGCGCTGAGTGTGCCGTTTGAGCCGCTGCCGCTGAGCGCGGGTGAGCGGAGGTTGGCAGAGGAATTGGCGGCAACGAAATATGCTTTTCTTGATTGGAAACATCTGCCTGAGCCGCTTGTTGGCGCAGAGCGTTGAGCGGCTTTTATCTGGTACATAATAGTGGAGTTTGCCAGGTAGATAGGCTAACTCATTGCCCGCCTGCGGCTAGTGTGCTATACTCCCCAGGAGTGGACTGTTCGTATCTGATAGATGCTCAGAGAAACATCTCATCCAATAGATGAGGTATCTTTCCTGAGAACTTGTGAGAGGTAGTGACCATGCCGACACGCATTATTATCGCGGATGATGAACCTATCATTCGTATTGACTTAAAAGAAGAACTGACTCGTCAGGGGTATCTGGTAGTCGGCGAGGCCGTTGATGGTGTGAGTGCAGTGAATCTGGCGCGAGAATTGCGGCCCGATCTGGTGGTGATGGATATACGGATGCCTGAATTGGACGGGATTACGGCTGCCGAGACGCTGACTCGTGAGAAGATTGCGCCAGTGGTGCTGGTGACAGCGTATAACGATCAGGAATTGGTTGACCGGGCCAAGGGCGCCGGAGTGGTCAACTATATTGTCAAGCCCTGGCGTCAGAGCGACATCCGCCCGGCCATTGAGATTGCGTTGGCGCGGTTCGCCGAGTTTCGGACGCTGGAGCAGCAGACGAAGGATTTGCAAGATCAGCTTGCGACGCGCAAGGTGGTTGAGCGGGCCAAGGGGCTGCTGATGGAGAAGCAAGGGCTGACTGAGCAAGAGGCGTTCCGCCGGATTCAGAAGTTGAGCATGAATAATCGCAAATCGATGCGGGAAGTTGCTGAGGCTATCCTGCTGACGAGCGAGATTTCCTGAGGAGCGGCAGTATGGCGCAGGTTGTCGGAGTACGCTTCCGACCGGCTGGCCGCATCTATTACTTTGATCCCGCTGGCAAAGAGCTTGAGAAGGGCAATTTTGTGATTGTTGAGACCGCGCGCGGCATCGAGGCCGGGCGCGTGGTCATTGCCCCCAGGCAGGTGGCGGATTCTGAGTTGAGCGATCCCCTCAAGCCGATCTTGCGGTTGGCGACGGAGGATGATCTGCGGCAATTGCTGGCTTTTAAAAGTAAAGAAAAAAACGCCTTAGTGCGTTGCGCCCAGCGCGTGACTTTCCACAAGCTGCCGATGAAACTGGTGGAGGCTGAATACACCTATGATGGCAGCCGCCTCACCTTCTATTTCACGGCTGAGGAACGAGTGGATTTCCGGGCGTTAGTGCGTGACCTGGCCGCGCAGTTTCGGACGCGCATTGAACTGCGCCAGATTGGCGCGCGCGACCAGGCGAAACTTCTCGGTGGGGTTGGCCCCTGTGGCAAAACGCTTTGTTGCAGTTCGTGGCTGACGGAGTTTGGGGTGGTCTCGATCAAAATGGCAAAAGAGCAGGGACTGCCGCTGAATCCCTCCAAGATTTCAGGCGTCTGTGGGCGGCTGATGTGCTGCCTTTCCTATGAAAACGACCAGTATATAGAAGCCAAGCAGGGCTTGCCAGCGATGGGCGCGTATGTCAATACGCCGAGCGGTCTGGGGAAGGTCGTGGGGGTCAACGTGATTAAGCAAACGGTGGAGGTCATGTTGGAGAGTGGGGCGACGGTTCAGACACCAGTAAATGAGATTGAGGCGCCCAGGCGTTCCGGTGGCGTTGGTTGTGACGTGGGGGGTGGCAATTGCTGTAAGACGAAACCCTCCAGGGCAGCAGGGGAGAGAAGTGGCCCAACTTCTGCTAGAGGAGAAGACAGGCTCAATTAACCAATTCTGGCGGCATTGGAGCCAGGAGTAACGAATGTTGGGTGATTCTCATGCAGTCCCCCTACCCCTACCTGATGGGGATGAGGGGGGAGCAGATGACCCTTTGCGGGTCACTTCCCAGGATTTGCGCCGTTTGCGAATGGAAGAGCGTAGGCGGCAGGCGGCACAACCTCCAGGGAGCGAACCCGTTCGAGAAGAAGTGGATCGGCGGGCAGAGGCTGATAGCCCCCCTCGCGCAGCATTGCCGTCTTTGCCACCCTGGCCGACACCGCATGCCCCTGCCCCGCCGAACGCTGATCTCGTAAAGACACAACCTCTTCCTGATATGCCCCAACCAGAAACGGCGCCGTCCCCGCTGCCTGCTGTTGCTCTGTCGCCTGTTACTTCTGCTGCTTCGGCGCCACCTGTTACGCCTGCTGCTCCGTTGCCGCCTGTTATGTCGGCGCCTTCCTCCATGCCTCCTGCTGGTAGCGTTTCTGCGCGCAGGCGCACGGCGCCTTTTACGACATCCCAGGCGCAGGGAAGGGCAGCCGCTCCATCTGCTCCTTTTGAGGCGAGGTCATATTCTTTGCCCGGCTGGCAGGGCTTTCGACACCATTCGCACTGGCTGATTCCTGTACTGTTGGTTATCGCCTTTTTCCTGGTGGTAGCAGCAACAAATCCAGGTCGGGCTGTGCCGATGGTTTTTGTCTTTGCGGCTGTTGGGGTGCTGCAAGCGGGGATATTGCTTTACGCACAGAATGATGCCTTCTGGGCCGTTGGAGTAGTTGGCGGCTTTCTGGTGTTCCTGTGTGTCGCCTTTTTTGCGCTCTTTGGAGTCTTTTTGGGCTTGATCTTGAGTATTCTGTTGCTCTCTCTGGGAGGGGTTGCGCTGCGGGAGCGTTATTACCCTGTCAAGGAGGGAACGGTGGCTGTCATGGGGCTTTTTGGCAGATATAGCCGCACGCTTCAACCAGGGTTCAATCTGCGCGCGCCTGGCGAGAAAGTGCTGGGCGTGATCGAGACTCAGCGTATACGCCACGAGGTGCGCCTGCCGCCGATTACGCTTTTCTCTGGCGAGCAGGTGACGTTGAGCGTGGCGATCATCTATCAGGTGGTTCCAGGGCAGGAATATCTGGCAATTCGCACGACCAAAGAGTGGCAAAAGCCGATTCAGCAGCAGCTTGTAGCGGTGATTCGAGATGTCGTCAGCGCGCTGTCGGCAGATGATTTTCGGGCTTCCACTACTGGTCAGCAGCTTCGGGGAACCCTTGGCGCCCAGGTCGCTGGCGAGATCGATGAACCGCAAGCGGCTTCTCCCATTGAGCGTATCAATGAGCGCCTGACCAGTGCGATGCGCGATCAGGTAGCTGAGCGGGGCGTTACCGTGCATACGGTCAAGGTCCATCTGCTGGAGGGACCGCGTTCGACAGGAAGTGCGCAACCCACTGCTTATCATGCTCTGGCCGCTCATCCTACCATTGCGCTCCCTGCCGGGCAACCACCAAACCAACGAGTGATCGACAGCATGGCGCCAGTGCCGCAGGCTCCACAGTCTGGTGGTATTGCGGCGCTGGGGGCAGGTGGCGTTCCTGCCGGGTGGCCTGGGCAGACTGTATCGCCCCCCCAGCCAGCAGATGCCCTGGTTGTGCCTGCGGTGTCCGGGGGGGATATTCCCCCCGGTGGCGCGCTATCTGAGCCGATGACCCTGGTCTCAGCGCAGGCGCTTGCTGAATACTATGATGCGGTCGTCCACCAACGTGTCACCGATCCAGTGACCATCCGACGTATTATCGCCCAGTTTGAGGCAGTGGCTAACAATCCCGCCCTCAGCCAACAAGTGCCTTTTGATGCGGCGGCAGGCGCCCAAAATCTTAGCAATCATCTGCGCCATCTGGAGATGCGCCATTCTTCGCATGGTGCACAGCAGCCAGCAAGTGGCGCTCCTTCTCCCTTCAATACGTCTGGATTCTATGCCACAGATGAGGAAGATTAGGGGTGGGGTTCTGCGTTCATCGGTGCGCGTTGCAGTTCTGCTGCCAGGTCTGCCAGGGCGCGGGTGAAACATGCTACTGGTGGCGCAACCACGCCTGCGCCGATCTGTCCTATGCCGGGCAAGCGATGGGCAATTCCAGTGTTAATAATGGGCAAGCGATTGAAGCGCACGACTTTGCGGAGATCAATACCAACGGGCGCGCCGCGAAAGTCGAGCGGTGGCAACGCCATCTGGCTATCTTCAGCCAGGGTGATGTCATACATTTCTAGCGTGTAGCGCAGCGCTTCGGCTGGTGTGCCGCCGATAAATTGGGCAATGGCGGGCGCAGCAGCCATTGCAAACGCGCCGATCCCGACTGTTTCAGAGATCGTACTGTCGCCGATGTCGAGGTTGGCGTCGGCTTCGCTGAAGCCGGTGAAATAGAGGCCGCGTACTTTTTGTGCCGGGCCGGTATACCATCGCTCGCCCAGTCCGCTGACCCGAATGCCGAAGTCGGAACCGTTGCGGGCCATCGTTGTGACCAGGCTGCTGAATGGCTCGCCCGTTGCAGCATCAGCGGAGGCTTTGCAGCAGGCCATCGAGATGTTGAGATAGAAGTGCTGGTTCTCGCCCATAAAGCGAAGTACGCTGGCCGTTTCCTGTGGTGATTGGCTGGTTTCAACCAGAAATGGCGCCAATGTGCGCAGCAGAATGGCGCTGGCCGCGCGGTTGCGATTGTGGCATTCATCGCCCATCTGAAGCGCCTGGGCGGTATGCTGTTTGACATCGACGCCGCCCGCCGCGCGAATGGCCCGGCTGAGCGATGGCCCCAACACATCGCGCATCCAGCGGAGCCGGTCTAGCACTTCCTGATCGTTGGCGCCGTAGCGCAGTACCTTGCCTAACCCTTCGTTGAGCGTCGAGAACGCCCGGTTGCCATATACCTGATCTTCGAGGACATAGACAGGCATGGAGGCTGACATGACCCCTGCCATTGGTCCGACCGCCTGGTGATGATGGCAGGGTGAGAACTCGATCTCGCCGCGCTCGATCAGGGCAATCGCCTCTTGCTCAGTGCGCGCCAGTTCTTCGTAGAGGAGTGCGCCAATGATGGCTCCCCGCAATGGGCCGCACATGTGTTCCCAGGCGATGGGGGGGCCAGCATGAAAGAGGGTCTGGCGGTGCATGCCGGGCACGACCTCGCTGGCCGCGCGTACATCCACCAGCACCGGGCGTGCTGTGAGCATGCGGCGCACGGCGCGGTCATTGGCAGCCTCGATGCGAGGCTCGGCCAGGGTTTGCCAGACTTCGGCGCCCATGCCTTCCGCTGGTAGTTGCCATGCTACGCGCACAGGATCGACGCCCTGGGCGACCAGCGCCTCCGCAAATAACTCAAGGCCGACGTTTACTACCTGTAGTTCACCATTCAAGAACTGCTGTTCATCCATGCCCTGGTTCCTCTCTGGTCTCGCTGATGTATCCATTCTGTCTTTGCTGGTGTTCCTTTGCTATGTAGTGCTACTGACGCTGGATGCCCGGAAGCTCGCTTACAATCTCGGCAGCAGCCCGCGCCGCCAGGGCGTTTTCGGTGAAGACGAGCGCCCCTGCCTGGCGAAGTTGGTCGCGCTGGGCTGAGAGTCCCTGGGGGTCTTGCTCGGTTCCACAGAGCGAGATGATACAAGTCAGTGCGCGCCCTTCTGCGGCGGCGGTTCTGGCGCGCGCAATGGCCGGGGCAAACTCGCTGGCCGGGTCAGGATGGGAGGCGTAGCCCAATACGATGTCGAGGAGGATTACTGCTGTTGTCGGGTCTTGGGCTTCCTGGGCCAGCCTGCGCAGGCGCAATCCGGCATCAATCATAGGATGTGGGCGGCCAATGGTGAACTCGTCGCTGCCAAAGTCAATGGCGGTGTGTGCCTGGCTGATTCTGGCATCAGCCAACCGCCAATCGGGGCGCAGCGGAATATTGGAATAAATGGGGCCAAGGCGCGCACTGAGCAGCAGCATGGCCTCATCACAGAGGGAGCCTCCAGAGAAAAGGCCGCGCACATGGCGCTGTCCAGGCTTCAAGGCTTTTTTGGCGGGCTGAAGAGCGGCGAGGGTCTCATCGGGTAAGGCGTCTCCTGGTGGTGGCGCCTGCCCACCGGCCAAGCGCACAGCCAGTCGCGCGGCATCGCTGAGCGTGCGGGCAGGCTGGATATGGGATGCGAGAGGGTGGTCATTGGTAGCCGGGTCGGCGCCCAGGAAGGTGATCACCGTTGGCTTTGTTCCCTGTGCTGCGGCTGCAAGGATGCGTTGAGCAACCTCTGGCGCAGGTGGTTTCGAGAGTAACACGATGACGCGCGTGTCGGGGTCTTGCTGGAGGAGATCGAGGCCAGCGAGCATCATGCGCCCGCCCACTGCCTGAGAGAGATCGCGCCCGCCCGTGCCGATGGCCTGGGAGATACCAGCCCCATAGCCAGCGACGAGGCTTGAGACCTGTTGCAGCCCGGTGCCAGAGGCGCTGACGATGCCAACAGGGCCACGCGGCACGACATTGGCAAAGCCTAATCCGATGCCGTTCAGGATGGCTGTGCCACAATCTGGCCCCATCAGCAAGAGGCCGTGTTCGACGGCCAGGCGCTTGAGCGTGATCTCTTGCTCCAGACTCACGTTATCGCTGAAGAGGAACACATGCAGTCCCGCCAGGAGAGCCTGGCGCGCTTCGACAGCGGCATAAGCGCCTGGGGTCGAGATCAGCGCGAGGTTGATGGTGGGGTGCTGCTGGACTGCCTGCTCAAGCGAGGTAGGGCGCTGCTGCGCCTGCGTGGCGGCTTGATTGTTGGCGCGTGCTTGCAGTCTGTCCTCGGCTGTTTGCATCGCTGTGTCAGCGGCCTCAGCGGATTCGGCGCGCACAACGATGAGCAGGTCGTTCTGTCCGCCTGTCTCTGCGCTGGCGCTCTCTTCAGTCAGCAGCCCGGCTTGCCTGAGCAGAGTCTGATTCATTTCGGTTGACATGACCGCCGCTGCGTCTTCAACGCCTGGAAGGGAGGTCAGTGCGCGCGCGAGGGTCATCAGGGCGACGGAATCACAATAGAAGTTTGGCCGAACCAGGAGGCGTGTAACCATTCCTCTCCCCTTGAGTCTTCTTGTCCGCCTGTCTTTAGAGTTGGCGGGCCTTGCGGATGCGCAGGGCCAACTGGAGGTTGAAGCGCTGATGCGCGTCGTCTACAAAGGGACCGATCAACTCTTCGATCTTTTGCAGTCGATAACGCAGGCTATTGTAATGGAGGTAGAGCCGACGGGCTGCGACAGAAATGTTCAAGTTGCAGTCCATCAGCACATCGAGCGTATCAACCAGATCAGTCTTACGCTTGCGGTCATATTCGATGAGCTTGCCCAGTGCTTCTTCTGCAAAGCTGTCTAATTCCGCTTTATCGGGATGGTGATGCAAAATGCGATAGACCCCCAGGTCATCGAAGTGCGTCACGATACCACTTCCCCAGACTTTTGCGCCGATGATCAGCGCCTGGCGGGCTTCTTCGTAGCTTACATGCAGCTTCAACGGGTCGTTATAGGCGCGACCGATGCCGATAGTGGAGCAGCCCTCACCTCCGGCGCTCTGTAGCTCCTGGTTGATCTGTCGGGCGATCTGCATACTGGTCTGGCGCGCAAGTGCAGGCTGATTTTGAGGTAGGCAGGGTTCACTGAGCAGCGCAACCAGACTGTCCGAACGTTCCCAGAGGGTGGCGCCGCGATCCAGCTTATTCAGCATGGCGCGCGCAAGATCGATCAGCCGGATACTATCGCGTCGAAACGAGCCATGATTGCGCCACCGCTGAGCCGGGTCTTGTCCGGCGTGGTGAAAGGCGATCACCATGACCAACGCTGGTCGATCAAGGTTCCAGGCCAGCGCATTGGCGCGCGCGGTGACGGCATCGCGCGATTGGATGCGCCCGGAGAGCAGATCATCGAGGAAATCGCCTTGAAAGCGGCGTTCGACGTTCAAGACAGCCTGTTGCTTCATAATGTCGAGTGCCGCCACGGTTGCAGCGTGATCGATAGCCGTCACCATCCCCTCCTGGAGTTCTTGACTATGCAATACGGCAACAATTGAGCCATACAGTGTGGTCCCCACCCGGATTGGACGCACGGCACAGGTGATGGCCTCACTACCAATATGCAGCACGCGCCGGGTGGTCATTGCCGCCCTGGCGCTTTTGGCGCTCTCGCTAAATTCGCTGGCTTCGAGGTGTTGGTGGTTGCCCTGTTTGGTAATAAGCTGAGACAGCAGGCCATTGCTTTTCGTGCCTGCCGCTGAAGCGAGAATGCGGCGATCAGGGGCGATAATGAGGACAGGATTTTGGATGAGCGCGGCCAGATTTTCGGCGATTTCGCCCAGGCCACCACCGGCTAGCACAATTTCGGTGAAGCGCTGGTGGACATCCTGTGAATGACGCAGATGGTTGGTCTGGGTGTTGAGGATTTCAGCAAGGAGCGAGTTGATAACGTCGTTGAAGGAGACATCTGGCTGAAGCTCAAGCAGGGGAAGTTGTTCGCGTTCGGCAGCTTCAACCATCTCATCGGGCACGCTATCGACATAGCGCCCGACTTTGACGGCAATGCCTGCCAGATTGCGCTGAGACAATTCGCGGACCAACTCGCCAGGCGAGATGGTCATATCGCGCATGGGATAGAGGGTGGTTAAGAGCAGTTCATC
Source organism: Ktedonobacterales bacterium (assembly GCA_046704085.1). Lineage (GTDB taxonomy): Bacteria > Chloroflexota > Ktedonobacteria > Ktedonobacterales > DATBGS01 > DATBHW01. The sequence goes on along the minus strand of JBJKSJ010000058.1, from coordinate 20,035 downwards.
GCGCTTCACCCATTTCAGAATGTCGGGGACTTCCATAACATTGATATACGCGAGCGTGTGGTTGAGTCCATCAATGCCTGCCAGCACACGGGCAAAACGGAGTGGGCCGACTTTCAGGGCATCATTGACCGTGAATGTCATGGCGTTTACCCTCTTGCTTGCTAAAAGGTCTTCCGCGCGATCAGGCAGCGGCTCCCCAGGATGACACCTGTGAGGAGATCGCCTCCTGAAGTTGCGCCGCTGTCTAGAACCTCCTGTGCAGCAGCTTCCAGGCGCTGCGAATCATCGCTCACCAGCGTCTGGAAGAGGCGTCCCAGATGCTCAGCGACCTCGCCTTGTCTGGCATATTCCATCCAGGTAATGCTGAGTTTGTTGGTGCGGTTTCGCGCGAGTGCCAGCAGTTCGGTGTTCAGTCGTTGATAAAACTCGCCAGGTATCCCCAGGGCTGTGCTGAGCAAAATGGTGGCAGCCATGAGGCCAATGACGATATCATCCCCAGATGGCGTCAGGCCCGGTCCCAGACCAATGAGGGCGCTGGCTCCCTGATGGGCAGAAGGCATGTGTTGCCGGATGATGCCTTCTAGCAGGCGCTCTGTGGCTGGCCTGGCAGTATGCAGCAACAAAGATGCTTCTGCCGAGGCAGGCGCGTCGGATGAGAGAGGATAAGCCCTGGCCTGGTCGGGAGCCTGGCTGCCAGGCAGGTGAATCAGAGCAGCCAGCCCGCCGTTGGGCGCCTTGGCGGCTACCAGGGTCGCCAGTCGGGCCACATTGCGCTCTAATCGCTCTGGGGTGCAGCTCGCAGGCGCAAGGTGCGGATGAGGATCCCAGGGACGGCTGTTTTGGGTACTCAGGCGCAGGCTGGAGGTAGGAACGTGAATCGTGCCGCGCTCGATGATGACAGCCATGCCGGTTTGTAGATCGGCCAGGGGGCCTTGCCTGGAGTGCAGTGGCAGCACCAGGCCATTGGGGGTGCAGGGCGTCTCGCGCGCAAGTAGTGTCAGTAATCGGCCTCCGAATAAGAGGTTGGCGGCGCGGGGAAACACACTTTGAACACTGCCTCGCGTGGTGGGAATATCCAGCAGCGGTTGGATGGCCGCGCTGTGGGAAAGCACACGGAGCAAAAGTGTGACCATGATTTCCTTTATTTGCCTTCTTCTTTTCCTGGCTCCTCCACACTCATGGTAGCAGATAGACGCCTGAGCGTCAAGCGGGCCGAAGCCTGCTGGCTACCTCATAAAAAGGCGAGGGATGCTCATCCCTAGAAGATAAACATCTCTCGCCTGCTCATGTTCTGGCACTGTCGAGGCGCCAGGCTCTGTCTGGCCTTACATCGCGCCCTTTGCTTTAGCGCTTGACATGTAGGCGTAAGCGCCGAAGGCCAGGATGATGATGCCGACCACCAGGAAACCAGGGCCGAGCTTATGGTGGACGGGTGTGCTGAGGAACCAGAGGTAAATGCCCAGGATTGCCAGGATGAGGCCCAGGATGGTGCCAATGATGCCGGTTGTTCTGTTCAACATGCGTCTTTCCTCCTCAAAAACTATGCGGACTGCTCCCTTCCGCTCTAGAACAGAGAATACTCTGTTCATTACCAACAGTCAAGTGTCAAAATGATGATCTGGTCGATCTGAGCCTTTGGCTGAGAAGCTGGCGGATCATTCATGGGCGAATGGGCAGATGCGCAAGCAGGTGTACTGTGCGCCTGTCGGCAGCAGATCGCTTTTCATTACGCTGAGATGTTCAACCGGGATGGTGGGACTCTTCAGATTGTCAGTATGAGGAGGCTGTCCGCTTTTGCCTCTGGCAGAGGGAACCGATGTGATGATGCTCCGGAGGGCGCCGAGTTCCTGGCTGCTGAGCGGAGTTTTGATCCGCGCCAGGGTGAGATGCGGCGAATAAGCGCGCTCCTCTGCTGGAAAGCCAGCGGCAGCCAGGCGCGTTGCCAGGCGGGATTGGAGATCAAGCAGCGGCGGAAGATGGCCGACGATGCCTATCCAGATGACGCGAGGGTTGTGTGCCGGGCCAAACGTGCCAGGCGTGCCGAGGCGTAAGGTAAAAGGTTTGGCTGCCTGAGCAACCTCCTGTGTCGTTTGGATGGCCTGCTGAAGCTGCGTGTCATCCAGTTCGCCTAGGAAGGCCAGGGTGAGGTGAAGCGAGGCCGGGTCTACCCAGCCAACACGCGGCAGGACGGTTCTGAACTGCCGAATCTGTTGGCGCAGATAGTCACGGGCCTCTTCGTTCAGTTCAATCGCAATAAAGGTGCGTGTCATAAGCTCGAAAGAAGCAGGGAGGCGAACAAGGTAAAAAGCGAAACAGTGGGCCAGGCGAGCCAGACCGCTTAAAACAGCCTGGCTCACCAGGACAGAAAAAGGAACGACTATTATTGGGCGACAGAATGCTGTGCAACAGTAATCGATTGTAAGGTGCATGCGGCGCTGGAGTTTTCCGCTAGCAGCCGGTCTAGTTCCTCACCGTCGATGGTTTCTACCGCAATGAGATGCTCAGAAATACTGGTGAGTTTGTCTTTGCGCTCCAGCAAGATGTCTTTGGCCGTTTGGTATACCTGATCGGCCAGGAAACTGATCTCCGCATCGACGCGCGCGGCGGTCTGCGGACTGAGCGCGCCGCCCTCCTCGGCGGTCTTGAGTTGAATCTGCCCCAGCGGACTCATGCCAAACTCACAGACCATCTTGCGCGCGATGGCGGTTACACGCTCAATATCGTTTGCGGCGCCAGTGGTGATGTCGCCAAAGATGATCTCTTCGGCAGCGCGCCCGCCCATCAATCCGGCCATCTTCGCCAAGAGTTCTGAGCGCCGCATCAGATAACGGTCTTCAGATGGAGCCGAGACGGTGATGCCCAGTGCCATGCCGCGCGCAATGGCCGAGACTTTCTGCACGGGGTCTGATCCAGGCAAGGAGCGCATCACGAGCGCGTGGCCGACCTCATGGTAGGCGATGATCGCCTTCTCGGATTCAGAAATGACTCGGCTCTTGCGTTCAGGACCGGCGACGACGCGGAGAATAGATTCTTCCAGATCAATGTGGGTAATCTCCGTGCGGTCATAGCGCGCGGCGAGCAAGGCCGCTTCGTTCATCAAGTTGGCGAGGTCTGCGCCGGAGAACCCTGCTGTCTGGCGCGCCAGTCGATTCAGGACTACCTCTGGCGCCAGAGGCTTATCCTTGGCATGGACATCAAGAATCTGGCGGCGGCCATTGATGTCAGGTTTTTCGAGCATGACCGTCCGGTCGAAGCGGCCAGGGCGCAAGAGCGCCGGGTCCAGCACATCAGGGCGGTTGGTGGCGGCGATCACGATCACATTAGTGTTTCTATCAAAGCCGTCCATCTCGACCAGTAACTGGTTGAGCGTCTGTTCGCGCTCATCGTTGCCGGTGGTGGGCATCGAGCCGCGCTGTCGGCCTACTGCGTCAATTTCGTCGATAAAGATGATGCAGGGGGCGTTTTCTTTGGCGGCATTAAAAAGGTCGCGGACGCGAGAAGCGCCGACACCTACGAACATCTCAACAAACTCGGAGCCACTGACGCTAAGGAAGGCTACGCCCGCCTCACCAGCGACTGCCCGGCTAATGAGCGTTTTGCCAGTGCCTGGCGGGCCGACAAGCAGCACGCCTTTGGGGATGCGGGCGCCCATTGCGACGAATTTCTGTGGCTGCTTCAGGAAAAGCACGATCTCTTCGAGTTCCTGCTTCGCTTCCTCTACCCCGGCGACATCGGCAAATAAGACGGAGGGGCGAGACTCGTTAAACCGCTTGGCTTTGCTTCGCCCAAACGGAACGGCCTGCCCGCTGCCCATGCCATTCCTGCGCACCAACGCCACCATAACGCCCACAATCAAGAGAAGAACGACCACATCGACGGCAACCTGAGACCATTGGCTCACGCCGTTAGAGGGGGGAATAACCGTGACCTCGACCCCGTCATGGGTTAAACGATCAGTAATCGTTTGCTGATCTTCTTTGGTCGCTTCGTATTTTTTTCCATCTTTGGCGCTGACCTGGACCTGATCTCCATTGATGGTTGCCTGAGTTAGCTCATGCTTATCGGCCAGATTTAAGATTTGACTGATAGGCGCCTGCTGGTAATCATTGCTGGAATGGGCATTGGTAGAAAACCACAAGAGCAGTCCCAGACCAATGACAAAAAGAACGATGATCGCTACAGCAATACGTGGGGGCACGTAGAGTGGCCCCCTGGGTGAACCTGACGGCTCAGGCGCCTGTGGCGAACGGGATGAGCCGTTTGCATGCTTTTTCGGTGATGTGAACAACTTATGCTTATTCATGCGTTTGCGCAATCCTTCTTCAACCCAGCAACAACTTGCTAACCCAAGAGCAGCAATGGGACAGATACCGAGTTGGACGGCGGAAGAGAGCTAGAGGGAACGCATTACGCGCGACAGCCTCTCCCTGGTAGGGAGGAGGTGGACTTCGTGGCTATTATAAGTTCCTCTCACCGCTTACGTCTAGGCTTGTGGGGGTCTTTTGCAAGGAGAATAGGAAAGAAGTACTTGAGCAGTATCGAAGGGTTGATGCTGGCATAAAGTTTGCGAGCAAGCGACATGGTGTGCTGGCCGTTATCGTCTCTCTGGCTCAAGGGATGTGCTGTCAGGTCGGCGCTCCAGGTATGGAGCAGATCAAAAAGCATCACCGGATACAAACTGGTGTATTGCATTTCCCCCGGCTCTTTATGCTATAGTTTTTATAAGGAAGCGACTGGATTTGTACGTATGCAAAGGGTCGGTCCCTTGAGGATATGAGAGGAGACCTCTGTGCAGGATTTCGATACGCTGGCAAGGTCTGCGAGTGATTCACCGTTTGTGGGCTATGATGGTGTGCAGGAAATACCGGCGCCGCCGCTGGCTCCTGTCCCTCCACCGCCATTTCATCCGGTACGTGTCTCTCGAATGGCCCAGCCTCTCGAGCAGGCCAGGGTGTTGCCCCTCTCGAAGCAGCCGCTGAGTCTTTCCTCCGACGAGCAGTTACGCTTGATGCGACAGGCGGGTCGCGCGTTTGTAGCAGCCACCAGCGAACGTGAAATTTGGCGGGCACTTATCGCCAATTTGAAGGAGGTCTGTCATTTCGCCGCCTGCTCTGTGCTGCTGGTGGATGATACGGGCAACTATGAATTAGTGGTGATTGCGCGCCACCCACTCGGCCAGCGATTTTTGCAGCAGAATGTGGAGCGCCTGGCTTTTGAGGTCTTGCGTTCTGGGTTGCCCCCGGTGAAGCTGCCACAAGTGGCGGTGCGTCAGGTGCTTGATGCGCCCGATGAGATCAATCTTGGCGTCCCACCGGATCAGCCCCTGGCCGAACGGATTGAAGCCTTTATCACCTATCCGCTGGTGAGCAAGGGACACATGATTGGCTTGCTGGGATTGGCAGATGACTGCTGGGGCGCCTTTGGGCGCGAGCATGAGGAATTTCTGGCGGCGCTCGCCGATTATGCGGCTATCGCGCTGGAGAATGTGCGTCTGCGCCAGGCCGAGCAAGAGCTTTGGGAGCAAGTCCATCTGGAGCATCAACGACTGGCACGTATTGTGACGACAATGGCCGAGGGACTGCTCATTGTTGATGAGTCTGGCCTGGTGCATACGATGAATCCGATGGCGCGTACCCTGTTGGCGCGCGCAGGGCTGGAGGTCAACGCGGGCGCTATCCCGCTGGCAGATATGCTTACTGCCTCGGAAGGCGCTTGCCTAGTTTCTTTAGGTCAAGTGTTAGAGCAGGCTTGGCGTCGCCAAGAGTCGGTTCAGGCGGAATTGCTGGCGGACATGACCGCAGAGTCGGCCCCTGTTACGCTCAATATCAGCGCCTCCCCCTACCACGATGCTGATGGACGGCTGGTAGGCGCCGTTGCTGTGTTGAATGATATTACCGACCGCAAACAGATTGAGAAATGGAAAGACGAGTTTCTTTCCAGTGTCTCCCATGAGTTGAGGACGCCACTCACTCCGATCAAAGGGTATACCCAGCATCTGTTAAGGCGCGCCGAACGCCGCATGGCGGAAACAGCCAGCGCGGCAATGGAAGGCCAGGTGAGCGAATCCCCAGCCGAGAACTATGAGCTTCGCTGCCTGGGTATCGTCCAGAGCGAGGCTGAACACCTGGAGCGCCTGGTGAATAATCTGTTGGATTTTTCGCTGCTTCAGCGCGGCACGATTCAGCTTCATCCGCTGGAGTTCGATCTGGCTGAATTGGTCAGGCAAATCGTGCAATCTATTCAGGCGTCTGCCGAACAGCACCGCCTGACCTTCCATGTCTGGGCACAGGATACGCAGGTGCGCGCTGATCGTGAGCGGATTCGCGTGATCGTTGGCAATCTGATTGATAATGCCATTAAATATTCTCCCAATGGGGGGCCGGTAACGATCAACCTGCTGGGAGATGAGCGCGAACTGATCGTGTCGGTTAGCGATAAGGGGATCGGCATTCCTCCTGAGAACTTTGAGCATCTCTTTGATCGCTTCTCTCATCCCAATGCCTTGAGTTCCCATCAGTATGGGGGGATTGGGGTCAGTCTCTATCTGGCCCAGGCAATTCTCAAATTACACAACGGGCGCATCTGGGCGGAGAGCAACCGGAATCAGAGCGAGACCGGCGCGACCTTCGCTTTTGGGTTGCCACGTTTGGGAGCAGAGATGAAGGTTGAAGCGATAATACGCCAGTAGTCGATTGTTCGCTTTGTTTGAAAGACGTGGGCAGCTAGCCTCTCAGCGGGGCTAGCTGCCCACGTCTTTCTTTGATCTGCGGTGTTGAGCTGTGGGGTTTGCTTTTATCCAGGGAGAGAATCTCTCTGCCAACTCTCACTTGTGGTGCGCAGGCTCACGTTGGCAAGGTGAACGTAATAACAGCTTTTTCCGCTTTGAGATGCTATGCTGAGAATAGAAGGGTAATGAACGATGTGTAACCCATAGTGCTATTCTGCGTACTACTCAGTAGAAAGGTGCAGGCGCTACCACTCGGCAAGAGGTAGCGCGCAGCAGCCCGAACAGCGGGCAAAGAGGTGTTACCATGCTTCCAGTCGAATCAACCATCACCCTTGATGAAGAGATAGAACAACTCAAAGCGCAGGGCTTTTCAGAAGAGCAAGTTGCTGCCATGCTCAGTTATCGCGAGCAATATACTACTGGCCTCTATAAAGATGAGTCGCCGGAGTATCGTCGGCTCGACTTTATCCGCTGGCTGTATACTACTGGGAAGATTGAAGATTAGCCGAGACTGAAGAGCTATTTCCGCGCTGCTCCTTCCTCTCGCGCACAAGCCGGGATACCTCACTTCGAGGTATCCCGGCTTGTGCATAGTGGCAAGGGTAGGGATAGGGGGCGTGGCTCAGGTGCGGGCTGCCGCTGGCTGGCGCAGCCAGTCAATAACTTTCTGGTTAAAGAGATCGGCCCGTTCTTCCTGGGGGAGCATACTGCTGCCATCGATGATCTCGACCTGAGCGCGGGGATTGAGGCGCTGGAAGGTGTGCGCGTCTTCGACTGGCGTGACTTTGGCTTGCTTGCCCCAGATAATCAATGTTGGTTGGCTCAGCCGGGCGAAAGATTCTTCGATGTTGATATTGAGGTAGCCCGTGATAAAGCTGATCGGGGCAAAACGGCCTCCAGGCTGGTGGGCGGTGTTATAGTAGTAATCAACCAGATCGGTGGTGACGGTCTCTGGATGTAGATAAGCCTGCCTGCTGAGGTATGAGCTGATGCCCAGACGCGAAACGATGGCGTTATAGACGGATGTGCCAATGATGGGCGCGCGCAACATGCGGTGAAGGACGCGCTGGGGGAGGGTAGGTTCCTGGTTGAGTTCGTAGATGCCTGTTGGCTCGATGAGGACCAAACGCTCGAAGAGCTTTGAACGCTGGAAAGCCGCCTGGATTATGTGCGCGGCGCTCAGCGAGCTGGCAACTACATGCACCGGATGTTCTGTGCCCCCGGCAGCTTCGCGGACAAAATCAATGAGTAACTGGATGTAGGTCTGCGCTGTGTAGTCGAGCGGTGGACGACTGGAAAGGCCATAGCCGAGCAAATCAGGGGCATAGACCCGAAAATGCTCTGAGAGGGCATCAAAGTTCTTGCGCCATTCAAAGGCAGAAGCTCCTGCATAGATGCCATGTAGCAGAACTAATGGCTCGCCCTGCCCCTTGACTTTATAAAAGACATCTCCTTCGGTCCAGGGATAGCGGCGGGTCTCGCCGCTGAGCGCGCTGAAGGTATCGTGGGTATTGCGGGCAATCAGGCTATTGATCGCAGCCAGCGCGCCCAATCCCCCCGCGACCGTAAGCAACGTTGTGGCGCCACTGCTGATCGGGGGACGGCGTTTAGATGGTTTTTTGGGCATAGAAGGTTCCTCCCGTAGTTGGTTGTGGCTGAGAGATAACACTCTGGACGCCAGGAAATAACACTAGCTGCAAAAAGCATACCTGCGGCAGAGGCGTCTTGATGCCGGCCCAGCGTCCAGAGGCGAAGGATGATGTAGGCAGCTAGCTTTGGGGTTTGCCGTGTTCGCTAATCTCACCAGCCAGCAGCCCAATTGCATGTGGCAGCGCGGGTAGGATGGCGCTCAAGCATTCGCGGACTCCTTTGGGACTTCCAGGGAGGTTGATGATGAGGCTTGTTCCCCGTGTGCCTGCGACTGCGCGTGAGAGCATCCCAAAGTGGGTGTGCTTGAGACTTTCCAGACGCATGGCTTCGGCAATTCCAGGCGCCTGGCGTTCCAGCACGGCGAGGGTGGCCTCTGGAGTGAGATCGAAGGGGCCGAGGCCGGTGCCGCCGGTAGTAAGGATCAGGTTGAGCCGACGCTCATCGCTCCACTGGCGCAAGCGTGCTTCGATGATCGCGCGATCATCGGGGACAATCTCGTAGGCGGCCACCTGGACGCCCATCTCTGGGGCGCTCATCATCTCGCGGATGACTGCGCCGCTGGTGTCCTCGCGCTCGCCTCGCGCGCCTTTGGTGCTGATGGTAAGAATACCCAGGCTGAACATGGCGCTTCCTCTGCTTTCTGGGATAGAGGCACGTCTTTTGAGGCCGACCTTGTGGTGCTGTTTATATTGTAGCCTTTTTGTGCATGCGTTGTGTTTGCCACCAGGCGTCCCAGGGCCACCGCCTCTCATGGCACAGGAGAGGCAAGCCTGGGAGGAGTGCGGGGATTGCGGCTGAGGAGGGGAGGTCTGGACCCCCTCCCCTGCTGAGGCTGAAAGCGCCGTGTGCCCACCGCGCAGCCCCCCGCCCTGCACGGACTCGCCTGCCTGACCTCCTCGCGCGTGGGGGTCGCGCCCGGTGCGCGGTGCTGGCCGGAGCCGCAAGCTGGGATGCCCAGGCGGGCTTGGGGGGAGGCAAAGCGCGCCAGGTTTGCGCCGTTTCTGGCGTTGCCCAAAGGGGTTCCCGCGCCCGCCCCTTCAACCGGGTCTATGCTGGCTGAGCCTCGCCCACTTGCGCGCGGGGAAAGCCGCCCGCCCCTGGTCAGCGCCTGGGCCAGCGCGCGCCGCCTGCGCGCGGGGCACGCGGCGGAGAAGCGGGTCGGCTGACGCCCTCGCGTGCGTCCTCTGCGCGACCGAGAGCAGCACCAGCCGGGCCGCTGTCTCCAGGGTCCCGCCTCACAGCGAAAGGGAATCCTGATTACTAGCCCAAAAGCCTGGCACACCTGTAGCTGCGTTGGCCCTGTGGGACTTTTGGCTTCTCTCTTGTTGCGCGCTCATCCCTCCGATGTTATAATGCAGAAAAAGGCGACAGCGTGTTGTTCATACGCTGAAATTGCATCTATCTTTAGCACAGAAGCGAGGGTGAAGCCTTGGCGTTTTTAGAACCCTACCGAGGCGCAATAGAGGTGGCCCAGATCATCGTCTCTATCGCGCTGATGGTTAGCATTCTCTTGCAGGCGCGTGGCGCGAGCCTGGGCAGCGTCTTTGGTGGCACGGGCGCCGTCTTTAAGACGCGCAGGGGCATCGATAAACTGCTCTTCAACGCGACGATTGTCTTTGCTATCCTCTTTACGGTCCTCTCTTTCGTGGCCGCAGCCATTCCTCTACCTTCGGCAAGTACGACAACAGGCTAGTAATCTATTCACTTGCTGAGATAACCAACGCCGCCCTGCTCAGATGAGCAAGGCGGCTTGTTTCTGGCTGGCGATCCCGCACATCATTTGCGCTTCTTTTTCGCCTGGCGCTGTCTGAGGAAGTAATCAGCGTTCAGTTGGATAAATGGCTTCCACCTCTTGGGCACGTTACCCTCTTCAAAGATCGCGTTCACCGGGCAGACTGGCTCGCATGCGCCGCAATCGATGCACTCTTGCGGATTGATAAAAAATTGTTCGTCTTCCTCTGTGGCGTGAATGCAGTCCACCGGGCAGACATCCACACAGGAAGCATCTTTCAAGCCGATACACGGCTGAGTAACCACATAGGTCATGGGTGCGTCCTCTTTCTCTCCTCTACCAGAAAAGTATAGCTTCTGAAAACCAGCCCAGGCAAGACGGCAGGGTACTTGCATTTTGGTATACAATGCAGTGAGAGCCATAAAGAAAGTGCAATGGTTTTATAAAAGAAAGCAAAGGGTTGCAAAGGTGAAAGCACAGAAAATGCGGAGGGTCTAACTCCGAGAGAGGGACATGCACAACGATTGATCAGACACACGTTTCACCGCCGCGTATCTGGCGGCATACTTCCCCAATAAAGCAAAAGGAGAGAGGGGCAATGGCAGTTCGGCAAGTGGCCCTGGCTGGCCTCAGCCGCGAGCAGTTAGTCAGCATGTTTGAGGAGATGCTGCTGCTTCGTCGCTTTGAAGAGAAAGCAGCCGAAGAGTACACGTTAGGAAAAATTGGTGGTTTCATGCACCTCTATATCGGCCAGGAAGCCCTGGGGGTGGGAGCTATCTCCACACTGCGCAAAGAAGATAAGGTCATCAGTCATTATCGTGAACATGGACAGGCCATCTCTAAAGGCATTCCTCCCAGGCAGGTGATGGCCGAACTCTTCGGGCGCATCGGCGGATGCAGCAGGGGCAAGGGCGGCTCCATGCATATGTACGACGAGGAAGTGGGGTTGCTGGGCGGCTACGCCATCGTCGGCGCGCAGATCGTGCTGGCCTGCGGCCTGGGCCTTGCCGCCAAATACCAGAATCAAGATCACCTCATCATGTGCTTTTTTGGCGATGGCGCGGTCGATGAAGGCGCGTTCCACGAGGGGCTGAATCTGGCCGCGCTCTGGAAGCTGCCCGTCGTCTATATCTGCGAGAATAATCAATATTCAATGGGCATGTCTGTGAAGAAAGCCTGGTCCGTTCCCGATCTGAAAGATCGCGCCGCAGCCTATGCCATGCCCTATGAGAAAGTTGATGGCATGGACCTGATCGCCGTCCACGAGGCGTGCAAGCGCGCTACCGAACGCGCGCGCAAGGGCGAAGGCCCGACGCTGCTGGAGTGCCTGACCTATCGCTTCCGGGGTCATTCGATGGCCGACCCCGCCCGCTATCGTCCGCGCGATGAGGAAGAACGCTGGAAGTCGGCGCAAGACCCCATCAACCTTTTCCTGGAGAAACTGCGCGAGGCCAAGATGATTCAGGATGAGGACATCAAGAAAATCGAGGATCGCGTCGATCAGACGGTGCAAGATGCGGTGGAGTTTGCCGACAATAGCCCGGAGCCCCCGCTGGAAGAACTCTATACAGATGTCATGGTCGATAACTCCGAGGCGATTACCTGGCGCTATCCGCGCAAGTAAAAGAGATGCAGCACATCGGGATGATGCCCGTGCTATGAGGAGAAGTGAATGCGAACGATTGCCTACCGCGACGCTTTGCGCGAAGCGATGCGCGAGGAGATGCGCCGCGATGAGCGGGTCTTTGTGCTGGGTGAGGATGTGGTTGGCTATGGTGGCACCTACGCGGTCACAAAAGACCTGGATAAAGAGTTTGGCGAGAAGCGCGTCATCGATACGCCGCTGGCCGAAGAGGTCATTGCAGCCACCGCCATTGGCGCGGCGCTGGGTGGCCTGCGGCCCGTTGCTGAGTTGATGACGATGAACTTTAGCCTGCTGGCGAGCGATCAGATTGTCAACGAGGCGGCCAAGGCGCGCTATATGTTTGGCGGCCAGCCAAAGGTGCCGGTGACGTTCCGCATGCCTGCTGGCGGCGGCGCGCAGCGCGGCGCGCAGCACTCCCAGTCCTTTGAGTCCTGGTATGCCCATGTGCCCGGCCTGAAGGTCGTCATGCCCGCCACGCCCTACGATGCCAAGGGCATGCTCAAGTCGGCCATTCGGGACGATGATCCCGTCCTGTTCATTGAGCATGAACTGCTCTATGGCATCAAGGGCGAAGTGCCCGATGAGGACGAGGAATATCTGGTCCCGCTGGATCGCGGCATCGTGCGCCGCGAGGGTTCAGATGTCAGCATCATTACGTTTTCGCGCATGGTGCATATCTCTCTGCAAGCAGCGGAGGAACTGGCGAAAGAGGGCATCGAGGCGGAGGTCATCGATATGCGTTCCATCCGCCCGCTCGACCTGGACCTGGCGCTGGATTCGCTGAAGAAGACCAACCGCGCCGTGATCGTCGAAGAGGGCTGGAAATATTTCGGGACCGGCCAGGGCATCGCCTCGCTGATCTATGAATATGGGTTTGATTGGATGGACGCGCCGATTCAACATGTAACCGGCGCCGATGTGCCCATGCCCTACGCCAAGAACCTGGAGCGCGCCGCGCTGCCCGCCCGCAATGATGTGATCAAGGCTGTCCGCGCGATTGTGCCTCAGAAAGTAGGAGCCTAACGGAGCGCATCTCCGCCCAGGAGAGGAACCTTATGAATACCATCGTGATGCAAAAATTGGGCGATATGGAAGAGGGGAAAATCCTCAACTGGCTGAAAAAAGAGGGCGACCCCATTAAGAAGGGTGAACCCGTCGCTGAGATCGAGACCGACAAGGTCAATATCGAGATGGAATCCTTTGTGGAGGGCACGCTGCGCAAAATCCTGGTGCCAGCCGGGCAGAGTGTGCCGGTAGGCGCCGAGATTGCGCTGGTTGGCGACCCCAACGAGCCGCTTGAGCAGGCTCCGGCTGCCCCCGCGCAGAGCGCCGCGCCCAAGCCCGAACGCGCGCAGGCTCGCCCTGCTCCCGCGCCTATGCGCGAGGCTGAGCGTGTGACCAGCACGCCCGCTCCTGCTCCTGGTGGCAATGGCCGTGCCGCGCCCGCTCCAGCGCCGCAGCCCCAGCCGGTGGCCCAGGCCAGGATCGGCGCTGCCGTTGAGGGCGAGCGCATCTTTATCAGTCCGATTGCCCGACGCATTGCCGCCGAGCATAACCTGGACGTCAGCCAGATTCAGGGCACCGGCCCCAATGGTCGCATCATCCGCGAGGATGTCGAAGCCTTCATGCGCCAGCAGCCTGCTGCCCCGGCTGCGCCGATGCCTGCCTTTGCGCCTGCCCCGGCGATGCCTGCGGCGCAGCCTGGTGAAGAGGTTGAGGCCATTCCCCTGACCGCGATGCGCAAGACAATTGCGCGCCGCCTCGCGTCGAGCATGCAGCAAGCGCCGCACTTCTATGTCACCATGTCCATCGACATGGGCAAGGCTGCTGCCCTGCGCGATCAGATCAACGCCTTTGCTCAGACCGAAGCGGAGCCGATCAAGGTCAGCTTCAACGATCTGATCACAAAAGCAGTGGCGCGCGCGCTCACGCGCATGCCGCAGGTCAACGTCTCTTTCAATGGTGAGAACCTGCTGCTCAAGAAGCGCGTCAACATCGGGCTGGCCGTCGCGCTGGAGCAGGGGCTGATTGTGCCGGTCATCCGCGACGCCGACAAGAAAGGCATCCTGGAGATCGCCCGCGAGGCGAGCAGGCTGATCGACGCGGCCCGCAACAACAAGCTGAAGCCAGAAGAATTCCAGGGCGGCACCTTCTCGATCAGCAACATGGGGATGTATGGCGTGGATGAGTTCACCGCCGTCATCAACCCGCCCGAATCGGCCATCCTGGCTGTCGGCGCGATCATCCCCACGCCAGTCGTCGTCGATGGGCAGGTCGTCGTGCGCGACCGCATGAAGGTCACGCTCTCCGTCGATCACCGCGCCATTGATGGCGCCACCGCCGCGCGCTTCCTCCAGGAAGTCAAGCGCCTGTTGGAAGAGCCAATGGGCATGCTGGTGTAGCGCCAGCCAGAGGCTCAGCGAAACGAAGAACAACACCCCATCGGTTTCCGATGGGGTGTTGTTCTTCGTTTCGCTCGTGCATGATCTGTGCCGAAGCCTGCCAAAGTAGGGCCATGATATAATCGGCTGGAGAAATCTGGCTTATTCTGAGGAGAGGCTGGTCTGAGCGCGGATGAGTGTATTCAAGAAATGGCTCAAGGTCATAGGCGGCAGGACGCTTTGGAAGGTGCTGGGGGGCTTTCTCTCCGGGGTGGTCGTCGGGGCGATCATTCTGATGGTGGGGCTGCTCTTGTTTGCCCCCCAGCCAAATGAGCCGCCGCCTCAGCCAGAGAACAGTCCCGGCGATGTAACCATTCAGTTGTCGCAAACCTATTTGTCCGCAGTGGCGGCGCAAAACCTCAATGGTACCGGCATTTCAACCCCGCTTGGAACGCTGCCGCTGGCGAACGCGCGCGCCCAGCCGCAAAGTGGCGATCAATTGACCGTGACGGGCGATGTCGTCTTTCCGGTGACGGGCGCGCGCCAGGTGCAGGTTCTCCTGCATCCTTGTGTCAATGCTCAGGATCGGCCTGCCTTGATGGTCACGCGAGTGCTGCTGGGCGATCAGCCCATCACCAGCTTTGTGGGATCGGCAATTCAGCAAAAGATTGATGCCGCCCTCACGAACTTTCATTCGACCATCCCCAATGAGCATCTGGCGCGCATGCAAACGACGCCAGACGCGCTGCTCTTAATTTACACCAGCGGCAGCAGCGGCAGCGGGCAGCCAGCATGCTAAGTGAGCCGCTGCGGCCTCGCCTATCAGGCAGCCATCGGAGAAGAACTATATAATAGAAGAGAGAGCCACGCGATCGCTCTGGTATATCTCTGGGAGCATCACCGTCTTCTTGCTCATCGGACTGGAAGGTCACTGCTATGCTGGAAACCAAGCTCATTCTCATTGATGGCTATAATGTGATTAAGAATACTCCCGAACTGGCGCTGCTGGAGCGCCGCAGCCTGGGCACGGCGCGCGAGGCGCTGGTGCGTAAGTTGATCGCCAAATACCGCCATACCCCGCATCAGGTGGTCGTAGTCTTCGACGGCCAGGAAGTGGTGGAGAAGAGGGAGCAAGTGCAGCGCGTGCGCCTGATCTATACCTGCCAGGGCGTGACTGCCGATGAGGTGATTGCCCGGCTGGCGTGCGAGGGAACCGATCAGCATCATACGGTGGTGGTCGCCAGCAACGATCAGGAAGTGCGCGGCAACGTGACCCAGGCCGGAGGGCATGCCGCCAGCAGCGACGAACTGGCCGCCCATTTGAGCGCGCCGCCAAGCCTGCTGGCCCAGCGCGCCCGCCATCGCCAGGGCGTCTTGCGACGGCTGGAAGGCTCCAGCACCGCCTCTGAACCTGCCCAGCACACCAAAGGCAATCCCCGCCATGCGAAGCGTCACAAGCGCGGCGAGCCGCCCCAATCGCCGCTTTGAGATGCCGCTACTTTTTGTGAGCCATCTCACCCTTATGGCGTGATCGTGGAGACAGCACCCTGAGTCTACAGCAGGGTATACTCCCTTTCGAGGATGCGCCGGACCATTTGATAGCAGGCGCTCCTTTTTTAGAGATGGGAGTGTTGTGATGGATGTTCTCGCGGCGGTGCTGATCTGGCTGGCCTGTCATTTTGTCGGTGATTTTGCCTTTCAGTCCGGCTGGATGTCGGCCAACAAAGGCAAAAGCTGGGAGGTGAATGCCTATCACGCGGCCACTTACACTGCCGTCTTTGTCTTATTTGCCAGAGCCACACCCGCTGCGATTGCTGTCATCTTCATCACCCACTTTCTTATAGACCCCTTGAAGACCCGCTACCACCTCATCAAGCCCATCTGGGTGGATCAGGCGCTGCACTTCATCGTCATCTTCGCCCTGCTGGCGCTGCAATTTGCCTTCCCTTCTTCGGTTTTTGGCACACATGCTGCGCTTCCCAGCCTGCTGCTGGGCAGGTAATTTGCTATGCTTCCTGACTCTCTACGTTGCCCGCAAATCCCGGCTCCGGTAGGCAGAAACCTGGCGGGCAGAGTTCGCTGATGCTGAGCGTGGAGACGGTCTTGCTCGCCAGATCGACGACGCGGATGGCGTGGTTGTTGGTATCAGCAATATAGAGGCGCTCGCCAGCAAAGCTCAAGCCGCCTGGCTCATAGAAGCGCGGCTGGGCGCCATCAGCGGTTCCAGGTTTGCCGTCGCCCAGGAAACTGGACGCCCGGCGGCTCTCCGGGTCTACTGTCCTGATCTTGTGGTTGTAGGTATCGGCAACGTGGATCGCGCCCTCGTGCCAGGCCACGCCCAGCGGATGCTGGAAGCGCGCCAGATCGCCCAGGCCATCGACATCACCAAACTGGAAGAGGTCGCCGCCCGCGACGGTTGTCACCTCTACGGCATCGCCCAGCGTGACGCGGCGAATGCTGCTGATCTCGCTGTCGGCGACGTAGAGCGCGCTGCCATCGGTGGTCAGGCCGCTGGGCTGCGCAAAAGCCGAGCGCAGCGCTGGGCCATCGATGCGCGCTTCGCGTCCGCTTCCGGCCACATGGCGCAGTTCCTCTTTCGCCGGATCGTAGAGCCAGAGCATATGGCAGCCGGCCATTGCGATATACAACAGGCCATCTACAATGCAGAGATCCCAGGGCGAATTGAGCGCCTGCTCGCGCGCCGGAGCGGTCAGATTCGGCCCAATGCCTTTTTCGCCGGAACCGGCGACGGTGCTGACTGTGTGCGCCTTCAGGTCCAGCCGCCGCAGCAGGTGATTGTCCGTGTCGGCGACGTAGAGCCAGTCATGCTCCGCGTCCAGCGCCAGCCCCTGCGGATTGCTGAAGGTGGCCTCCTCATAGGCGCCATCATCCGCGCCCGCAGTACCCAGGCCAATCGTGTCGAGCAACTTGCCGTCGGGCGTGGCGATCACGATGCGGTGATGCCCGCTGTCGCTGATGAAGAGTCGCTTGCCTGTCGGGTCAGCCAGTATCTTGCCTGGATAAGAGAGCGGCGTATCCGTAATTGTCTCGCTCTCCAGATGGATGGGCAGCGGCGTCTCATCTAGCAGCCCGGCCTCTTTGTAGGCATCCAGCGCCGCGCCAATGACCGTATCAAGCTGCTCGCGGTGGCCCTCGCCGGAAACCGCGCCCAGCAGATAGCCCGCCGGGTCCACCAGCACGACCGTAGGCCAGCCGCGCACGGTGTAGGCGTTCCAAAGGCGATGATTGACATCCACGACCACTGGATGGCTGATGCCGTAGCGCAGAATGGCGTTACGGATATTGTCTGTGTCTTTCTCGTTCTCGAACTTGGCCGAGTGGACGCCGATGACCACAAACGGCTGATCGGCGTACTTCTCTTCGAGATACTTGAGGTCTGGCAGAACGTGCATGCAGTTGATACAGCAGTAGGTCCAGAAATCCAGCAGGACCAGCTTGCCCCGCAGGTCTGCCAGCGTCAGGGGATGGTCGGTATTCAACCAGGCCGCGCCGTTGAGTTCGGGCGCGCGCACCGGCTCATGTTCAACAGTTGCCATAGAAGAAGCCTCCCCGCTTGCACACAACGAGGTGAGCGCCCTGCTCACCTCTGGAGGGATACACATTACTCTCTCTATTGTAGTCTCCACACATGACCAATTCGTTTCAGCAGGAACAGCTTCTGCAATTTGGGTTAGCAGAATACGGTAGCGAGCGCCTGCCCCTAGAGACGTAGCCGCGCGACAACTTCCTCGATGTCACCATACCAATTCTTCCCATATGGCTCAAATCCCATACTGGCTTGTCCACATGCCGACCTTACTTCGTCTGCCAGGCCGTCGCCGAACGCTCGCGGCCATGTTGGCCGGCCACAATCTCGGCCATGATTGCCAGGGCCATCTCTTCGGGCGAAACCGCGCCGATGTTCAGGCCGATGGGCGCGTGAATGCGCGCAAGCTGCTCGTCGGTGACGCCCTGCTGGCGCAGGCGTTCGTTGCGCTCCTGGCTGGTCTTGCGGCTGCCAATCGCGCCGATGTAGCTCACATCGCTGTTGAGCAGCACGCGCAGCGTCGGCTCGTCGAACTTGGGATCATGTGTCAGCACGGCGGCAGCCGTCGCCACATGCAGCGGCATCTTGCTCAACACCTCGTCCGGCCACTCGCAGATCACCTCGTCCGCGTGCGGGAAGCGTTCCTGGGTGGCAAAGGCTGCGCGGGCATCGACGACGATCACGCGATAGCCCAGCGTCTTGGCAAAGGTCGTCAGTGGGATGGCGATATGCCCTGCTCCGACGATGACCAGCTTGGGCGCGGGCGGAAAGCTCTCGATAAAGACCTCCGTCGCTCCGGCCAGCGTCTCGTCGTGCGGCTCCGGCGCGTAGGTGATTGTTTTGGCCTCGCCGCGCCAGATCATCCCGCGCGCATCGTCCGCCACGCGCTTATCAAAAGCCGCGTCGCCCAGCGTGCCCTGGGTGGTCCCATCGGTGAAGACCAGCAGCTTGGCGCCCAGCGGCCCGGCGCCGCCGACGAGCGTCGCCAGCGCGACCGGTCGCTCATTTGCCAGACTGGCCTTGAGGGTTTCATAGATTTCAGCCATTGCCAGACCCTCCTGGCTACCAATCCAGCCGCTCTACGAAGACTTTGATCTCGCCGCCGCAGGAGAGGCCAATCTGTTCCAGATTCTCCTCTTCGCTGATGCCAAAGGTGAGCATCTGCGGCGTGCCAGATTTGATGACCTCTTCAGCCGCCGTGATCACCGCAGGCTCGACGCAGCCGCCGCTGACCGAGCCGCTGATCTCGCCGCGCTCGCTGACGGCCAGCTTCGCGCCCTCGCGGCGCGGCGCCGACCCAACCACCGTGACGACGGTGGCAACGGCCACGCGCTCGCCCTCAGCGCGCCACTTCTCTACATCGGGCAGAATGTCTTTCATGGCTACTTTCCCTCTTGCAGAATTAGTTCTGCATCAAGCACAAACGTTACGAAGGCTTTATCTCCAGGTTGTCTGCTGCGCCTGTTTCTGCGCCTGCCCTCGGCGAATGGGGCGGCTGTCGTCGATCTGCTCCAGCACCTTGCCCAGTTCCAGCAGGCTATCCAGGTTGTGCGCCGAGAGAAAATCATCGATGAAGGGCAGCGACGTTTTCATCCCAACCGTCACCGGGCGATAGTCCGGCGCGCCCAGCAGCGGATTCAGCCAGATCAGGCGGTGGCTGTTGTGTTGCAGGCGGTCCATCTCGGTCTTGAGGACGGCGGGATCGCCGCGATCCCAGCCATCGCTGATGATCAGCACGACGGCGCCATGCCCCAGGACGCGCCGCGCCCAGCGATAGTTGAAGTCGCGCAGACACTCGCCAATGCGCGTGCCTCCGGACCAGTCCTGCACGTTCTTGGAGACATCGCGCACGGCCTCGTCTACGTCGCGCTTGCGAAGTTGGCGCGTGATGCGCGTCAGGCGCGTGCCAAAGACAAACGCCTCGGTGTTCTGCAAGCCGCTGGAGATGGTATGAATGAAGTGCAGCAGCAGGCGCGAATAGAGGCTCATCGAGCCGCTGATGTCGCAGATGATCACCAGAGGGCGTGGCTTGCGCTTGGTTTTGCGCCAGGTCAGTTCGATCAACTCGCCGCCGTATTTCATGTTGCGCCGAATGATGCGGCGCAGGTCTGGGTAGTCGCCCTTGCGCGCGGGCGCTTTGCGGCGCGTAGGCCGCTCGCCCAGATGCCAGCGCATCTCGGCCATCAGTCGTTTGGCCTCCTGCATCTCCTCCCAGGAGTAGGACTCGAAATCTTTGCGGCGCAGCAGTTCAATGGCGCTGTAGGCCGTGCCCTGGGCGTCTTTGTCGTCCTCTTCGTCTTCGCCTTTTTCGTCACGCTCTACCTGATGCAGCTTTCCTGCTTCGCGCTGGGGC
>JBJKSJ010000057.1:0-5958 GCA_046704085.1 Ktedonobacterales bacterium | reverse complement strand
CTGCGCGCCGATCCGGTCCACCTGTCGGTCTCCAGCGCGCTCGCGCTGGATTTCGTCATCGCGGCGCTCTTGAGCGTGGTAGGCTTTGTGGCGCTCTTTTATCTGGTTGCTCGCCAGCGCACCTTTGAGTTTGGTGTCTTGCGGGCGATGGGCCTCTCGCTGCGCCAGATCAGCGGCTCGCTGGGCTGGGAGCAGGGTATTTTGCTGCTGCTGGCGCTGCTGCTGGGCATACCTCTGGGGTATCTGATCGCCACCATGACGCTTCCGCCGCTGTCTATTGATGACACCGGGATTCCGCTGCTGCCGCCGCTAACTGACCGCCTCAACCTTCAGATCGTGACACAGCAGGGGCTTTTTCTGCTGGCGTGCCTGCTCGTGGCCCTGGCCGTCACCATCGTCATCTTTCGCCGCCTGCGCGTGCAGGAGGTGCTGCGGCTGGGCGAGGAATGATTCCCCAGCGGGTCTGGACGCTCTTTGCCAGGCATCTGGCCTGGAGAGAAGCCATCTGCAAAGTTGTTCTCCTGGGAAATTGCTGGACCGGGCCGGGTATTTTTTAACGTTTGGGCTACCCGTTCCTGCGAAGATCGCTACCGCTGGCGGCTATGAAGATCGCTACCGCTGGCGGCTATAAGGAGGATGAGGGCAGAAGGATGTTCCAGGGATAGTTGCTTCTTGAGCAGAGGAGGCCCGTCATGGTGGATCAGATTACCACCCCGGATGAAGCAAAACGACTCGGAGAAGCAGACGCCATCAACGACACGCGCGCGCATCGCCAGCGTGTTCCCGAATGGCTGCTCGTTGATTACGAAGCAGGCTATCGGGAGAAAATGGCCGACCTGCGCGCCATAAGGCAAGCCGCAGCCATCAGGCAAAACACGGAAGAGGAAGAAGAGGAGGAGGAAGAAGCGCTCGTTGAGGAATTGCTGTTGGAGCGAATATGGGCTGAGGTGCAGGAAGCGAGACAACAGGAAATGTACATACCGCTGACGAAGTGATGAGGCTGGCAAACGCCCAGGGCGTTACAGATGGCGAGAAGACTCCCCGGCAAAGAGGCGATGAATCATCTCTCTGCTGGGGAGTTGTGACTCAGCAGGAATACGGCGCCGTTTAGAAGGGCAAGTCCCAGAGGGCGAACCAGCGTTCCAGGTCTTTCTCCATCGGGAGTTCCTTGTCCATTGCCGCGCTCAGGTGCAATTCCTCAGAGTTGTCGCGGCGGTGGCTGTGGCTGTCGGGGCGCGGCACAAAGGGATAAAACGTGCCGCGCTTATAGTTATATAGCCAGTAGACGGGTCGGCCATCCTGGTCGTTGAAGCGAAAGACTGCGGCGAGCAGTTGGGTAGAGTAGCCCTCTTCGAGCAAGCTCTGGCTGACCATATGCACTGCCGCCACCAATCCCTGGAAGTCCTGGCCCTCTATCAGAAACCATTTATAGCCGAGGTCGTCTTCCCAGGAACGCGCCTTCGTGCCGCCGTCCTTGCTGGCGATCTGCATGAGCTGGTCCACCTGGCTCTGCAACTGCCGGAAGGCCGAGGAAGCCAGCCCTTGAAAGCAGATGCCCGCCTGGCCCGCCGGAACCAGTTCCAGGTTGGTACGCAGCGTTAGCTCTGCCGTAGACATCGCAAAGAGCTTTTCTGGACTCATCTTCACCGGCTTCTGCCGACCAAAGAGTGTCTCAAAGAATCCCATGCGGCCTCCTCACGAAATCATGACAAATGAGTAAAATCGCGCCTGGAGGCGTTCGGCCAGCACAGGCGCGATGTTCGTTGCAGACTAGCGCGGCGCTTCCATCTGCTTCTGAATGCGCTGAAGCCGCTCGATGCGATGCTCCAGCGACGGGTGTGTGGAGAAGATCTCCAGGCCGCCCTGCCCACGCAGCGGCATAATCATCAGGGCGCTCACGCCCTGCGCCTGGCGCAGATCGCGGTCGGGGATGCGCCCACTGGCGATGCTGCCCTCGATGTGCATCAGTGCCGAGGCCAGGTTACCTGGCTCGCCGGTAATCAGCGCCGAGCCGCGATCCGCCGCGTACTCGCGGTAGCGCGAGAGGGTGCGAATCAAAATAAAGCTAAGCGCGTAGACGACGATGGAAACCATCCAGACGAGAATGAAGACATTGCCGCCGTCATTGTCGCGTCCGCCGCGCCGGCCACCGCCATAGCCGCCGCCCAAGAACGCGCCCCACATGAGCGAATTGACCAGCAGCGAGGCAACCATCGAGAGGAACATCGCTATCGTCATCACGACCATATCGCGGTTGACGATATGGGTCAGTTCGTGGGCCAGCACAGCCTCAAGCTCCTGCGTATTCAGTCGATCCAACAGGCCCGTCGTCACGGCGATGACCGCGTGCTTCTTGCTGCGGCCTGTGGCAAAGGCATTGGGCAGATTGGTGTTGACAATCGCCACTTTTGGCTTGGGCAGGTTGGCCTGCGCTGCCAGGCGGTCAATAATCGCGTGCAGTTGTGGCGCTTCTTCCGGGCTGACCTCGCGGGCATTCATCGCAAAGAGCGCAATCTTATCGGTGTAGAAGAGTTGGATGCCCAGGATCACCGCTGCAATCACCAGCAGCAAGATGAAGTTGACGCCCAGATACCACAGCACGACAATAAAGGCTGTATACAGCACGCCGAGCAGCAGCATCGTCAGAAACATGCGTGCGGAAAGCTGCACGTCCGTTTTATACCATGTTGGTCGCTTTGCCATGTTTATCTATCTCCCATCCAGACGAGCTTCCTCTGAGGCTGCTTCAGCAGCGCATCCGCGCCGCTGGCTCGCCTGGCACCCGCGCGAAACTTCGCGCAGAAACGTTCTCACGTATCCACTTAAGTATACGTATCAGCCCGCAAAAAGATGTATTTTGGAGGCTTTTTCCTAAGTACATCAGAGAGCGTTCCTTACAGGTTTCTCATATTGTAGCATATCCAGACCCGCCCGCGCCGCTGAGCCATTGAAACGGGGAGACGCCTGGGCAGCTTGCAGGCGAAAGGGTTCGCCCCTACCAATCAGAGATGGCAGGGGAGGAGAGAGGCGGCCAGATCACTTTGAGGGGTCAGCCGCCAGCAGTGTCAATGGATGAACCAGACGCCAGGGCCGGGGGTGATATAGCGGTAATCCACCCGCGAGTAGCCCCCACCGTTCCAGAAGAAGTTCATTTCGCTGATCAAGATCCAACCATTGGAGAGAAGTTGCTCGACGTGGGCAACGTGCCCGATGCCAGAGGCCCCCTCCACGCCGGGCGCAAAGACCACCGTGGCGTTTGGCGAGGGCGTGGTGGTTACAACCAGCCCCCTGGCGCGGGCGCCATTGGCCCAGTTCCAGGCGTCGCCCAGGTTATTCAGGTTTTCATCGGGTCGCTTGTGCTGCGCCCACCAGGTGCATTGCCCATAATAACCACTATATGGGTCGTTGGGAATGTCCTGGACGGCGAATCCATAAAACCCCGGCGGAGCAATATAGTACCCATAGGGGCCAGGTGGGATGGTGTCTGGAGGGAGGGGAATATCGAGATAGCGATAGTCAGCGCCGAAGTTGTGGTCGGTGGGAATGCGCAGCCGCATGCCCAGGTAAATCTGGTCGGTACTCTGAAGTCTGTTCAACTCCAGAATGCCACCAGGCTGCACATCAAACTGTTGGGCCACGCTGGGGATGGTATCGCCATAGTGAATGGTATACCACTGGAAGGGGACGTTGCTATCTACCGGCGGGGCAGCCGATCCGGCCAGACTGGTGAAGGCGTCGAAAATCGGCTTGCCCTGGCTCAGTGGCACAACCGCAAAGACAGCGACGAGGATGAGCAACACCACACAGGCGGAGAAGGTGGCAACATGAGTAAAAAATGGCCGGGGTCGGTGCGCGCGTGGAGTCAGGGGAGTATGCCCCAGCGCGCCAAGGGGCGCCGTCTTGCCGCGCCCGGAAATAAAGATGGGCAGCGGAAAATGCGCGACCCGGCGCACATCAAGCTCATAGGGTTCGGCGATCACCTTGCTCAGCACCCCGGCGAAACTCACCCGGCGGCTGGGCTCCTGCCACTCGCCCACCGGGACCAGCGCCCGCTCCTCGGAGCCATCCTCCTCATCCACTCCTTCATCCCACTGCTCCTCATAAAGCAGATCGGCGTCGTCCCCTTCATCACCAGCATAGGGGTCATCCTCACCAGCATCATTGGCTTCATCGAGATCACCGTCGGCAGAGGCATCTGCCTCATCCTGATAGGCAGCATAGGCATCGCTGGAATCGAACGTTTCTTCCTCATCAGAGAGGCCAGCGTCCTCATCCTCAGCTTCATCGGCGGCATCGTCGTAGCCATAGCCTGAGCTTGCCTCCAGGTCTGCCTCCTCATCACCATCGTAAGTTCTCTCAGCTTCTGCTGCCCTGCCCCAGAAGGGACCGCTGCGGTGTCGTTGGGTGCGCTTGCCCCGATAGCCTGCTCCCATGCTCAGCACGATCTCTACCCTCGATAGCTAATTTGACGTGTGCCCACTCAGGTGAGGCGGGTGTGGGCAACACGGGAAGTGTTCCTTGCTGCACTTCTCATTGTAGCCAGGCAGCGCAAAAAGACAACCCTTCGGGGCAGGAAGCAGTACAATAGTACTGTTCACCGAAGGACGCGCAAGAGATTCTCGCGTGTCAGCAGAGTGGCGCTGGCAAATGAGCGCGAACGCTAGGGAGACTTGGGGGCGGCAATGCCGTGCAAGAGGATGTCAACAAGCTGCTCAGCCGGATCAGGGGATAGCTGGGGAGTGGGCGCGATGTGGGCAAAGAGGACTTGAAAGAAGTAGGGGCCTGCCGCAAGACCGATGACGAGCGCCGGATCAAGGTCCTGGCGCAGTTCACCACGCGCTTTGGCGCGCTCGATCATCTGATAGAGGGATTGAAAACGCGGCATAACATGGCGCTCCATGACGGCCTGGAAAACTTCAGGGTGGCGTTGCACTTCCCCCATCACTTTCAGCAGGAGTTGTTCGACGAGCGGAGCGTTGAGGCGGAAAGCCCCACGCAGGAGCGCCAGCAGATCGTCACGGAAGTTGCCAGTGTCGATCACAGGTACTTCGGTGTGGATGACGCTGATGGCCTCTACCGCCAGTTCAGTCTTGGAGGGCCAGCGGCGATAGATCGTCGTTTTGCCCACGCCCGCGCGGGCGGCGACCGCTTCGATGCTGAACGCCTCGAAGCCGACTTCGGCCAACTCTTCTAAGGTGGCTCTGAGAATTGCCTGGTCTGCCTGGACGCTGCGGGGGCGCCCAGGCTTGCGCGATATGCCATCAGAAACGGTGGTCACGAGAGAGATGCCTCCTCCTGGTCCTCTTGTTGTAGTGTAGGCGACGGGCTATGAATTCGTCAAGTCAATTGGTGTGCAGTTCGTCTGGTCTTTTTCTCCGCCCCAGCGCCCACGCGCCATGCTGATAAGCGACGCGCGCCATCCAGACAGCAATGACGATCTGCACACAGGCAATCGCCAGGCGATAGAGGCTGTACCACGTCGGATACAGGGCAGGCAAGACGCCCAGCAACTGCAAGAGAGTCACAGGAATATCCAGCACAGCCGCGCTAAAGGCGAGCAGGATCAGCCAGAAAAGCCAGCGCCAATGGCGAAAGACGCCGATAATCAACAGGGCGATAAGCGCCAGGATGCCCAACAGGAACAGCGTCACGGGCAGCGAGTAGGCAGAGGACGCCGATGCCAGGGAGAGTACCTGGGCATAGACCGCCGGGTCGGCGGCATACACTACCACCAGGCTGAGCGTGACCAGCGCGAAAAAGGCGCTGAGGGCGATCTCCAGTCGCCGCGTCGTGGTCATGTGCCAAAGGGTCTGCATGGGTTTACCTCAATTCTTCGCCCCGAAACGTCCTGGCGGGAGCAGCAGCGTGGCGCTGCTGCACCCGCGCGAAGGTCATTGCATCTCGCCAGGCTCGGTCACGGTGAGCGCCACGTCCTTTGCCTGCGGGGGGCCAATCAGG
>JBJKSJ010000056.1:0-7749 GCA_046704085.1 Ktedonobacterales bacterium | reverse complement strand
TCGCAATGGTATTGGCAAGAACGAGCTTTCCCCCTGGCCGAGCATTCCCCTTTGGTGGCTGCGGTGTTGGGACAGCCGGTGGATAGGCTCCTGCTGGCTGGGGAACGAGTGTTGGCGGCATTGGCGGCCCCAACCCGGCATCCTGGCGCGGGGGGCCAGCCGGTGGGAACGCTCCAGATGGTGGATATGGCCCAGCGGGTGGGTACGCCCCAGAAGGGGGATATGCGCCAGAAGAAGAATAGCCTCCAGGCGGTGGCGGAACCACCGTTGGCGGCACTGACGAAGGCCCGCTGGAATATTGCGTCGGTGGGATGCTTCCCCCGTTTGGCTGAGAAGGGCCGGACGCTGCCACCGTAGAACTCAACTTGGTCGGCTCCTGGGCATTTGCCAGGGAGCCGCCAGGGAGTTCACCATAAGGACTGCCACAACGTGGACACGCGCTTGTCCCCGCCTCGCGCGGAGCGCCACAGGTTCCGCAAAACTGCGCCTGACTTTGTGCCATCTGCTTACCTCACTTGTCTGAAATTGGACCAGATGAGGTTATTATAAGCAGCAGGCGAGAAGCTGTCAAGTTATATTTTACAGTTTTTTGTGGTCTACATCACAACAGGTATTATACAGGATGAGAGACTGCTAAGAAGTCCAGGACTCGTCTGCCTGTAACGTCGGCGGCGCGCCGCTTGTAGCGTCGGCATCCCTGCCGACAGGGGTGGGGGGCGTGGCGCGTGCGTGAAGCCTCGCGCTCAGCGCGCACATCTCAGCCGCCCGGCGGTTCGCCCCGCCCCAACGACTAAAGTC
Source organism: Ktedonobacterales bacterium (assembly GCA_046704085.1). Classification (GTDB taxonomy): domain Bacteria; phylum Chloroflexota; class Ktedonobacteria; order Ktedonobacterales; family DATBGS01; genus DATBHW01. The sequence goes on along the minus strand of JBJKSJ010000056.1, from coordinate 6,951 downwards.
GCCCCGCCCCTGGTTCGGCGAATAATGACGTTTGATTTTTTAGCCAGGCGACCCCACCCCCTCGGCCATTAAAATGGCCGCTAGGGGGTGGGGTCGCCTGCGGGCGCCACCACGTCGGCTTCACGCCGACTCCCTGGCCGCCGCCCGTAGCGGCGAATTACGCGCCGAGCCAGCAGAGGTCGGGCTTGCGCGCGGCCTGGGTCTGGTCGAGGCGGCCAACTGGAGTGTCGTGCGGCGCGTCGTGCAGGATGTCCGGGTTGGTGCGGGCCTCCTCGGCGATCTGGCGCATGACGGCGATGAAGTTGTCCAGCGTCTCCTTCGTCTCCGTCTCCGTCGGCTCGATCATCAGCGCCTCCGGCACGATCAGCGGGAAGTAGATGGTCGGCGGATGGATGTTGAAGTCGATCAGGCGCTTGGCGATGTCCGTCGCGTGGACATCGTACTCGTCGCGCTGGCGGCGGGCCGAAAAGACAAACTCGTGCATGCAGGCGCGGTCGTAGGGCAGTTCGTATTCGTCCTTGAGCGCGTGCATGATGTAGTTGGCGTGGAGGACCGCGCTGTCGCTGACATGCCGCAGACCATCCGGGCCGTGAAAGCGAATGTAGGTGTAGGCGCGGACGAGCGCCAGGAAGTTGCCGTAGTTGGCGCGCACCCGGCCTATCGACTGCGCCCCGGCGTCCTCCCAGAAATAGCCCTGCTCGTTCTTTCCGGGCAGGGGACCGGGCAGGAAGGGCACAAGATGCTCTTTGACGCCGATGGGGCCAGCGCCAGGGCCGCCGCCGCCGTGTGGCACGCTGCATGTCTTGTGCAGATTGAGATGAACGACATCGAAGCCCATGTCGCCGGGGCGGGTAATGCCCAGGATGGCGTTGGCGTTAGCCCCGTCGTAATACAACTGGCCGCCCGCCGCATGCACCAGCCCGGCAATCGTCTCGATCTGCTCATCGAAGACGCCCAGCGTGTTGGGGTTGGTCATCATGATCCCGGCGACCTCGCTGCCGCGCTCGGCAAGGACGGCTTTGAGCGCGGCAATGTCCATGTTGCCGCGTCGGTCGGAGGGCACCTCGACGGTCTGATAGTCCGCCAGCGTGGCGCTGGCCGGATTGGTGCCGTGCGCGTTGTCGGGGATCAGGATGATGGTGCGTTTGCTGTCGCCCCGGCTCTCGTGATAGGCTTTGATGACCATCAGGCCGGTGATCTCGCCGTGCGCGCCAGCGGCGGGCTGGAGCGTGAAGCGCGTCATGCCCGCGATCTCGCAGAGATACTGCTCCAGTTCGTAGAGCAGTTGAATGGCGCCCTGCGCAGTGGATTCATCCTGCAAGGGATGCACGCGCGCAAAGCCGGGCAGCGCCTGCATCTCTTCGTTGATCTTGGGGTTGTATTTCATCGTGCAGGAGCCGAGGGGATAGAAGATCGAATCGACCCCCACATTGCGCTGCGAGAGGTGCGTGTAGTGGCGCACCAGTTCAATCTCGCTGACTTCCGGCAGCGGCGCGGGTTCTTTGCGCTGGAGGGCCGCCGGAATCAGGTCGTCTATCGGCTCTGCGGGCACGTCCAGGGCGGGCAGCGTGGCGCCACGTCGCCCCGGCGCGCCGATCTCGAAAATCAATGGTTCGGTACTCATGTATTCTGTCTCCCTTGCCAGCGTCTCACTGGCCCAGCGTTTGCCGCCCCACCCTGGCGATTAAAATCGCGGCTAGAGGCGCTGCGGCGCCACCAAGTCCGCCTGCGCGGACTCCCCACCCCTACAAGCGCGGCGCCCGTCCTCGTTCTAACCCGCGCACGCGGGTTTCCTGGCGGGACGCCCTTAGCGGCGAATTTATTCGCCGAACATTTACCGCCGCACGCCCACCGTCTGGGTGATCTTTGCCAGCGCCTCGGCGAATTGGTCGATCTCGTCTCTGGCGCGCGTCTCGGTGACGCAGAAGAGGGCGACGTTCTCCAGTTCGGGATACGCCCGCTCCAGGCCATAGCCGCCGATGAAGCCCTGCTCGATCAGCCGCAGGTTCAGGTCGCGGACCGGGATCGGGCAGCGCAGGGCAAATTCATTGAAGAAGGCGCTGCTAAAGACCGGCGCGAAGCCGGGAATCTGGCGGATGCGGTTATAGGCATAGAGCGCCTTCTGGAGCGATTGTCGGGCGGCGTCCTGAAAGCCCTCTTTGCCCACCGAGGCAAGATAGACCGTCGCGGCCAGGGCCACCAGCGCCTGATTCGTGCAGATATTGGACGTGGCGCGCTCGCGGCGGATGTGCTGTTCGCGCGTCTGAAGCGTCAGCACGTAGCCGGTCTGGCCGCGATTATCAACGGTCTTGCCCGCCAGGCGCCCTGGCATGCGGCGCGTGTACTCGTTCCTGGCGGCAAAGAAGCCGACGCCCGGCCCGCCGTAGCTGACGGGGTTGCCCAGCGCCATGCCCTCACCGACGGCCAGGTCAGCGCCGTAATGGCCCGGCGCTTCCAGCACGCCCAGCGAGAACGGCTCGCTGATGGCGACGACAAAGAGCGCTTTGCCCTTGTGCGTGATCTTTTCGATGGCCTGCACGTCTTCCAGCGCGCCAAAGAAGTTCGGCTGCTGGATGATCACAGCGGCGGTGTCTTTGGCGACCGCTGCGTCCAGCGCCTTCAGATCGGTTGCGCCGGTTTGCGCGTCGTAGCCAACCTCTTTGATCTCGTAGCCGCGCGCGTGGGCGTAGGTGTGCGCCAGGGCGCGATACTGCGGATCGACGGCGCGCGAGATGACGACAGTGCCGCGTCCGCTGGGGCCAATCGCCAGGGCGGCGGCCTCGGCGACGGCGGTTGAGCCATCGTAGAGCGAGGCGTTGGCGACCTCCAGCCCGGTCAACTGGCACATCAGCGTTTGGAACTCGTAGATCGCCTGGAGGATGCCCTGGCTGACTTCTGGCTGGTAGGGGGTGTAGGAGGTGTAGAACTCGGAGCGTTTGACCAGATGCGGCACAACCGCCGGGATGTAGTGGTCGTAGACGCCCGCGCCAAGGAAGCCGGGCGTGCGGTCCAGGTCGCTGTTTTTGGCGGCCATCCGGCCCAGGATGCGCCGCAGTTCGATCTCGGCTGCGCCGGGCGGCAGGTTCAGCGGGCGGTTGAGGCGCACGCTTTTGGGCACGTCCTGCAAGACATCTTCAATGCTGTCCGCTCCCAGGCTGCGTAACATGGCCTGCTGGTCGGCTGCGGTATTGGGAACATACGTATTCATGTGCTACCCTACTGCTTCTTGAGAAATTCTTCGTATTGCTCGGCGGTCATCAGCTTTTCGACTTCGCCGGGGTTGCTCATTTTGATCGCCAGCATCCAGCCCTCGCCGTAGGGGTCGGTGTTGACCAGTTCGGGCTTATCGCTGAGCTTCTCGTTGACGCGCACGACCTCGCCGCTGACGGGAGCGAAGAGTTCGGAGGTGGCCTTGACGGATTCGATGTCGCCGAAGTGCCCGCCCTGCTTCACCTGCTGGCCGACCTTACTCTGCAAATCCAGATAGACGACATCGCCCAGCGAGTCCTGGGCATAGTCCGAGATACCGATCACCGCCTCGTCCCCCTCCACACGCACCCACTCGTGCGTGTCGGCGTAGCGCAGGTTTGCCGGATGATTGAGTTTTGCCATAATGCTGTATGCTCCTTTCGCCTCTGTATGAATGAATGCCGTATTTTTTCGTTGGGCCACCAGCCCGTCAGCATGGCTGGCGTCTAAAGCGCGCGCCTGGAGGCTGCGCCGCGAAGCCCGCCTGCGCGGGCTAGAACGGAAAGCTAAAAAGTTAAAATGTCATTCATCGCCGCGATGGGCGGCTGGCGTTATTTTTGTCGCTTATAGAATGGCAGGCTGACGACCTTCGCGTCGGCCTTCCTGCCGCGAATATCGACCGCCAGCGGCGTGCCCACTTTGGCATACTCTGGTGGGACATAGCCCATGCCGATGGTCTTATTCAGGCTGGGGCCAATTGTGCCGCTGGTCAATTCGCCCACCGGCTGCCCATCCGCCAGCAGGGCGTAGCCCGCGCGGGGCACGCTGCGGTCCACCATCTCGATGCCGATGCGTTTGCGCTTCAGCCCCTCCTGTTTCTGGCGCGCCAGCGCCTCGCGCCCGATGAAATCGCCGCCTTTATCTAGCTTCATGCTCCAGCCCAGCCCGGCCTCCAGCGGGGTGATCGCCTCGGTCAGTTCGTGCCCATAGAGGCAAAAGCCCGCTTCCAGCCGCAGGGTATCGCGCGCGCCCAGGCCAATCGGCAGCACGCCGCTGGCGCGCCCGGCCTCCAGGATGGTATTCCAGAGCTTTGGCGCGTCTTTGGCGTCGTGATACAACTCAAAGCCGTCCTCGCCGGTATAGCCAGTGCGCGAGATGAGCGTGGGGATGTCGTCGATGGCTCCGGGGCGGCAATGATAATAGGGGACGGTGACGAGGTTGATGTCGGAGAACTTTTGCAGCAGGGCTTCGGCCATTGGCCCCTGGAAGGCGAAGAGGGCGATCTCGTCGGTGGCGTTTTCTAGCTTCGTCAGGTCGAAGCCTGCCGCCTGCTGCTGGACCCAGGCCCAATCCTTCTCGCAGCAGGAGGCGTTGACCACCAGCATATACGCCTGATCGCCCAGGCGATAGAGCGTGCAGTCGTCAATCGTGCCGCCAGTGGGCAGGCAAAGCTGGGTATAGAGCGTCTGGTTGATCTCCAGTTTGGCGACATCGTTGGGCGCCAGATGCTGCAAGAAATCCAGCGCGCCCGGCCCCTCGATGCGAAACTCACCCATATGGCTGACATCGAACAGACCGGCGCGGGTGCGCACGGCCTGGTGTTCCTCGATAATGCTGCGATACTGGACGGGCATCTCATAGCCGCCAAACTCGACCATGCGCCCGCCCAGGGCGACGTGCTGGTCATAGAGTGGAGTGCGCTTGAGCGCCGGAGCAGGCTGCGTTGCGTTGCTCATAGTCATTCTCCTAGAGGGGCTTCATTGCATAGGCTCTTGCGACAAGGTGTGGCATGTACTCGATGATAGATGAAACATTGCGCAGGTTCTGGGCCGCGCAATGCTGATACTACTCGTTAAGAGTACCATATGGGGGCAAGTGGGGTGTGTCCAGCAAGAGGGGAGGGATAAAAAGGAGCGCGTGGTGGTCAGTCTTTCGGCGGAAGCAGCCCTGCTGCGACCCACACACGCCGGGCGTCTACGAGGGTAGCTCTGTTGAGTTTCAACGCGATCACTGTGGCCCGGCCCACTGGCGTCAGGCCAAGGATACGATCTCCATCGGCGTGCCAGTAATCTTCTCTGGGGTCAGGCAATAGCCACAGCGATGCCTGGCCTGTTCTGCCAGGCGATCCCGCAGCGCCCTGGGAACGTAGGCTCTGCTCATGGCTGTTCGAGCAGAGGCTGGATGTCAAGCCCACGCTCCTTCAGCAGCCCCAGCGCGTGCGAGCGCACCAGCAGAGCTTTGTCATACTGGTGCATGAGCCAGGCGAGCCGCTGCTGTTCTGAGCTAGTCAACCCCTCGCGCTGGCGTTTGAAGTGCAGGTTTTCAATCTCCTCGGCCTGCTCTGGCGTAGTAAGGCGGCTGTCACGCGCCGTTTGCCACAGTGTGGTGTCATCAAGTCAAATACCCCCGCTTGAAAGCGGGAGCTTGCAGCAGGCTCAAGCAGCAGCAGCTACGATAGGCTGTTTGACAGCAGCCCTGGAAATATTGATGGCCGCGTTCCAATCCGCAGGCGCAGCGAAGCCGCAGGATTGGCACACAAACGCTGATTGACTTTTGCGGTTGGCTTTCTCACAGTGCCCACAGACGGAGCAGGTACGCGAGGTATTGCGCGGGTCTACCAGATGGAGGCAGACGCCCGCCAGTGCGGCCTTGTAGCTGATGAAGGCGCGCAATTGGAAGAACGTCCAGGAGGCATGGCGATGACGCTGCGATTTTCGTAACCGTGCATCAGTGCGTTGCCTGATGTGCCTTAAATCTTCAATCGCTATGCCGCGTCTGGTCTGTTTGGCTTTGGCAACCAGTTTTTTGCTGATGACATGGTTGGTATTTGTATGAAAGTGGCGCTCTTTGCGCCGGAGGCGTTTCAAATGGCGTTTGGCCGACTTCGTGCCCTTCTTTTGCAACGCGGCGCGCAGCTTCAGGAGACGCTGGCGCGTGTGTTCTACTTGCGCGCCAGAGAAGGTTTCGCCGTCACTATCAGTGGCGAGATTGACGATGCCCAGGTCCACGCCCAGCGTTCCGGTGGGTTGCTCTGCTGGCGGGGTGGGCATCTCCAGTGTCACCGCCAGAAAGAACTGCCCGCCGCGATAGATCAGGTCGGCCTGGCCCTGAATGCGGTCCAGTCTCGCCTGTTGATAGCCGCCGACGACAAAGGGGACCAGGGCACGCCCAGAGAGGGTCAGCAGCGAAACGGTCAGCAGTCCCTTGAAACTCATCACCCGCTCGTCTTAAACAAGCGCGCCTTCTGGGCGAAACGTGGGCTTGATGCTCTTATCACGTTTGTAGGCTTCGCTGGCCTTGCTGATGGCTCGGATTGCCAGTTGGGCAGGCAAGCCGAACTCCGCGCGCAGCCGCGCATAGACGTGCCGTTGCAGTTCAAACTTGTTGGCCCGCTTCAGGGCATAGGCTTCTTCGGCCACCGCATTGCAGGCGGCATTAAAGGCGTGCATCGTCTCCAAGAGGGCGCGCTGCTGCTCTGGGCTGGGCTGAAGCTTCAAGAGCATGGCCTGTTTCATACAGACAGTATAGCATCGATTGAGACTGTTGTCAATTGGCGAAAGGAGGGCGCGGCCATTCCTCTCCGGTCTCAAGACACGGAGCTTCCTGGCCGCGCAAGAATCTGTGAAGCGAGCGCCGCTACCGCCTCCAGAATGTCAGCAGGAATCTCGTCATCCACCATAGCCGTTGTTACCAGATCAAGTAGCTCGTCCTCCATCGTGCGCCGGGAGAACTCGGCGCGCTGCTGGAGGCGGTGGTACAGGT
>JBJKSJ010000055.1:0-2723 GCA_046704085.1 Ktedonobacterales bacterium | reverse complement strand
TGGCCCAGAGCGTCCGAAAATGATCATCGTTCAATCCGAGGGCTGCGCGCCGCTTGTGCGCGCCTTTCATGCCGGGTCCGAAAAGGCAGAACCCTGGCAGGGCGCGGAGACCCTGGCTGGCGGGCTGCGCGTGCCCGCTGCCATCGGCGATTTCCTGATCTTGCGCGCCGTGCGCCAGAGCGGCGGCACAGCGGTGATGGTCAGCGATGCGGAGATGCTGGCGGCGGCGAAACTGCTGGCGTCTACAGAGGGTATCTTTGCCGGGCTGGAGGGCGCCGCGCCCCTGGCGGCCTATCGCAAGCTGCTGGCAGATAGCACGCTCAAGCCGGAAGATGAGGTGGTCCTGTTCAACACTGGCAGCGGCCTGTTGAGCCTCGATCAGTTCCCGGCGCAGGCGCCGGTCTTGCGTCCCGGCGAACGACCTTGAGAACGCTGCTATTGGAGCGATACTATGAATCACGAAGACCATGTGCGCTTGCTGCGTGGCGGTGTGCCGGGGCCAGGAGGTGTCTGGGCCGATCTTGGCTCCGGCTCTGGCGCCTTTACGCTGGCGCTCGCCGATCTGATCGGCCCGACAGGCGAAATTTATTCGGTGGATAAGGACCGAGGCGCGCTCCGCGAGCAGGAGCAGGCCATGCGCGCGCGCTTTCCTGGGACAACGGTTCACTATCTCACCGCCGATTTTACACAGCGGCTTGCTCTGCCGCCGCTGGATGGCGTGGTGATGGCAAACTCGCTGCATTTCCAGCGCCAGAAAGAACCGCTGCTTCAGTTGGTGCGCGGCTATCTCAAGCCAGAGGGGCGTCTGCTGCTGGTAGAATACAATGCGGATCGGGGCAACATGTGGGTGCCCCATCCCCTATCGTATGATACCTGGGAGGCGCTGGCCCGCCGCAACGGCTTCAGCCGCACGACGCTGCTGGCAACGCAGCCCAGCCGCTTTCTGGGCGAGATGTTCTCGGCGCTGAGCCTGCGCTGATCAGAGGATAGCAACCATGAACAATAACAAAACCATCCTGCTGCTGGAGCGGGATTTGTTCTTTAGCGTCAAGGTCCGCGATACGCTGAGCCATCTGGGCTACGCGACGCAGGTGGCCCGCAGCGAAGAGGATTTTGCGCGCAAACTGGCGACTGCCGCGCCCGCGTTGGCAATCGTGCATACCGGGCTGGCTGGCGTAGCCTGGGAACAGGTCATTGCGCAGGCGAAGGCGGCAGCCGTTCCCATATTGGCCTTTGGCTCGCACGTCGATCTGGAGGCGCAGCAGGCCGCGCGCCGCGCCGGGGCAGATCGCGTCATCTCCAACTCGAAGCTGGCGACGGATTTGCCCGCCATTGTTGAGCGTTTGGTGAACCAGGGCAGCACGGGTATCCAGGGAGAAGAGGATGCGCAGCCTGAAGAGGAGGGTGCGAATCCGTGACTGAGACACCAGCGCAAGACATCCCTGATGACCAGCTTGTAGAGCAGGGGTTGCAGAAGGTTCGTTGGGCTGAAACGCATATGAGGCTCCTCCAGCGATTGCGCGAGCAGTTTCGCCAGACCCGGCCATTTGCCGGGCTGACCATTGGCATGTGCTTGCATGTCGAGCCGAAGACTGCCGTCCTCTGCCTGGTCTTGCAGGCGGGCGGAGCCAGGGTGGTCATTACGGGCAGCCCTGGCACGACCAAAGATGATGTGGCCGCCGCGATGCGGCAGAGCGGCATCGTGGTCCTTGGGCAGCAGAGCGATACCAGCAGCATTCATCTGCAAAACATCCGCCAGGTGCTGTCGCATCAGCCGGACCTCATCCTGGATAACGGCGCCGACCTCGTGGCGGCCTATCTGGCTGGTCCGGCTCAGTGGAAGGTGATCGCCAGCACGGAGGAGACGACCACCGGGGCTAACCGGCTGCGCGGGGAACTGCACGGCGCGATCCCGTTTCCCATCATCGTCATCAACGATAGCCCGCTGAAGCTCATTATGGAGAACGAGCATGGGGTTGGGCCGAGCATCGTTGAGGGCTTCATGCGCGAGACCAACCTGCTGGTGCAATCCCGGCGCTTTGTGGTCTTTGGCTACGGTTCGGTTGGGCGCGGCATCGCGCGGCGTCTGCGCGCGCTGGGAGGACACATCAGCGTTGTTGAGCCGGATGCCATCCGGGCGCTGGAAGCCGTGCTGGATGGCATGCGTGTCTTGTCGCTGGAGCAGGCGCTGGGCGCGGGCGAGGTCTTTATCACGGCGACGGGACAGCCAGGGGTGATTGCTGGCGCGTCCTTTGATCGGCTGCCTGATGGGGCCATCCTGGCAAATGCCGGGCACTTCTCCTGGGAGATCGATCTGGCCGAACTCAGGCGGCGAGCGGCCTCGGTTGAGCGATTCAGAACATGGGTCGAAGTCTTCACCTTCCAGGATGGCAGGCGCATTACCCTGCTGGCGCGCGGCGAGATGCTCAACCTTGTGGGTGGCGGCGGCAATCCTATCGAGACGATGGACATCGGCTTCTCGTTGCAGGCGCGCTCGCTCGCCTACCTGTCGGAGCATCACCAGGAGCTTCCGCCGGGCCCGCAGCCCGTGCCAGCAGCAATCAACGCTGAAATTGCGCGCGGGATGGTCGAGATACTCTCGCGGGCGCTATAACTCTCAACCCATTGCCCTACTGGAATACCCCAATGACCGCAGCACAGGCACACGACAGATTTGCACAAGTGGTTCACAGGCTTGCTCCCCACAGCAAGTTGCTGCGCGC
>JBJKSJ010000054.1:0-14684 GCA_046704085.1 Ktedonobacterales bacterium | reverse complement strand
CGCTCCACGTGCGTAAAACGATCAGTTCAACCTCCACCTGACCCGGGATACATAGGAGTACTGGCCCTCCGGGGTCTGAGGGGTTGGCCGCCCGGCCATCCCCTCAGTCTCAAGCGTACCGGCTGATGTGGATACTCATCTGTGTTATGATGATGCCGATGCTTAGCCGTTCGTTCTTAGTCGTGTGGTAAAGCTGCTCACGTACCTGGAGAGCGGGCGTTGATCCACCAAGGGAGGTAGCCCCGATGCGCCACTTGATTCGCCGCCTGAGCATCTATCTTCTGGCGATCTGGGCAGCTATTACGCTCAATTTTTTTCTGCCGCGTCTGGCGCCTGGCAATCCTGCGGAGTTGTACTTCTATCGCCTCGAAACGCACGGTTCAATCAATCCCGCTGCCCTCAAAGCCCTGGAAATTGAGTTTGGACTCAATACAACCGACTCCATCTGGGTGCAATATCTCAAATATCTCAATAACCTGATTCATGGCAATCTCGGCGTTTCCATTACCTTTTACCCTAGCTCGGTGGGCGACATCATTGCCCAGAATATCAGATGGACGCTGGTTCTCCTTTCGATGAGTGTCCTGATCAGCTTCACGCTCGGCACACTCATTGGCGTCTTTCTGGCCTGGAAGCGTGCTTCGGCGCTCGATACAGCGCTCTCTTCAGTGATGATGTTTCTTTACTCGATCCTCTATCCCTGGCTGGCCTTTATGGCGCTCTATTTTTTGGCCTTTGGCCTCGGCTGGTTTCCTATCCAGGATGGCTACGACGCGGCAACCGTGACGCCAGGTTGGAACCTTGCCTTTATTTTGAACGCAGCGGACCATGCTATCCTGCCAGCCCTTACCATCGTAATCTCCACCATTGCCGGCTGGATGCTAACCATGCGTAACTCTATGATCACCACGCTCTCTGAAGATTATATTCAACTGGCAAAAGCGAAGGGTCTCACTTCTCGGCGCGTGATGTTTGCTTACGCGGCGCGCAATGCCATCTTACCCAGCGTCACCGGCTTTGCTATTACGCTGGGCGGAATCGTCGGTGGTTCGCTCCTGGTTGAGATTATCTTCGACTACCCAGGGGTCGGCTTCTCGCTGTATCAAGGGATCCAAAATGATGATTTTGCTTTAACGCAGGGCATCTTGCTCCTGGTGATCGTGGCAATTATTGTGATGAATCTGATTGCTGATTTGCTCTATGCTGTCCTTGATCCGCGCGCGGGCCAGGAAAGGAGCATGTAGGCGTGAGTCAGTCGCCCTCTTCGCACGTCTCACCGGCCTCGCTTGACGCCGATGGCCGTCTGCCATCCGGGCCGCCCCCATCGGAGGCGCAGGTGAATCGCTCGGCCCTGCTCCTCTCCGGGGTGGGCGCTGTGCTGCGCGGCTTCTGGCGCCTGGTGACGATCAACGGCAAGGTCATGGTGGGCAGCGGCATCGTCGGTTTCTTTATCCTGGTAGCGATCTTCGGGCCGTTCTTCATTCACCAGAACCCGCTGAAGTATACGTTTGATCTTGTCGAGCCGCCTTCATCGGCGCACTGGCTGGGCACCAACCTGGGCGGGCAGGATCTCTTTAGCCAATTAGTCGTTGGCACACGCGCCTCGGTCTTCTGGGCCTTTTTTAGTGGGTTTCTTGTCCTGGTCATATCGGTGACGGTTGGCCTGGTCAGCGGCTATTTCGGCGGCATAGTGGATGACATCCTCTCCTTGCTGACCAGTGTCTTTCTGGTGATCCCCGCGCTGCCCCTGGCGATTGTGGCGACGCAATACTTCCCCAGGGCGGAAATCACCATCGCGGTGATCGTTGCCCTGACCAACTGGCCCTGGGGGGCGCGCGTGCTGCGGGCGCAAACCCTCTCTATGCGCAGCCGCGAGTTTGTGACAGCGGCGCGCTCAGGCGGGGAGCGAACCTGGCGCGTCATCTTCTCGGAGATTTTGCCCAACGAACTCTCCATTGTGGCCGCCAGCTTTATTACCACGACGATCCAGGTGCTGCTGGCTGTCGCCGGGCTTGAGTTTCTCGGCCTGGGCGATAACTCTATCGTCAGTTGGGGCACCATGCTGAATGGAGCCTACAACAGCAGCGCCTTGATCCTGGGGGCGTGGTGGTGGTTTGCTCCTCCCGGCCTCTGTATTGCCCTGCTGGGGGCGGGCCTGGCGCTGCTGAACTTTGGAATCGACGAGTTTGCCGATCCCCGGCTGAGGCGCGAGCGCCCGGCAAAGACTGCAAAAAAGAAGGCGGTGGCGTAATTGAGCGAGATGGAGAAACTGCTAGAGGTGAAAAACCTCAGTGTGGATTATGAGGCGGCGAGCGGGACGGTGCATGCCGTGACCGATGTCAGCTTCACCCTCCGGCGCGGAGAGATCTTTGGGCTGGCGGGCGAGAGCGGTAGCGGCAAATCGACCCTGGCCTATGCCATCTCGCGCCTCTTGAACCCCCCGGCAATCATCACAGGCGGCGGCCAGGTCCTCTACTATCCGCCCGCGCGCACTGATAGGAATGCCGCATTGCTTCAGCGGTCGGCCAATCCTGCCGCTGATGGTTTGGGCAGGCAGCCCATCGATATTTTGCAGCTCTCGTCTGCCCAGTTGCGTGCCTTTCGCTGGAACGAAATGGCGATTGTCTTCCAAAGCGCCATGAATGCGCTCAATCCGGTGATGAACATTGGCGCGCAGATCATGGATGTGCTGAAGACCCATCGCCCCGATATGAGCGGCAAAGAGCGTAAGCAGCGCGCGCTCGAACTCTTGCAGCTTGTTGGCATCGCTCCTGATCGCTTGAAGGGCTATCCGCATGAGTTAAGCGGAGGCATGCGCCAGCGTTCCGTCATTGCCATTGCCCTGGCTCTTTCGCCTGAAATCATCATCATGGACGAGCCAACAACGGCGCTTGATGTCGTGGTGCAACGCGACATCCTGGCCGAGATTATGCGCCTGCGCGAGCAGTTCCACTTTTCGGTCATCTTTATTACGCATGACCTCTCGCTGCTGCTGGAGCTTGCCGATCAGGTTGCGATCATGTACGCCGGGCGCATAGTTGAGAAAGCCTCTCAGCGCGACCTGTACAATAACCCGCGCCACCCCTATAGTTATGGACTGATTCATTCCTTCCCAACCTTGCATGGCCCGCGCCGCAAGGCATCCGGGATTCCCGGCTCTCCGCCTGATCTGCGCGCTGTGCCACCTGGCTGCGCTTTTCATCCACGCTGCCCGCTCGCCTTTAGCGCCTGCCTCGCTGATTTGCCCGCGCTGCGCCAGGTCGTGTCTACATCCGATCAGCAAGTGGCTTGCCATCTCTATGACCCTCAGTACCATGCCGAGCCACCAACCACTGCTGCCATCGCGGCATCGTATGAGGCCAGAGTAGAAGGGAGCGGCGTGCGATGAGCAGTCCTCAGCCGACGGCGCAGGCGCTGGAGACAGCCTATGCTCCTGGCGCCATCCTCGAAGCCAGGCATTTGCAAAAGCGCTTTCCCCTGCGCCGGATCAATCCGTTTGGCGCGCGGCGCGCCGTCCGTGCGGTTGAAGATGCTACCCTGGCGCTCTATCCTGGCCGGGCAACAGCCCTGGTTGGCGAGAGTGGCAGCGGCAAGACGACGATTGCGCGCATGCTGGCGCGGCTGTATGCCCCGACGGCTGGCAGCATCGCTTTCCAGGGGACGCCGGTCAATGTCGGGCGAGGAATGCGCCTGCGTTCGTATCGGCGCCATGTCCAGTTGATCTTTCAAGACCCGTTCTCGTCACTCAATCCGGTGCATGATGTGCGCTATCACCTGAGCCGTCCACTGCGGCTGTATGGGCATGCGCGTACCCAGGCGCAGGTCACGGAGCAGGCGCTGGCTTTGCTCAATCGTGTCAGCCTCACGCCCGCCGAACAGTTTCTGCGCAAATATCCACATCAACTCAGCGGCGGCCAGCGCCAGCGCGTGGCGATTGCCCGCGCCCTGGCCGTCCAGCCCGAAGTGCTGCTGGCCGATGAGCCAGTTTCCATGCTGGATGTCTCGATCCGTCTGGATATTCTGAATCTGCTGCTGCGTCTCAAAGAAGAGGAACGGCTGGCCCTGCTGTACATCACGCATGATATTGCCAGCGCGCGCTATTTTGCCGAAGAGACCCTGGTGATGTATGCAGGCCAGATGGTGGAAGGTGGGCCAAGCGAAGAGATCATCCAGCGGCCAAAGCATCCGTATACACAGCTCTTGCTCTCAGCTGCGCCTGACCCGGATCGCCTGAATGCTGATGGCAAGAATCCGACTGTGCTGCCAGCGCGCGGCGAGATTCCCAGCCTGGTGAACCCGCCCAGCGGGTGTCGTTTCCATCCGCGCTGCCCCCATGCCATGCCGGTCTGCCGCGAGCGTTTTCCCAGGCGCACTGAGCTTGGCGAGGGCCACTGGACGCATTGCTTCCTCTATGGTGATGGCGAAGGCCAGCCAGAAGCCGTTATGCCATCCGGCGAAGCATCCTTGCACTAAATCCCTCCCATCTGCCCTTCCTTTGTGGGGTCAGGCGCCTCTCGGTAAAACGGGAGGCGCCTGGCTTTTATTGCGTAAGGGTGTGTCTGAACGATGCTGAACATCTGGCTATACCGTAAATTCTGTAAATTCCGTAAATTCTTCTCTTTCTCATGGTATACTTCAGAAAACCTGGGAACCGGGCTATCCCGTAGACTCTGTAGAGAGTGTAGACGCTGTAGTCTCTGGATGGAAACGCCATCACCCTTCCCCGTTGTGTAGTGAGGGCTATGCCCCTCGAAAGGAGCCAATCTCCCGCTATGGCAGAACCTTTTGAGTACATCTCCCATGCCCGCCTGGTCTATCACGAAGGCTATCGCTATGCCTATCTGGGCGAGGTCATCGAGCCGGTGATCTATGGTGTCCAGGGCGCCTTGCGTCAATACTATGGCGCCAAGGAGGGGCCACCTGTCGCCTCGACGCTTGACCATATAGTTGCCGCTGTTGCTGGCTGAATGTATGGCACGCTTGCCGGCGCCCTGGCAGGGCGCAAAGTGCGTCATGACCGACAGAAATACACGGCGACCGTTGATGGCCGCATCGTCGGCGTTGGCAACACCATTCGCATTGAATCCATTGCCATCCATTATGACCTCACCATTCCCCCGGAAACCCGCGAGGCAACCGAACGCGCATTAGCGGTACATCCTGAGGGCTGCCCGGCTCACCAGAGCGTCAAGGGCGCCATCAACGTGACCTGGGATGCGACGCTGCATGTCGGCGGTGAGGTCGTTTCCCTTAGCAGCGAGGCAGCAACTCCCTGATATGTCTTCTTTAAATGAGAAGGTTGCCAGAACTGCACGTTGGGGATGGAGGCAATATGCAACTGAGACGCTTCGATGATGCGCAGCAGTTTTCTGCGCGGGCAGAGCCGTTCCTGCTGGCGCATGAGGCAGAGCATAATCTGCCGCTGGGCATCTGTAGCACGCTCATCCAGTCGCCCGGCTACTTTCAGGAGCCGCCTTATCTGGCGCTGGTTGAGCAGGCGGGTGAGGTGGTTGCTGTGGCGCTGCGGACGCCTCCGTATAATCTGGTGCTGGCGCTCATTCCGGCAGCGGCGCTCGCGCTGATTGCGCGTGATCTGGCGCGAGACCCAGAGCAGCTTCCGGGCGTGCTGGGGCCAACTGCGCTCAGCCAGGCGTTTGCCGAAATATGGCAATCCCTGACTGGTCGCGCGTTTCAGATCAGCTTGCAGGAGCGCATCTACCAACTAACCGCTGTTCAGCCGATCATTGGCATCCCAGGCCACATGCGGCGCGCCACCGCAGCCGATCGTGACGTATTGGTCCGCTGGATTGCCGCTTTTAACCAGGAGGCGCTGGGAACAGATGATCGTGCCGAGGCCGAACGTTGGGTGGAGCGGCTCTTTACCTCGCCGCTGCGCGAGGTCTATCTCTGGGAGGATGGAGCAGTGGTTTCGCTGGCGGATTACGGCGGCCCGACGTCGCATGGCATTCGCATCGGGCCGGTCTATACGCCGCCGGAGCAGCGTGGCAAGGGCTACGCCAGCGCCTGCGTCGCGGCGCTCAGCCAGTTGCTGCTCGATAGCGGACGCCGCTTCTGCTTTCTCTTCACCGATCTGGCAAACCCCACGTCGAATCATATCTATCAGGTGATTGGCTACCAGCCGGTTTGCGATATATCTGTCTGGGTTTCCATCCCTGCGGGGGCGCCAGATGCGACGTGAAGGAGCCGCGTCTGCTTCGGTTGCCCAGTGGAAGCGCGGCTATGGCTTGTCTTGCCGCTGGTGGCTCCGCCAGAGGTCGCCCCGGCGTTCTAGCAGGGAATTGAGGCGTGCCTGTTGGCGCTTCTTCTGCGACTTCTGACGAAATGAGGGGAATGGGAGTATGCTTGGACATGACGAGACCTCCAGAGGTCTCGTAGGTTGCTAGCCCCCTGGTTTGTTAAATCCAGGTGCTTCAGGTATTCTCTCTAGGCAGCTTACCCACCTCACCACTGGCGTAGGTGCTTTTTTGCTCACAGGCCAGCTAACTTGACCAGACCGTCATGCTGGCAGCCCCACCTCCGAGAACATCCATGACTGCTGCCTGAGGAGTGGCGGGGAGAGACAGATCAGCAAACATTCTTCCATTCTGCGCAGCCGACCCATTATAGGTATTGGTCACGCGAACATTATCAAAGTAGAAGGTGCCCGCTACGCCATCAAAGAGCATCAAGCGAGCATAAGGAGCAGATGTCGAGAAGTCAGCATTGACCGAATTGATCGAAGTCCCATCAAGCCAAACCTGCGCCGTGCCATTCGTGGTTTCGGTATCTTGCAGCTCGACATAATGCCAGGCGTTCGCCGTCAACGAATTGTTAGGAGTAAAGATGGTGTAGATGCCCCCGCCGATGGCATTGCGACCAATCGCCAGAATGTTACTGTTTGCCAGGCTGCTCAGCTGGAAGTAGAAGCGGGTAAAGGTCTGGCTCTCCGGCACACCAGGGAACGGAGACGAACAGCCAGGTGGCGTGCCACGCGCTCCCTGCCTCAGGTGAAATTCTTATTTTCATCGCGGAGGTAGGCCCAGCCCGCCAGCACGGAAAAGCCTGCGGCGAAGGCCAACAGATTCAAAACATGCGTCCAGCTCTGCCCGTCACCGTTCGTGCTGCCGACAATGGTCCAGGCGAGCTGCGTCAGGTGATAGTTCGGCAGGTACGGGGCGATCTTGAGGATGACCTCGGGCAGGTACTGCATCGGGACAAAGACGCCCGTGGCGAAGGACATCACGATCAACAGGCTCATCGAGAGTGCCACGGTCTGGCCTGAGAGCGCCTGGACACTCTCATAGGTCTTGGTGACCTGCTGGAGTTCGACGGCAGGGATCGCGGTGCGCGTTGCCATCACCTCTGCCTCCTTTCACTCGCTTGGCTTGGGACGTTTAAAGGTACACAGATAGGTGCTGGTCCAATGATTATGATCGACGGCAGCAACCATGATATCCCCTTTGCTTCCCAGAACGACGGGCTCCAGAGTGACCAATTCCCACCCGTCTGCGCCAAAGGCATCCAACTGGGGAATGAGCGCCTCATGCGTGTAGATTGGGAAGGTCTGCTCAGGCCAGGTCTGCCGGAGATAGATGTGCTGCTCTTCAGCGTTGGCTTGCAGGGTCACGATGAGATGCTCCCAACGCCGCTCTTCTCTCGATGCCATCGCAAGTTCCTTACTAGTGAAGCTCTGAAGATAGGAGGAAGCGGTTCTGACGCTCCACTGCTGTCCCTATTAGCCAGGATACGCCACTCTGATCACGCTCGTGGTGTCCTGAGGTGACAATTGGGTAAAATCCTCTGCGGTCAAGTCGGGTCGAAAAGTTGCCGTGAAGCAGCGGAAGCAAGCCAGAGTATGGAGAAGAGAGGAGCATGAGTTCTGCCGCATCATTTTTCGCGTTTCCTGAAAACGACCAAGAAAGGGAATTCAGGGTTTGCACGTCTTTCAGCAAGCAAGAAAATGCCCCATATCTTTTCGTTTCTGGCTGGTTGTAAAACTTCGCTTTCTTCAACCTTCGACCAGTTTCCTCTCCAGCAGCGCAGCATCTGCGCGCAGCTCTGGCCTGTGCCCGATCCCGCGTTTGCTCAGATGGGTGGTTTTTCACGGCGAAGTGTCTATACAGGAAGGCAGGATCATGGCTGCTGGTGGAAGAGCGTCCTTCCTTCCCGGCGTGTGGTAGCCTTCCTGGCCCTCATCTTGCAGCACGACTCGCAGCATCTCCGCAGCAGTGGTCATCATGAGGGATGTGTTCCACGGTCCTTCAGCCTCTGCTCACACAAGACCTGCTACAAGCGCTCCCGAGAAGAACGTCTTGCTGAGACTTAACCAGCACAACAAGGCGAACGCCTACTTCAATGGCCAAAGCGCTTGGTATCAGCCTGGGACCCACGGAGCCGGAGGAACATCTGTGTTGGACACGAACAACCGCCCTGTCGCAGACCACCGTCGTGGAACCCTGTATCCTCAACCAGAGACGGGATTCTGGCTGGAGCGGCTAGGAATCATCGCCGAGCCGCTCGCTGGCGATCCCCGCGAAGCTTGGGGCATCTTAAACCCTGGGGCAGCGCGTGGGCGCGATGGACAATTGTACCTGTTTCCGCGTGTGGTGGCCGAAGGCAATTTCTCGCGCATTGCCATCGCCCGAGTGCGCTTTGATCCCCAAGGACGCCCGACAGGTATCGAGCGGCTGGGATACGTGCTGGAGCCGGTGGAACCCTATGAGCGCAACCCTCACTCTGGGGGCGGCTGCGAAGACGCGCGGGTGACCTATCTGCGCCCGCTTGATCTCTATGTGATGGCCTATACGGCCTATACCCTGCTCGGCCCGCGGATTGCCGTTGCCATCTCCCCTGACCTGTTCACCTGGGAACGATTGGGCTTGCTGCGCTTTGCGCCGGAGTGCCCAGTTGATTTCCGCAGCTATGGCAATAAAGATGGCCTCTTCTTCCCTGACGTACTCACGGATGAGCGGGGGAAGCAGAGTCTGGCACTCATTCATCGCCCGACCTATCGAGTCGCCCAGGTGGATGGGACGGTGCATCTCGTGGTGCCACCTGGCGTGAGTGAACGGCGGCAAAGCCTCTGGATGTCTCATCTCTCGCTGGAACGCGCGCAGCACGATCCGCGGGAACTGACCTGGATTGAGGATACGCATCTGCTGACGACCCCAGAACAGCCCTGGGAAAGCGTCAAGATTGGGGGCGGAACCCCGCCAGTGCGCACAAGGCATGGGTGGTTGGTACTCTATCATGGAGTCTCTGGCCATCTGGTAGAAGGCGCTCCGCACCGAGAGCATCTGCGCTACGTGGCGGGACTCCTATTGCTCGATGCGACCAGCGGACGTCAGATCCTCTATCGTTCCCCCAGGCCCGTCCTCGCTCCCGAATGGCCCGAAGAGTGTCAAGGGACCATCTCCAATGTGGTATTTCCGACCGGCATCGATCAGCGTCCTGATGCAGCTGACCCGGAAGGCTATGATGTCTACTATGGCATGGCCGACACCCGCATTGGGGTTGCCCGGCTCCATCTGCCGCCAACGCTCCCGCCACTACCAAGCAACTCGTCAGGAACACCATGAGGGCGCCAGCCATATGACGCTTCCCATGCTTACCAGCGACGCGCAACAAGAACCCCTCGACCAGGTGTTTGCGCGTTGCAGACCAGCGCATGGCCTCAGCAGCACCGAGGCCCAGCATCGCCTGGACCAGTATGGCCCCAATCGCTTGCCTGAACACAAGGAACAGCCCCTCCGCCAGTTCCTGGGTCCTTCTGGGGACCGATTCCCTGGATGATTGAGGCGCCGCCGTGCTCTCGGTCACGATGGCGCGGTGGACGCCCTGGCCCGCTCGAAAAGGAAGGCCATCGTGGCTCGCCTGGAATCCATTGAGGAGATGGCGGGCATGGACGTCCTTTGCTCCGATAAGACCGGCACCTTGACCCAGAATCAGCTCACCCTGGGAAAACCGATGGTCTTTGCGGCGACCGACCCCAGGAGGTCATCCTTGCTGAGGCGCTGGCGCCTGGCTGTTCCTGGGAATCTTGCCGCTGTTTGATCCGCCCCGCACGGATGCGGCAGAGACCATTGCCCAGGCTCGCCAGCATGGTATTCAGGTGAAGATGGTCACAGGCGATAACGTGGCAATTGCCTGGCAGATTGCAGGCCAATTGGGGCTAGGCACGCACATCCTGCCAGCCGAGCAGGTGTTCCTCAGCCAGGCCCAGGTATCGGTACACCCTTTCAAAAGGGACTGCTGGACCTCGACGCTCGCCTGGAGCGCGGGCCGTCCCGTCGGGAGAGACGCCTGGGATTGGTCCACCCTGTGCAGCTTCACCTGATACCACCCATAGCCAAGAAAGGAACGAATATGCAAGCGTTTGTGATGAAAGCCATTGGGCAAGTGGGTTTTATTGAGAAACCCATTCCCCAGCCGGGTCCCAACGACGCGATCGTCAAGACGACCCGCGCTCTCATTTGTACCTCGGATTCTCATACCGTCGGCGGCGCCATCGGCCCGCGCGAGAACCTGACCCTGGGACACGAAGCGGTGGGCATCGTGTCTGCCGTGGGCAGCAACGTCCAGCTCTTCAAGCCAGGGGATCGGGTCGTGGTGGGCGCGATCACCCCGGACTGGGGTGATCCTGCCTCGCAAGCTGGGCACTCCTCCCAATCCGGCGCGCCGTTAGGGGGCTGGAAATTCTCCAATACCAAGGATGGCGTGTTTGCCGAGTATTTTCATGTCAATGAAGCCGATGCGAATATGGCCCGCATTCCCGCCAATGTGCCCGATGAGATGGCGGTCTACTGTGCTGACATGCTCTCGACCGGCTTCATGGGGGCAGAGAACGGGAATATCCCGATTGGGGGAACTGTCGCCGTCTTCGCCGAAGGTCCGGTGGGATTGATGGCCACCGCGGGGGCCAAGTTACGGGGAGCCGGACTCATCATTGGCGTAGAGGCGGTCCCGCGCCGTCAAGACCTGGCGCGTACCTATGGGGCCGATGTGATCGCTGATTTCTCCAAGGAGGACGTGGTCCCGCGCATCCTTGACTTGACCGATGGACAAGGCGTGGATACCGCGATAGAGGCGCTGGGGGCGGATCTGACTTTCCAGAATGCGATCAAAGTCACGAAAGCCGGAGGCGCCATCTCCAATGTGGGCTATCACGGTCAGGGGGAGTTTGTGCATATCCCGCGCGTCGAGTGGGGCGTGGGCATGGCGGAAAAGACGATTACGACTGGCTTATGTCCCGGGGGTCGGTTGCGCATGGAACGCCTCCTGCGCGTGTTGGAGATGAAGCGCGTGGATCCCACGCTCATGACGACGCATACCTTCCCTTTTAGCGAGATGGAGCGCGCCTTCGAGATCATGGATAAGAAACTGGATGGTGTACTCAAGCCGCTCATCGTGTTCTAGCCGGGGCGCTGTGGCCAGCCCAGGGGATGCGTAACGAAATGGACCTGGCAGACATCCTGGAGGCGATGAAGGATGCCGTCAGCTCACATCTGCAAAATGGGAAGAAAACAGGAGGATGACACGCTGGGTTGCGGAAGAAGAATCGCCGGACCTGGAGTGACAGGCGGACTCGGCTGACCCCCGCTGGAAGATCTTGCAACGTGCGGCGGGAACGGCTATGCACCCCTGTCGCCAGTTGGGAGCACGCCGGGCAAGGTTGAGCCGGCATGGTCAGCCGCGCCACCATCGTCACCACATCCTCGCCCACGATGATCTGTTCTACATATGCTCCCAGGGCTGTTCTGGAGTCACCAGCAGATGGGTATCCTCGATCCAGGTAAGCGCCTGGGGATCACACTGCGCTTGTTCCAGTGAGATATGCGATATCCACAGGCTCTGTCGGCGTTCCGTCACTCCAGGGGGCGCAATGAGCTGCATCGTCCCATCCACCTGGGCGACTCGATAGGTCGGGCGGTGAATCAGCGCCAGGCTCAGGCGCCCATGCTCATCCGTCAGCACCTCTTAGACCAGCGATGGTTCCCTGCCTGCTGTGGCGGCTGATCGGCTCGGTACATTCTCAGGTTGTTCTCCAGCGGCGGCGAGGCAGGCAATGGCTCCCGCGTGTACCGCCAGCCTCCGTGCTGGCGAGGCGATTTCACTTTCCGCGTAGCGGGCCACGCTCGATGGCCGCGCGCATCACCGGGAGCGGCGCGGCGGGCACCCATTCCCACCACCATGTTGCCCCGGCTTCCTCCAGCACGCTGATCTGCGCGCGCTCCGCGTCCCAATCGTCGCGGCGCCGACGCCCACCAATGATGATGTCGTAGGGCGAGGCTTTGGCGCGCTGGCGCTCAATCGTCGCCTTGAGCGAGCGGACATCCTCCGGCAGCATATCCTGCCAGGCTCCATCAGACGACTGTTTATACAGCATCGCGCCATCCCAGCGCGCGGCCCGCTGCACCGGTCCTTTCAGCGGCCAGCCGCCGCTCACCCAGAGCGGAATACGCGGTGATTGTACCGGTCTGGGCAGAAACGTTACCTCCTCCACCGTGTAATGCTTGCCATGATAGCTGAACGGCTCTCCGCTCCACAGACCTGCCAGAATATCCAGGCTTTCATCCAGCATCTCGGCGCGCTGGCGGGCATCCAGCGTTTCTCCAACGCGCGCAAAGCCTGGCTCGCCCACATCGCCCAGGCCCACCCCCAGCACCAGACGACCGCCGGAGAGATGATCGACGCTCACTGCCTCGCGGGCCAGCTTCCAGGGTCGCCGACGCGGCAGCGGTGTCACCGAGGTTCCCAGGCGGATCCGCTCGGTGCGCAGCGCCATGGCCGCCAGCAAGACCCAGGGGTCATGGGTCGGTGAGCCGGGCACGCTGTAATACGTACCCCGCGTGTACACGATATAATCTTCGAGCAACACGCCATCCCAGCCTGCTGCCTCGGCCCGCACGGCCAGATCAGCCAGGATGCGCGGGTCGCTGCACTGCCGCCGTTGGGCAGCGCCAGAGCATACTGCATATCCCCTCCTTACAGTAACGGCAAGCCTCGCTGTTCCAGGCCTCCAATCTCCCCTGCACATCAAACATCATCTGCTATATTGCTCTCTGGCTCACTCATAGATGGGGACAGCTGCATAAGGTGTCTCCAGCCGCAAGGGAGCGGGTAATACAGGCATCAGGCGCTGATGGGACCTTGGCAATCGTAGGCACGCGGCGTTTGACGGGCCGCGGTTCGTCAGTCGTCGAGGACCGCAAGGTGCACCCGGCGCAGGCGCCTGGGGTCAGCGATCTGGTCAATGGCGACGATCTTGCCGCGAGTGATCGTGAAGCTGAAGACGGCTCGTGGTCGCCCGCCTGGTGCCCACACGAGTCCCACCGATCCGTTCACGAGCGCTTTTTGCGCGGCCCTGGCACGCCCTGAGAACTGCCTGGCTACGAGCGGCGCACCACGGATCTCCTGTGCCTCACCGGTCGGCACAACGGTGTGATCGAGACGGTAGACGACGTCGGGATCAAGCACGGCGAGCAACGCATCGAGGTTCCCGGCGCGTGAGGCGGCCAGGAAGGCGTCGACCACAGCTCGCTGGCGCGTGCGATCGGTGTCCTGCCTCGTGGTTGCACCGCGCACTCGGCGGCGGGCACAACTGGCGAGCTGCCTTGCCGCCGTGGGAGAGCGCTCCACAATGGGCGCAATCTCGTCGAAGGGCATGTCGAAGATATCGTGCAGGACGAAGGCCAGACGCTCGGCGGGGGTCAAGGTGTCCAGGACCACGAGCAGCGCCAGCCCGACCGAGTCGGCAAGGAGGGCTTCTTGCTCTGGATCGATCCCTTCCACCTGGGTGGTGATCGGCTCAGGCATGGACGCTTCCAGGGAGGCTTCGTGCCGCGACGTGCGCGAGCGCAGCAGGTCGAGGCAGATCCGTGCCACGACCGTGGTCAGCCAGCCGCCCAGGTTTTCGACCTTGCTGGTATCCGCCCGGCTGAGATGGAGCCATGCCTCCTGCACCGCGTCGTCTGCCTCTGAGCGCGAGCCGAGCATCCGGTAGGCCACCGCCAGCAGGTGGGAACGGTTGGCTACAAATTGCTCTGCCAGCCACTCATGTCCGTGGTGAGTGCTGCTCATCTGGTCCTCCTTTTGATACGCAAGAGTGCTATGAAGCACAGCGGCCACATCTGGCGTTCCGCTTTCTGTCGCTCGGCTGAAGGGAGGACTGCATCCGCTTGATCATTGCGCTCGCTCTCATCAGCACGCTCCGCGCCAATGACGTCTTGCATGGCTGTGGAAAATCGGTTCAGCACGTGGTTACATTCCCTGGATGTGATCCGTCAGGGTAGTGACGCGGCAAACCCACTCGATGTGACCGGGGAAGCCAGCTCCCAAGGGACACCTGTGGGCAGCCTCGTCAAGCGCGAAATCGGGATGGTTCGTGTCACGGTTCGGTCAAGACCTGTGTAGAAACCTGAAGGAGAACCACGATGCAAGCTCGTATGAAAAAAATCCGGCGATGATCCTGCCTGACGCCGCTACGGCGATCCAGGCGCTGCTCAGGGCCACCAGGCAGGGCGGCGTGCCCTCGGCAACGCTGGAGTTGGTCCACCTGCGCAAAGTTGCAGACCTGGGACGCTGCACGTCGTCACATTGGTACCTCCCAGAAAAGAGGCGGTGCTCTCACCTCTGTGAGCAGCGGCTCTCCCTGATGACAAAAGGCATGAACTGCGACTGCCGAG
>JBJKSJ010000053.1:0-28791 GCA_046704085.1 Ktedonobacterales bacterium | reverse complement strand
ACTCACGAGCTTGGCCTCTATTATCTTGTCTCCTTCGCCGATGGCTCCGCACTCTACGACAAGGGCAAAACCCACATGGCTATTGAGGATACCGGCGCCTTTGCGGATGAGCCGATCAGCTTCGCGCTCCGCTGGGTTCCCCTGGACACCCTTGACGACATTCGCCTCTACCCCACATTCTTAAAAGCGGGCTTGCGCAACTTGCCCGCCAGCGTGCAACATATGGTGCATCAAGACGACTGACAGCCGCCATCGCCTTCTTACTTGATATGCTATGAACCATACCAACCAGACCGAACACCCGTTTGTGCTGCTGCTGACCGGCCCGGCTGGCGCGGGCAAAACGACGGTTGCGCGGGCGTGGGCCAGCAAACAGCAGTCCCCGACCGCGCACATCTCGCTGGATGCTGTCCGCGATTTTGTGAAGTCGGGCTTTGCCAATCCATCCGATGGATGGAACACAGCGACAGAGCAGCAACTTATACTTGCGCGGCAAGGCTGCGCCACGCTGGCGCTCAATTACGTGAACGCCGGTTTTCACTGCATCATCGATGACGCGATCTTCCCTGAATGGGAGAGCGTCAGCTATAATGCTTGGGATAGGCTTCTGCTTGCAGTGCCTCATTATCTGATTGTGCTGCTGCCAAAGTTCGAGGTTCTTGTAGAGCGAAACCAGCTTCGCACCGGCCATCACCTGCTCAGCGACGCGATGCTTTATACTATCTATGCAATGATGCTGCCCTGGCACGACCAGAAGATATTTCCGGTTATTGATAACTCGGAGCTATCGATTGAGGAGACGGTCAAGGCATTGGAGCTTGAAGTAGAAAAACTTATCATGTGAGTTGTGCATTTCAGGGGTAGAGAAGAGAAGGGGGTTGAAAGATGGCTGCTCCTACCAGGCAATGCCCTGGTTGTCACAAACGAATCCCGGCAGATTCCCGATTCTGTAACTACTGCGGCGCGAAGCTGGCTGAGGCGTCGCCGCCTGCCCAACAGCCGATGCCAGCCGGGCCAAAGCCAAAAACGCCGCAGTCGCCCGGCCAGAAGAAAGCGGAGGCGACGGCGCGTGTCGCTCGCCCTGCCGCTGCTGCGGCCCCGGCCCCCGATAACGTCACCTGGCGGCAGCACAAGGATGCCTGGAATGGCTTCACGCTCGAACGCCCCAGCGGCTGGGACGTGCGCGTCACGCACGACGCCATCTCCGTCTGCGCCGACCTGGCCGGATTGACCTGCGCCGCGATCCGCCCCGTGCAGCTTCCGCAGACCGTCAGCGCCACCGAACTGGCGCGCCGTCTGGTGGCGGCCATCCGCGCCAGTAACCCTACCTTTACCGCCTGGCAGATGAACCCAGGGGATGCCACCTATCATCGCATGCAGCGTGAGGCCGACCAATCGCTCTTGCGCATACATTTCACGGAGGAAGGGCAGGAACTGGTGGGCGTGCTATCGGTGATGGTTGAGGGCAACTCAGCCCTGGTGAGTGGGTTTCAGGCGCCCATTCCCAAAATCGCCTCCCTGAAATCCACGTTCGAGCGCATCCTGGCCTCATTTCAGCCCATCCCACGTCTCGCGCGCACCGCCTTTGTGGAGGAAAGCGAGCGCGCGTTCTCAGCAGCTATCCCGCAGGGATGGAAGGCCATAGGTAAGCTGATACGCACCTCCGACGCCGGGACCATTTTTCAATTTCGCGCGACGGATCCCGATGGGACGCTCAGCGCAGAAATGCCGGGCCAGTACTATCTCTTTCAAGAGGCGCCCAAGGGGTTGCTCGCCAGGATGGTTCCCCAGCGTTATCAAACCATGCCGCATATGCCCGGCACGGTCTTTCTCGAACGGATGCTCATACCAGAAATGCGCCAGCGTTATCCCGATCTCCAGGTTGAGCGCATCGTCAATCGGGCCGACCTTGCCACATCCTATATTGCCGATTCGCTGCAATATGGCGAACATATCCAGCCAAAGAACCTCACGGCGGCAGCGTTGCAATGCACCTTCACCGAAAATGGGACAGCCTATCGCCAGCGGACCTACGTTGCCGTGCAGAGATGGCCGATCACGCGGGTCTGGCGGGTCTTTGTCGGCAGCGTGGTACGCGCCCCGCTCGATCAGTTTGCCCAGCATTCCGCAACCCTGGAGGGCATCACCGAATCCGTCAGGCCAGAGATGCCCTGGATCAGGGCGCAGCAGCAGAAGGCGCAGCAAGAGGCGCAGCAAGCCATGCAGCAAATAGCGAAAGCGGTGCAAGCCATGCAGGGCAAGCCCATGCAGCCGCAGGCGCCCATGCAGCCGCAGATGCCGATGCAGCAGCCCTGGGAAACAGGCATGGGCATGGGCATGCCCCAGGTGGGCATGGGCATGCCACCAGCGGGAACACCAGGGATCAGTCCGCAAGAGCAGATGGCAATGCAGCAAGCCTGGCAGCAGGCGCAGTTGCAACAACTACAAATCATGCGCAACGCCAACCAGGATATATTCAACATGCAGCAGGCTGGTTTCCAGCATCGCATGCAAGCCCAGGACCAGCAGCAACACGATTGGAGCAACGTGATTCGGGGCTATCAAGACATGCGCAACCCCTATTCAGGCGACCAGTACAACGTGCCCATCGGGTACAACAACTATTGGGTCAACGGGCTGGGCCAGGTCGTCGGTTCCAACTGGTCGGATTCGCCCGGCCTCAACTTCCAGCGTCTGGACCCCAAGTGAGGCTCTATGGATGTATATGCTGTCATCGGCGCGCCGCCGGAGATTCAGGCGTATGCGCTGGCGAAATATAGCCGCTCGGCGCAGGCGCTGCGCGAGAGCATCGAGGAACTTTCCACCCAGCGGGCGGAGCAGTTTCTCGATACCTTCTATTTCCAGTATGGGCATCGTTCGATAGCCGACCTGGCGCATGTCGTGCTGGCAATTGAAAATATCTCTATGCTGGCAGCCTTCGCTGTGGTTGACGAACCGCTCTGGGATGGGCAGGAACGCTCCTCGCGCTATCAAGACTTTCGTAAGAGCGGCTTTTACGTCCCGGCCCAACTGGCCGAGGGGTCGCCCGAACGCAAGGGCTATGCCCGCGCGCTGGACTATCTGCTGGGGCGCTATGAGTTCTTCGCCGCCGAACTGACCGACGTGCTGAAGCAGGCACAGCCGCGCCCGGAGGACATGCCCCCGGCGACCTACACCCGCACACTGCGGGCGCGGGCGTTCGACGTGGCGCGCTATTTCTTGCCGCTCGCCACGCGCACGAGCGTGGGGCAAGTCACCAGCGCCCGCGTGCTGGAAGAGCAGATCAGCCGCCTGAGCGGGCACGCGCTCGGCGAACTGCGCGAGATCGGCGCGGCCATTCGCCAGGCATGCCAGACACCCGCGCACAACTTCTTCGCGGGCAAGCTGCGCGCCGCCTGGGACGCCGCCGCGCTCAGCCCGGAGCAGATCGCGCAGCAAGCGCAGATGCTGGAAGAGGCCGGGGTCCTTGGGGTGAGCGCCGCGCCCACGCTCGTCAAATACACCACGCCGGAGGTCTATAGCCAGCGCGCGCTAGAGGCGGCGCGTGACCTGCTCGGTCTGCGCCTGGAGGCGCTGGGCGCGCCGCCCGATCTCTCCACCAGCGTGGCCCTGATCCAGCCAGAGGCCGATCTGCTGGATGCCTGCGCCGCCAGCCTGCTCTATCTGATCGATGCGCAGGGGCGCGCCTATGGGCAACTTCAGCCGCTCGCTCAGGCGCTCTCTGGGGAGGAAAAACGCGACCTCTTCACGCGGACGCTGCAAGCGCGAGGCGAACATGACAACTGGCTGCGCCTGCATCGCCTGGGCTATCTGCTCGCTTTTGATCTGCTGGTGGATTTTGGGGCGCTGCGCGACCTGCACCGTCACCGCCGCTGTGTCCAGATCATCCCCGACCTGAAGTTGAACCTCGGCTTCGACGACCCCGCAACCATCTTTGCCGCCGGGCTGGGGCCTGACGGCGCCGCGCTGGCCGAGCAGCGGGGACTGATCGCCGCCTACCGCGAGGCGATGGAGCAGGCGATAGATACGGCAGGCGCCTTCGCAGTTCCTGGGTACGCTCCCTATCTCTTGCCGCTAGGCGCGCGTCAACGCGCGCTCTTCAAGATGGACCTGGCCGAAGCAGCCTATATCATCGAATTGCGCTCTGGCGTGACCGGCCACTTCTCCTACCGGCGCGTGGCCTACGCGATGTACCGCCAGTTGTGCCAGCGATATCCTTACCTGGCCTCGGTCATTCGCGCTACGAATCCTGATGAAGTGATGGACCTGCTCAAACGCTAGCGGATTTGGGATATGATGAGGAAGAACGCAACGAGCCAGGAAGAGAGGCGAAGATACCCCTATGGCAGCATTTGACCTGGAGGAAGCGGCGCGTCAGGGGCGCAGCGGGGCCATTCCGCCGAAATGGAACAGATTTTCCGTCTCGCGGGGCACGCTCTGGTTCAATCTGACCGTCTATGGCATTGCCGCCCTGATCCTCATTGGAGCCGCCGTCTATGTTTTCATCACCGGGGTGTTCTCGTCCAACTCCAGCCCGATTTCCGCGCCATTTGAAGCTGGCGCGCTCCTGATCCTGGGGTTCATCTTTCTGGCCGTCAGCCTTCGCGTGCTTCCGGCGCTGATCAACAGCGCCGGGCATTTCTTCCTGATTACCCCCAACGGCTTTGTGCTGGTCTCCGGGAGGAGGCTGGTGGGGTTGCCCTTGAGCGAGATCAGGGCTGCCAGCCGCGAGCAGGGGATGCTGGGGGCAAAGCTGGTCGTGCAGCCGCACGCGGGCAGGCCGCTGATCCTGCCCATTGGCCGCATCTACGGCACGCGGGCGCTCCGCGAGATGGAGGAGGCGCTGATGGCTGGCCTGAAACCAGCGGACCAGGACAAACGCAAAAAGCGCAAATAATCTTCAGGACGCGGGCTGGCTGTAATCACCGGGCGCCGCATCACCTCCCGCGCCTGGCGCTCGTGCAGTTGCTCCAGCGGCACGGCGCCCACCCTGCCGCCGGGCAGGTCTCGATCCGACAGGATGCCCATCACCGCAACCGGCAGCTTCGGCGGGGGATACCGGATGCGCTTTGGCCGGGGTTCCTCTGCCTGGTGCAGTGGCGCCACGATGGGTAGGTGGCGAAAGCTCCCCCGCTGCAACAGGATGGTCGCCTGTTCTAGCGTCTCTTCTTCTCTAAGCGTCACCACGTCGCGGACCATGATGTCATTGATGAGCATCGCGCGCCTCAATTTCGCGCTCATATGATACAATACACTTGCAACCAGGCAAGACGGCGAGATGCTACCCTGACGCGAGGAGGAACTGATTACAACATGACAACACGAGTGGCAGTCACCGGCATTGGCATGGTTACGCCGGTTGGCAACGACACAGCAACCAGTTGGGAGGCGCTGAAAAAAGGTGTCTCCGGGGCTGGACCACTTACGCATTTTGACGCCAGCGCCCACGAGACACGCATCGCAGCCGAGGTGAAGGGCTTCGACCCGCTGGCCTATATGGACCGCAAAGAAGTGCGCCGCACCGACCGCTTTGGGCAGTTCGCCCTGGCGGCCACCAAACAGGCGCTTGAGGATGCCCACTTAGACACCGCACCCATCGCCGAAGACATCGGTATCATTATTGGCAGCGGCATTGGTGGCCTCACCACCATGCACGATCAGTTCAAGCTGCTCTTTGATCGCGGGCCAGACCGCATCAGCCCCTTCTTCAGTACCATGACGCCGATAGATTTAGCGGCTGGCGCTATCTCCATCGCGCTGGGCCTGGGCGGGCCAAACTTTGCTATCGTCTCCGCCTGCGCCACTGGCGCGCATTCCATCGGCGAAGCCTACGAAACCATTCGTCGCGGCGACGCACGCGCTATGATTGCTGGAGGCGCTGAAGCCTCCATCGAAGCGGCTGGCATCGCCTCGTTTGGCAACATGCACGCCCTCTCTCGCCGCAACGACGACCCGCAGCATGCCAGCCGCCCGTTCGATGCCGAGCGCGACGGGTTTGTGATGGGCGAGGGCGCGGGCATACTCATCCTGGAAGAGATGGAATATGCCCAGGCGCGCGGGGCGCGCATCTACGCCGAACTGGTGGGCTATGGGGCAACAGCAGACGCCTTCCACATTACCGAGCCTGCGCCAGTAGGGCGCGGGCTGGTGCGCGCCATGCGCCGCGCGCAGCAAAAGGGCGGCATTGCGCCTGAAGAGGTGAACTACATCAACGCGCACGGCACCAGCACGCTCTACAATGACCGCAGCGAAACCGGCGGCATCAAAAGTCTCTTTGGCGCCCAGGCTTATAAGCTGGCGGTCAGTTCCACGAAATCCATGACCGGGCACATGATGGGCGCGGCTGGCGGCGTGGAGGCAGCGATCAGCGTCCTGAGCATCTATAACCACATCCTGCCTCCGACGATCAACTACACCCATCCCGACCCGGAATGCGATCTGGATTATGTGCCCAACGAGGCGCGCCCGGCGGATGTGCGCGTGGCGCTTTCCAACTCGATGGGCTTTGGCGGGCACAACGCTGTTCTGGCCTTCCGTCGCTACGAAGGCTGATCGCCATTGCCAGCAGAGCGGGGCCGATGCCAGCCCCACTCTGCTGGTAGCGCGCCATCCCTCGCGGCGAACCGCTCGCAAGCGAGACGGTAGCGCTACAAGCTACAGAGATGAGTGCTGCTCTGGGCCGGGGTTGCGCTGCGCCACGACTTGCAGCCAGTTGCGCGGCACCTTGTTAATGTCCAGTTCCGCAAACACCTGGGCAGCGCTTGCCTCCAGCGCATCGGCTCCAATCGGAATGGGCACACCAGGCAGCGCGCCCTCGATGAAGAGCCAGTAGCGGCCAATATCCTGCCAGGAGCGCAAGGGCATCAACGCCTCATCAAGCTCGTTGTGCAGCACGCGAAAGCCGTGTTTGCTCAGCAGGCCAGTATATTCGTCCTGCGAGAGCCACTGCATTGCCAGCGCGTGATTATCCCGCGACACCTTTACCTCTGGATGCTCGCGGCGCAGCCAGCGCATCGCCTGCATCGTCCAGAGGCGATAGAAGCGCTCAGTTCCCTCGGCATACGTGCCAGTAAAGAAGGCGCTGTTGAACGCAAAGAGACCGCTGGGCGCAAGCGCCGCAGCGATCTGTTCAACAACTTCGTTCTTGTCAGGAACCAGATGGATCGCGTTGCAGAAGAAGAGGCCATCGACACGCATGCCCAGTTGCGCCAGATCAGCCGAGTCCCCCTGCACGAAGCGCACATCCAATCCTGAACCTGCCAGGCGGCGCTCAGCCAGCCTGATCGCGTCGGCGGATGGCTCGACACCAATCACCTGGGCATCGCGTCCATGTTTCTTCAGCCCCTCCACCACCATCTGCGTGATGGCGCCAGTACCACAGCCCAGATCAACAACAGTGAGCCTTTCACCAGCCGGGCGCACGTCAAGCTGCGCTACCGCACGCTCGACCAGCGCGCGATTCACGGCGGCATAGAACGCATGTTGGGTAAACGCCTCATAGGAGTAGATGTCGTGTTCAAGACTTGTCTCGATCATCAGATCGGTTCCCTTCCCCGGTTCTCCAGGCTGGCAATGAGGCTGCCAGCCACAGCGGATCAGTAATGAAGCAACGCACACCCAGTCCTTTAAGCCAACGTGGTCTCCATACGACGGAACCAGCATGATGCACTCAGTGGGCGAGGTTGTTATGTTGTTAGAGCAGAGTACGCCATAGTTTGTTTCACAATTTTGTGAGAACAACGGGGCATGCTTCGGGGAAGAGCAACACAGGGGACGACTCAGGCGATCTGAATCGCCTGAGCCTGCGCAGCAGCGGATGGTTCGGCCAGATGAAGCGCTGCTTCGGCGGCTGCGCGCCCGGCAGCGATCATGCCTTCACTTCTGCTGAAATCTAATGGCCGCGACAGGAGCGGCAGCACTGGCTCGATAGAGATCACACTGGTGCTGCTGGCGCGCAACCCCTCCACTGCCCGGCGAAACTGGTACTGGCTGATAACATCCCAGGAACGCTCCAGCACCTCCAGCATGTTGGCGCCAATCGTCGGCGCCACTTCCAGTGGCTCCAGGTCAGCGGCCAGGCGCTTTTTTCCATTGTGCGCGCCATTTTTGGCGGGCGCAGCAGCCACGAGGGGAAGAGAAAGCCTGGGGGAAAGTTCTTCAATCGAGCCAGTGCCAAAGAGGTAGATCTTCCGCGCTCCAAGCCTCAGCGCCTGGGCGCAGGCATCCCATTCCAGCAGACCTCCATCGACGTACACCTGCCCATCCAGAACCACTGGGGGAAAGATACCCGGAATAGAAGACGAGGCCAGCACCGCTGGCAAGAGGCGACCAGAAGAAAAGAGGAACGGCTGGCCGGTGAGCAAGTTCGTTGCCAGAATATGCAGGGGTATCTTCAATTCATCAAAGGTTGGCCTGTCAAGGTAGCGATGGGCAACCTGAATCGGCCCCTTGGCGCTGTAGAGCGAAGGCTGACCAGAAACGGCGCTGACCGCCGCGCGCCACCAGCCACCACCCAACAGATCGCTCGTTTTGAGTTCGGCCCAGATGTCGCACAAGGCTCTGGCGCGCTCCGGCGTAGGGTCCACTGCCAGATAGGCTCCATTCCACGCTCCCGCCGAGACACCGATGATCACGTCAGGTCGCGCACCATGCTCCAGCGCCACCGCCACTGCCCCGGCCTGGGCGGCGCCGCGCGAGCCGCCTCCCAGCAGCACAAAGGCTGTCAGATCGGGGGAAGTGAGGGATGCAGGGGGCACATTGGCAGCAGTCGTCTGAGGCGCCCGTTTGGACCAGAACTGAAGTACACGAGTCAGCCAGTTGGAGGGCGCCTCTCGATGCGTCGGTGTGCCCTCAGACACAGGTCGCGGTAAAGCAGCAGGCGCATGAACCATTGATTCCATACCAGCATACTGCCTTTCAATCATACATCCTGGTATCTTTTACAGAGAACGCTCGTATCCCTATCACAAAACGGTTCATAGCGAACAAACGTCACATTTTCCTGCTGCTCAAAGCCTTGCCATACCGTTTTTGATCCGCTACAATGCTCGCACAGGGTCAGAGGAGGCCACCGAATCGAGGAAGCAAAGAATAAGATCACAAATGCCGCTCTCTCCAGCGTTATGTCTTTCTGGAAGCGTTGTTCCTGTTGGAATGCCTGCTTTTGGTACAATTGCTGAGAGGCGCGCCATTTTGATCAGTATCCTTTGTCTTCTAGAGATAGAATACCTCTATCAATTCGATAGGAGGTCTTGATGGGGCCGAACCTGCACATCCGATTGCTCGGCGATTTCAGCCTGCTATATAACGACCAACCCATCACCAGCCTCAACACCCCCCGCCTCCAATCCTTGCTCGCCTATCTCAGCCTGCATCGGGATGGTCCCCAGCAGCGTCAGCATCTCGCCTTCCTCTTCTGGCCCGACGCGACCGAGGCGCAGGCCCGCAATAACTTGCGCCAACTGGTGCATCAACTGCGCCAGGCGTTCCCGGCGGTGGATCACTTTCTCCAGAGTGACACGAGTAGCTTGCGGTGGCGCCTTGACACGCCATTCCACCTCGATGTTGCTGAATTCGATCAGGCGCTTCAGCGAGCCGACGAAGCTGCGCGACACAATGACCTGCGTGGGCAGCAATCCACTCTCAAGGAGGCCGACAACCTGTATCGCGGGGCATTATTGCCCAGTTGCTATGACGACTGGATCGTGCCGGAGCGGGAGCGGCTGCGCCAGGACCACCTCCAGGCGCTTGAACAACTGCTCCGCCTGTTTGAACGGCAAGGCGACCCGGTCACGGCCATCCAGTATACCCAACGCTTGATCCGCATCGACCCCCTCTCCGAAGACTTCTATCGTCGCCTGATACGCCTGCATGTGATGAACAACGACCGCGCGAGCGCGTTGCGGGTCTATCATACGTGCGCCGCCACGCTCCAGCGCGAATTGGGGATCGAACCAGACCCAGCCACTCGCGCCGTCTACGAGCAGCTTTTGCACTCGGAAGCGACGACAGCGCCAGCCAGCAGAGCGGCGCCGACGTTCGTTGGCGCCCCAACCCTCATCGGGCGTCAGCCCCAGTGGGAAAGGCTGCATCAGGCGTGGCAGCGCGCAATAGACAGTGGCCCTCACCTTGTCCTGGTGAGCGGAGAAGCCGGAATCGGCAAATCCCGGCTGGCAGAGGAGTTTCTAGAATGGGCCGACCAGCAGGGAATCGTCACCGCCAGAACGCGCTCCTATGCCGCTGAGGGCCAACTCTCGCTTGGACCAGTGACAGATTGGCTCCGCAGCGAGGGGCTGCGCGGGCATCTTGAGCAGATCGACACAGTCTGGCTCACCGAGGTCGCCCGCATCCTGCCCGAACTGTTCGCCGAACGACCAGATATTCCCCACTACGAACCAGTGACCGAGTACGGCCAGCGCCAACGCTTTTTTGAGGCGCTGGCGCGCGCCATCCTGGCCGCCCCGCAACCCTTGCTGTTGGTGATCGATGACTTGCAATGGTGCGACCCGGAAACGCTGGAATGGCTGCATTTTCTGTTGCGATTCGACCCTCTGGCGCGGCTGCTCGTTGTCGGATGTGTCCGAACCGAAGAACTGCCGCCCCACCATCCACTGCGTACCCTACTGCTCGATCTACAGACCACCAGGAGGGTAACAGAAATTGCGCTCCAGCCGCTGGATGCGGCAGAAACCGCAAAACTGGCGGCCCTGGTGGTCAAGCGTGAGTGGGGGGTGGATACGCTCATGCGCCTGTATCAGGAAAGCGAGGGCTATCCATTCTTCGTGGTCGAAATGGCGCGGGCCAGACTGGAAGGATCACCCGCGAGTGCGCCTCTATCCGAGCGTCCCCCGCATCTCCGGCCTGCCGAGGCGCTGGAAGACCTCCCAGCACGTGTCCATGCCGTGCTGGTCGGTCGCCTCTTGCAACTCTCGGCCTCCGCCCAGGAGTTTGCCAAGCTGGCCGCAACGATTGGGCACGAATTCACTCTCGACCTCTTGCTCGCGGCCAGCAATGCTGACGCCGACAGCGCGGTGCGCGCGCTCGACGAATTGTGGCAGAAACGCATCGTGCGCGAACACGGAACCACCAGCTATGACTTCACGCACGACAAGCTGCGCGAGGTCGCCTATGCCGAGATCAGCGTGCCACAACGCCGCATGCAGCATCGCCGCATAGCGCGAGCCTTGGAAACCCTCCACGCTGAAGACCTCGATCCGGTCTGTGGACAGATCGCGACGCACTACGAGCGCGCGGGCCTGCTCGAACAGGCGCTCCCTTATTACCAGCGCGCAGCGGCAGTCGCCCAACGCAGGTATGCCAACGAAGAAGCCATCACCCTGCTTTCGCGCGCGCTCAAGTTGCTTGAGCAACTGCCTGCTGGTCTGAAACGCGATAAACAGGAACTCGGCCTGCAACTCGCCCTGGCGCCACCCTATCGCGTGACCAAAGGCTGGGCAGCGCCAGAGATGGAGAGCGTCCTTGATCGCATCCTGGCCTTATGCGACACGGTCGGCGATGATGCCCAGCGAGCGGAGGCGCTCTATGGCCTGCAATCGTTGTATGTCGTGCAGGCTAAGCTCGAAAAAGGCCAGAGTGTCTCCGATGAGCTACAGACGCTGTATCAGCGCACGCTGGGCACGGCGGCGCCGCCGTTCTCTGGAATGATGCTGGCAGGCGCGCGACTACACCTGGGCAAGATTGCGGAAGCCAACGCGCAATTCACAAAGGTTATCGCCGCGCACGATCCCGCTCAAATCCTCCATATTCAAGAGTCACAGGGAGTGAACTACGCAGCGCACGCGCGGGCGTGGCAAGCCCACGCGCTCTGGTGCCTGGGCTACCCACAGCAGGCGCTCGACTGTGGCCTGGAGGCCATCAGGGTCGTCCAGCACTTGAACCAGCCGTTCAATCAGGCGCTCGTATCAGCCTACCTGGCCTTGCTGCAACAGCTACGCGCCGATGAAGCCACCGCCAGGGCGTGCGCCCAGGAGGCGCTGGCCCTGACCAGCGCCTATCAGGCGCCCTACTACCGCTCCTGGTCCGCCATCCTGGTCAGCTACGCGCAGGCGTTGGAACAGCCCACCGGGCAGCACATCAAGCGCCTGCGCGCCTCAATTGACGAGTTCAAAGCCTCCAGCGCCCGCTTGCGCCTCCCCTACTATCTGGCGCTGCTCGCGCAGGTCTATGCCAAAGCCGGACGCGCCCAGGAGGGGCTGGCCGTCATCGAAGAGGCATTGGCAGAAGCGCGGACACACAACGAGCGCTGGTGGAACGCGGAGCTACATCGGCTGCGCGGCGAGTTGCTGCTGCTGCGCGGCGCGGACGCAGAGGAGATCGAAGCGGCGCTGCTGCGCGCCATCGAAACCGCCAGCGCCCAACAGGCCCGCTCGCTGTAACGCCCCGCGACGATAAGCCTGGCGCGGTGGCGGCACGCGCAGGGTCGCTCAGACGATGCCAGAGCGCAACTCTCTGAGCTATATGCCTGGTTCACCGAAGGACTGGATACCCCCGATCTCCAGTCTGCCCGGCTCCTCCTGACGCAACTGTAGCTGCCCTGCACAGGCAAGGTCAGCAACACTAACGCTTGTATAACGCCAAACAAACGCGCCCCGGACTGGAGCGCGTTTTCTCTCACTCGAAATTGCCTCTCCATCTCTCTTCCCCAAACGGTTTGCTAACGCCCTCCCGGCTATCCTATCAGCGTGCCCCCGGAGCGGGGCGCAGAACCGGGGTTCGGGAGGAGGAAAAGGCAACGCTGCTCTGGCTCCCTCTCGAACGAAGGTCAGAGAAGGCAAACAGCATAGACAAGGAGAAAGGCATGACTGAAACGCAAACCAGCCCCGTCACCTTGGAGGAAACAGCAGTTCAGGATCTCGTCTCGCGTCTGCGCGGCGCCTTGCTTCGTCCCAGCGATGCTGGCTACGAGGAGGCGTGCCGCGTCTACAACGGCATGATCAACAAGCGCCCCGCGCTGATTGCCCGCTGCGTGGATGTCGCCGACGTGATCGCCGCCGTCAACTTCGCGCGCGATCAAAAGCTGCCATTGGCGGTACGTGGTGGCGGGCACAATGGCCCTGGTCTGGGCACCTGCGATGATGGCCTGGTGATTGACCTGTCGGGCATGAAGGGCGTTCATGTTGACCCTGTTGCCCGCACCGCGCGCGTTGCCGGTGGCTGCACCTGGGGCGACGTGGACCATGCCGCGCATCCCTTCGGGCTGGCGACACCCAGCGGCTTCGTTTCAACCACTGGCGTTGGCGGGCTGACCCTGGGCGGCGGCACCGGCTACCTCTCGCGGACCTATGGCCTGACGATTGATAACCTGCTTGGCGTGGATATGGTCCTGGCCGATGGCAGTTTCGTCACCGCCAACGCCCAGGAGCATCCCGACCTCTTCTGGGCTGTGCGCGGGGGCGGCGGCAACTTCGGCGTTGTCACCTCGTTCCTCTTCCAACTGCACCCGATCAGCACCGTCTACGGCGGCCCGATGCTCTGGCCGCTGGATCAGGCGGCAGACCTGATGAAGTTCTGGCGTGACTTCATCTTGAACGCTCCTGAAGAGATCAACGGCTGGTTCGGATTTGTCACCGTGCCACCAGCCCCACCGTTCCCGGAGCAGGTTCACCTCCAGAAGATGTGCGCCATCGTCTGGTGCTACACTGGCCCACTGGAACAGGCCGAGACGCGCTTCCAAGCTATTCGCACCCGTATCCCGCCAGCGGTAGATTTCGCCGGGCCGATTCCCTGGCCGGTCCTCCAGAGCCTGTTCGACGCGCTCTACCCGAAGGGCTTGCAGTGGTACTGGAAGACCGACTTTGTCACCGACCTGAGCGACAAAGCCATAGACCTGCACGTCAAGTACGGCGCGCAACTTCCCACCATGCACTCGACGATGCACCTCTACCCAATCAACGGGGCGGCCCATCGCGTCGGCACGAACGACACCGCGTTCAGCTTCCGCGACGCCAACTTCGCCGAGGTCATCGTCGGTGTTGACCCTGACCCGGCCAACAACCAGCGCATGATTCAGTGGGCAAGAGACTACTGGATGGCCTTGCATCCCTACTCCGCAGGTGGGGGCTATATCAACATGATGATGGATGAGGGCACAGACTTCGTGCAGGCAGCGTACCGCGACAATTACGCGCGGTTGGCCCAGATCAAAGCGAAGTATGACCCGCACAACCTCTTCCATGTGAATCAAAATATCAAGCCAGTCGGGTGACGCTGGGAGCCTGGCTCAACATCGAACCTAGAGATGTCCGGTTCATTTTCCTAAGAGAGTACGGGTGCAACCCCTCCTTCGAGGGGTTGCTCCCGACTTCACCTGCGCGCTCGTTCTACTCATATTTCAGCAGGCGGTCGCTCTCCCTGGCGATAGCTGCGGCCCATAAAGCGGTCACGCAGCGAGAGCTTGCTCCCGGCCCACCAGGCCCAGAGCGCCAGGAAAAACACCAGCGCGCCGACAATCCAATC
Source organism: Ktedonobacterales bacterium (assembly GCA_046704085.1). GTDB lineage: Bacteria > Chloroflexota > Ktedonobacteria > Ktedonobacterales > DATBGS01 > DATBHW01. The sequence goes on along the minus strand of JBJKSJ010000053.1, from coordinate 14,316 downwards.
ATTCCAGGCCACGCGCGAGGCCCACGAGAAACCAAGCACCCAGGGCGAGGTACACAGCCAGATACCCGCGCCCATATTGATCCATTCGGCCCAGGGATTGGTCGCTGCCGCCAGAGCGACAAAGAAGATGATGCCGCCCACAATCCAGGAGTTCCAGGGCGTCGGCCCGCCCGAAACCGCATACGCTGAGTTTGGTGGGCCAACCCCGTAGCGCCCAATGGAGCCATAGTCGAGTACCCAGGGCGAAACGAAGAGCCACACCCCCAGCAGCAAATTGATCCAATCCTGCCAGCGCCTCCAACCTCGAATCGTAAGCAGCCTCCTTCCTATTGGAACTTGCTGCCCGTTGCAGATAGCTCCTGCTATCCTGCTTTGCACACGCCACGCCAGCGGTGTCAAACGGCGCTTTTTGCCGCCAGCTGCGTGCCACAACGCCCGCAGAAGCGCGCCTGCCGACGCACAGGCGCGCCGCAGCGAGGGCAGGTCAGCCCCAGCAGGCGATCAATATCGCGCTTCAACTCCATCGCGGTGTGATAGCGGCTGTTCGGGTCGCGCGCCAACGCCCGCGCGAGAAGCTGCTCCACCTGTGGCGAGAGCGCCGGATTCAGGCTGCGCGCCGGGGGATAGTGAAAGGGCGGCTCGTGCTGGGGGTCTCGGTTCGTCAGCAGGTGATGCAGTGTTGCGCCCAGCGCGTAGAGATCCCAGCGCGGATCGGGCAGGCGATCACGCGCAGCCTGTTCTGGCGGGGAATAGCCGCGCGTGCCACGCGGCTCAATTTTTGGCTTTTCGCCAGCCACTGGCGACGCCGCTGCAATAGCGACATCAAAGCCGGCCAGATAGGCGCGACCATCGCTGGCGCTGCGCAAGATATTGGACGGCTTGATATTGCGATGGACCACTGGCGGTGTGAGGTGCGCCAGCGTGATCAGCGCGTCGCCTATCTGCGATGCCGCGCTCAGCGCCTCCTCTTCGGGCAAGGGTTTGCCCATCTGCGAGAGGCGCGTCGCCAGGGACTCGCCCTGGAGATATTCCATCACAAAGAAGGTCTCGCCCTGCTCTTGAAAGCTCTCGTAGAAGCGGGGGATCGCAGGATGCGCTCCCAGGGCCATCAGCAGTTGCGCAACCTGCAAAAATTCGCGCACGCGCTGCGCCGCGCGTGGCCCCGATGCCGGATCGACCAGGCGCAGCAACGCGCGGCGCCTGGTCGGCTGCACTCGCTCGTTGGCAAGATACAGATCGCCCGTCGCCTCCTCGCGCAGCAGCCGCACGATTTCAAAGCGCCCAGCTTGCAGGCGTTTTCCGGCAGCCAGCGGCGGGCGGCCATTGCTCGCCTGGGCCACCAGCAGCGCGGCGGGCGCGGCAGGCAGAGCCGCTGCCCTGGGCATGGGCGTCAGCGCTAACGCAGCCTCCAGCGCATCCGCGCAGGCCGTCACTGTGCGGAAACGTTTGGCCGGGTCTTTCGCCAGCGCGTGCAGCAAGATGCCATCGACCTCTGGCGGCAGCTTCGGATTCACCGTGCTGGGCGGCGGCGGCGGCTCATACAGATGCTGGCGCGTCTGCTCCGCTACGGTTGCAGCCGTAAACGGCAAGCGCCCCGTCAGCATCTGATACAGCACCACTGCTGCCGCATACTGATCGCTCGCTGGAACAGGATGGCCGCGCATCTGCTCTGGCGCGGCATAGTTTGGTGTGCCCAGCGCCAGGCCAGCCGCCGTCAGGCGCCGCTGGGCTTCCAGTGCGCGGGCAATGCTGAAATCGGTCAGAAGCAAGCGCCCATCGCGGGGATGGAGGAGGATATTGGAGGGCTTCACATCCCGATGCAGAATCTTGCGGGGATGGCTGTGCGCGTAATCCAGCGCGGCGGCAAGCTGGCGAAAGTAGGAGGCAGCAGTCGTCACAGAGAGCGGCCCCTGATGCTGGCGCAGCACATCCTCCAGCGTCCCCCCTGCGATCAGCGGCATCACCAGATAGGCAATCGGGCCATCCTGCCCAAAATCCAGCACGGCGAGAATATTGGCGTGGTCCAGCGCGGCGGCCAGTTCAGCCTCATTGATAAAGCGCGCCCGCGACGAGTCGTTCGCCAGGGCACGCAGCGCCTTGAGCGCCACCGGGCGTTTCAGGCGCAAATCGCGCGCCTGATAGACAACGCTCACATCTCCCAGACCAATCAACCCCTCCACCTGATAGCGCCCGGCCAGCTTCGCCCCAGGCAAGAGCAGCCCACAGCGGCAGACCGCCGCATCGTCGGGATTCTCCCTATATCGACAGCCTGGGTCCAGGCAGCGCATCTCATCGCCCTTCTTTTGCGTGGCAGCCCACAAAAACCTCTCCTACTCCCCAGCTTCATTTTCACACACGCCAGCCCAAAGCACAAGCGCGATATTCTCTGCACCCTTGATGAAACGCCGCCTGGACTCTCATCCTTTGCCACAAGACTTCGCGCGAGACGTGAATTATCCCGATCAATCTAGCAAATCATAGGTGAGATCAGCCATGAGATCGCCGCCAGGCGTTGTGACCTGGGCACTGAAGAACCACCATTGACGCACACGTCCGCGCGTTTCAAACACGAGATCATTTGCTCCAGCCTGCAAGAAAACCGGCTGTGTTGAGTAAGAATACAGCGGGTCAAAGCTGGCGCTGCCTTCCGGCGTTTCTTCCTCTGGGGTAACGGCCCGCCCGTTCACGAAGAGGTATTGACCATCGCCCCAGCGCTGAAAACGGATGACAGCCTGGCGCGCATCGGGACAGATAACTCTTGCCCATGCGTAGCATCCCAGCGCGTAGTCGTCTGGATAACGGGGAGCAAAGCGCTGTGCCAGATCGACGCGAAACGGCTCAGCAAGATTCACTTGTGTACTGTCTTCCTGTGAGATGTATTCCCAGGCAAGATCAGCGTTTGGGCGGCCAGTCTCGTCGAGAATCCGTGTCAATCCCCATGCCAGATTCATCTCCAGTTCATAGGAGAGAAGCCGCCAGCCTGGCACAGACGCGCACAGAAGGGGACTCACCTGCTGAAAGGGCAGGGCAAGCCCCTGCCAACGCAAGACCCCCTCCACCGACCAGCGTATGACCTCAGCATGGCCCTCATAGGCGAATGGGCAGGCCAGCACCTGTGATTCATAGGTTTCAGCTACAGAGACTCGGTGCGTTGTGGCGCGTTCGCCACGCTCCAGCGTCCAGATAACCTCGGCGGAGTAAGTGGACCCATCAGTGGGAGCAGCCAGAATCAGGTGACTGAACTGCTTACAGGCATCTTCTGGGGTCGGGTAGTCCACCACATGGGGAAACGGCGCGCCAAGCCTCACCAGGGCCACCATGCGGGGCGCTTCGGCAAAGCTGTCCACAAGCGCTGGGAGATCGTCCCACGCCACCTGCATATCGGCGCCTAAGACGCTCAGGTCTGCACGGGCAACGGCCTGGTTATGCGCTATCCCTGTCCCAAAGATGCCCGTTTGCGCCTGCGCCTCCACCGTGAACTGCTGGGCATTCGCCGATACAGGAATCGTGATACTCACGCGCATCTGCTCGGCGTTATAGGTCCATGTAGCAAGCGCGTCCCCGTTGAGTGTTATCCGCTCTGGGTGTTGCGCTCCTTCGAGCTGTATCTCATAATGCTGCGCCATAGGCAGATTCGAGGAGTGACCACCGCCCGGCGTAATGGTGATGACGCAGGCCGTCGGCTCTACGCAGTGCATGCTCAAGGCTGTCCACTCATAGTCTCCATTTTGATACGCGAGCGTGGCGCCATCATCAGCATACAAGCGCGCTGACCCTGCACGCCCAGGAAAGACTCGCAGGATGAACCTATCCTGCTGCATGGAGGCGTTCGACACGCGCGCCGCCAGGGGGATGATCGCCCCTGCGCGCACAAGGATAGGGCTGCGGTTGAGGTCACCTGCAAGACGTACCCAACAAGGGCCACTAAAGGTTTCTTTGGTGGTCCACTCGATCCACTCACCAGGGGGAATCCAGACTTCGACCATTGCCAGGCCAGTTTGAGGCTGGCTGGGTTGTGTGATCGGCGCAGCGATCAGGTCGTCACCCAGGAAATACTGCTGGCGAGAAAGATAGGCATCCTCAGCCTCAGGATACGCATAGTACATGGGTCGGCACAATGCAACCCCAGTTTCGGCTGCCACTCGTGTCATGGTGTAGAGGTATGGGATCAACTGGTAGCGCAGATGGAACGCCTGCCGTGCTGCCGCCGCCACCGCAGGCGGAAAGGCCCAGGGGCGCCGCTCGGCATTGGCATCCTTCGTCGCATGGAGGCGTAAACAAGGACTAAGGGCGCCGAACTGGACCCAGCGGGCGTAGAGTTCTGGCTGGTCAACGCCTATATGGCCGCCGATGTCGTGACTCCACCAGCCAAAACCCACATTCGCGGCGGTAGCTGTGAAGTACGGAAGGAAGCGTAATACCTCCCAGCGGGCAAGCGTGTCGCCAGAAAACCCTATTGGGTAGCGATGGCCGCCCAGCCCACCATAGCGGCTGTAGAGCAGCGGTCGTTTGCCTCGGCGCGCGGCATCCTGGAAATGGAGGTGATTCAGCCAGGGCAGCGGGTTCAGTCCAGGCATCTCGCTGGATTCTCCTTGCTGCCAGTCGATCCACCAGAAATCAACGCCCTCTTCCTCCAGGGGATGATGCAGCAGATCAAAATACTGCTGCATAAATTGTGGATCGCTGACCCGGAAAGGAATCGCAGCGCCAGACTCAGGAGCAAGACCCATCGCCCGCGCAAAAGCAGGATAGGCGGCCTCAAAGGCTTGCACCCCATCGGCGGGATGCAGATTCAGCGTCACCTGCATCCCCTGGTCATGGACCCAGCCCAGGAATCCGGGTGGGTCAGGAAAGAGAGCGCGGTTCCACGTATAGCCTGTCCAGGCGCCCGGCGTGTGCCAGTCCATATCAACGACCAGCACATCAAGAGGAAAGTCATGCGCGCGAAACGCTGCGACCAACTCGCGCAGTTCGTCGTCGGTATAGGCCCAGAAGCGTGACCACCACGCGCCGAGGACGAAGCGCGGAATGAGCGGTGTTGCGCCACCAAAGCGCATATAATCAGCGAGGGCAGCGGTGTAGTCATGTCCATAGCCAAAGAAGTACCAATCCTGCACAGGGGTTTCCGGGCGGGCTTCGACCCAGCCATGCTCAATGTTCAAAAGCACTGAGCGGCTGTCATCGACTAGCGCCCATCCATCACGACTGATCAGCCCCTCTCCCAATCCGACTGGACCAGCAGCGAGGTCCAGGGTGCGTGCGGTGCCATGCAAATTGCCCACGTTTGGCTGACCTGGCCTCCAGATTTGCGACATATCCGCCCCTCGGAGCGTAATCGCCAGGTTCTGGGGGGAGAATGGACCCTCTTCATGTCGATAGCTCAGCAGGAGCGCATCAGTGGTAATCGTAGTCACATCCTGCTCTGACGTAGTGGTAAAGTGAGGAGGTGAGGCATAGCGATGCGGGAATGCCAGGGAGCCACGATCCTCGAAGATGCCTGTTGCTGACCATTCCAGCCGCAGGAGCTGAGGCGTCAGGATGGTGAACCGGGCATGACCTGCTCGGACCATACTCTCCGGGTGCGCCAGCGGCTGCGCGGGCACACGCATGCGTGTGAGAAAGTCAGGAGAGACCGGCATGCAAAAAACTCCTCCTCATCAACCTGTTAGAGGGAGATCGAAGACCCCACCCTGCTGCAAAACTGGCAATGATCTTCTCTTGCCGCCTCCGTGCTATTTCTTGAGAATGCGGAGCAGAAAGGCCCTTCTCATGCAGAGAGCCATTCCCTATGAAACAGAGAGTGGCCCGCTTCGGGCAAGCGCGCAAGACTGCCGAACGACGAGCGAGGTTGAGAGTTCTACATGCGTAGAATCCAGCGGCAGCCCTGAAATGAGGCGGAGTAACATATTCGTCGCCATCTTTCCCATCTCTACGAGTGGCTGATGAATGGTTGTCAATGGAGGAGACATCTGCGCGGTATACATCACATCATCGAAGCCAATCACACTCATGGCTTCAGGAATCCTGATGTTTTGCTCATATAATGCCTGGTAGACCCCGGCGGCCTGAGCGTCGTTGCCGGCAAAGATGGCCGTTGGTGGGTCGGGCCGTCGAAGTAAGGCATACGCCTGTTTATATCCATCCCCCAGAAGATAATTGCCTTCAGCAATGAGCGTCGGGTCTACCGGGATACCCGCTTGCTCCAGCGCCTCTCGATAACCTGCCAGGCGAGCGCGCGACGTGGTCAGGTGAAGTGGTCCGGTGATAATGCCAATGCGACGATGCCCCAGCGAAATGAGATGCTCTGTGGCAGTATAGCCTCCCAGCCAGATGGTAGAACCAATGGTGGGAAAAGTCGCTGTAGGTTCGTTGCGGTCGCCAATGGCGACAAAGGGAATATGATGCTCGGTTAGCGCCTCCGCAATCCCTATCTGCTCATAGGGGAGGAGCAGCAAGACGCCATCGGTTGATCGGTCCAGGATGCGACGCAGCCAGAGGCGCTCCAGAGTTTCTTCTTCATGCGTGGCAAACACCACGAGACGATGCCCGCTCTCTTGGAGCGCGTCCTGGACGCCGCGCATAATGCCAAGATCATAGCCTCCTTCCAAACGCATAATGACCAACTCGATCAGCCCGCTCCGCCCTTGGCGTAAGTGGCGCGCTGCATGATTTTGCACGTAACCGTGCTGCTCGATCACCATCTGGATACGAGCGCGAGTTCGCTCTCCCACTCCTGGGAGTTGATTGAGTACTTTGGAGACGGTCGTTGTTGAAACACCAGCCTCCTTGGCTATTTGCGCCATCGTAATATGCCCAGTTGGTCCTGGCTTCAGCCTCATATTCCTGCCCTGTTGAGAGGAAACGATTACTCACGATATTGCGCTTATCGTACCATGTCTTTCTCCCTTTTGTCAACCCTCCCTTCCTGGCATCTCAGGGCACATAGAGACTATTTTTCCACGTTCCCTGGAAGAAAGATGAATGTGCCTAATGCTCTGGTAGTTCATTTCACCCCTTGACAACTTATCCTTTCTATGCTACGCTTTCCCCCAAGAAATAGAGTGAACGTTACCCTTATGTTTCCTTCTTTTTTAAGCTAAACAAGAGGAGGTGTCCGCAGATAGCCCGTTTCACGCTTCTTTTCGTGAAGGTAATCGTTACTCTTAGATTCCTGGTAATGAGAGGAGCAGCTAAAGACTCGTGATCGCTTCGCACGTTATCACTTCCTTTCAAGAAGGTGAACGGCGCCTTTAGGTTTCCCTTCCTGATTTGGGGCTGCGCTTGCAGACATCAGAGGAGATGTCAGACCAACACCTATGTTAGTAAGGAGATGTGTATGGCTACCCCTGACAGAAACGTGTCTTTCTTGACCCGGCCAGAGAGCCGACGCGCCTTTTTGCGGCAATCCGCAGGTTTCGGCGTCGGCTTGATGGGCCTTGATCTGCTGCTCGCCGCCTGTGGGACGACCAGCAGTACAAGCAGCATCACGTTCACGACGAATGAACTGCCGCCGTCGAGTAACCCTGCTCAGGTCAAGATCTATCAAGACTACGTGCAGACCTTCCAGAAGGCCCACAGCGGGGTCACAATCAAAGCACTGAATGACCCCTACAGCACGCAAACGTACTTCACCAAAGCTGCGGCGCATTCCCAGGAGGATATGGTTGACGCCCCGTTCACCGATCCCCAGCTCATGATCCAACGCGGTACCGTCGCCGACATCACGAGCTATGCCAAACAGCAATCGTTCTTTAACAGTTACACCCCCGCTGCCCTCGCCATCGCTTCGTCCAACGGCAAGGTCTATGGCCTGCCCTACTCCGGCTATCAACTCGGCCTGATGTACAACATTAAGCTGATACAAGCCGCCGGTCTTGACCCGAATACCCCACCGGCTACCTGGGATGATTTCCGCGCGTATGCCAAGCAGATTGCGACGAAAACGGGCGTCCCCGGCTATGTCGAATTGACCAACCAGAACACCGGCGGCTGGCACCTCACCAACTGGATTTATACCGGTGGCGGCGATCTGGAACAGGTGAGTAGCAGCTCGACCAAGGTTGTCTTCAATAACAGTGTCGCGGTGGCCTGGCTGAAGAACCTGCAAGCGATGAAGTTTACCGACGCATCGTTGTACAACGATGTCCTTGTTGGGTATAACGACGCATTGCAAATCTTCGCAACAGGTAAAGCGGCTATGGTTGTCGAAGCGTCGGATACGCTGCCTGCGCTGCAAACCGCGTATCAGGCAGACATGACGAATATCGGTCTCTGGCCGATGCCCCAAAGCCCACAAAACCCTGGCAATGTTACCCTCTCCGGTGGACATGTCTACGTCTTCAAAAACGGTGACAGCAGCGATACGCTGCAAGCTGCCGTAGAATGGGCCAGCTATTATCGGTTCGACCTCGGCGTCATTGAAGATAGCACGGTGCAGGCAGCGGCAGCCGGGTTGCCCGTCGGCTTTCCAACAGCGTCGATCTTCACTGGCAGCTATGAGCAGAGCCTCCAGGCGATCAGCAAAAAGTACGCAAATTTGCCGCTGAACAACTACACGCCATACGCGAACTCCTCGCTGGGTGTTCGCCCCGAACCACCCATCCAGACCCAGGCAATGTATGGCGTACTCGATACCGTCGTGCAGGGCGTCCTGACCAGCGCCAGCGCTGACCCCCAGTCGCTGCTTGACACTGCCGCGCAAAACTTCCAAACTACCGTCGATTCGAGCAGCTAATCGGCTGGACACGGTAGCTCTGCCCCGTGGATAATGCGAAAGAGGATATCCACGGGGCTATCCTTCTTCATTGACGTAGGAGGACGCTTATGGTCACGCTCCGCCAGACAAAACCTGTGCTGAGGCAGAAGACAACACCATCAACATATCGGGCGCCGCTGCTGGTACGCTTCACCCGACGCAACGGTCCCGGATTGCTCTTTCTGCTGCCTGCTTTTCTCATCTTCGGGTTTTTTGTCTGGTATCCTATTGTCATTGGTTTTATCCTTAGCTTCCAGAAGAATGCCTTTTATGGCGCGCCGACCTTTGTGGGCTGGCAGAATTATCAGTTTGTCTGGCATGATTCCAATTTTTGGATCGCCTGGCGCAACAGCGCCTTATACGCCCTCTATGGCTTGTTGATTGGCTATATGATTCCGATTGCGCTTGCCCTGGCAATCAATGAAATCCGCGTTGGCAAGAACTATTTTCGTCTGGCGTTTTACTTGCCAGTCATCCTTCCGCCACTGGTGACAGCCTTCTTGTGGCGCTACATGTACTCGCACGACGGAGGCTTGATTAATTCGCTGCTCGCCATTGTGCATATCGGTGCGCAGCCCTGGCTTCAGTCGCCAAATACGGCGCTGCCGTCGCTGGTCATCATCACAACCTGGGCCAACATGGGTGGGACGGTGCTGATCTATCTCGCGGCGCTGCAAGGCATTCCCGCGCACCTGTACGAGGCCGCCGAACTTGACGGCGCGAACATCTGGCAGCGTATCCGCTACATCACCCTGCCTCGGATGCGCGGCATCATGCTGATCTTGCTCTTGATCCAGCTTATCCCCACTGTGCAGGTGTTCACCGAACCGTTTACGCTCACGTTCGGTGGCCCCGACCGCGCGACGATGACCGTCATGCTCTTGATCTATAACTATGCCTTTACCAGCGGCAACTTCGGGGCCGCCAGCGCGTTAAGTGTCATCCTGTTTGGGGTGCTGGTCATGCTCTCGCTGGTCTATTTCGGCATCACCCGCCGTCTCAATGTAAGCGCAGGAGAATAGCGATGCAGCAGATGCTCAGATTGCGCCGCCGGGCGTCGCTGCGCTCTGAAGTGGACTCTCAGGAGCGGTCCATTATTTCGCCCTTGGAGTTTCGCAAGACGTCTGTCAGGATAGCGAGATGGATCATCTTTGTCCTCCTGCTGTTGGGGACGCTAGTTACCATCGGCCCACTGCTCTGGATGGCGAGCAGCGCATTAAAACCGAGCAGCCAGATTTTTAACACGCCCCCGGTACTCTGGCCCGCGACGCCACAATGGGATAATTATGCTAAAGCCTGGCAGCAACTCAACTCCTTGCTCTTTCTGGCGAACACTGCCGAGCTTGCTGCTGGCGCGGTGGTTCTGCAACTGCTGGTATCAGCGACGGCAGCATACGCGCTCTCGAAGCTGAAGCCAATTTTTAGCAATGTCCTGCTCTTTTTCTTCCTGAGTACCCTCATGGTGCCCGCGCTGGCCTACCTCATTCCGCAATACTTCACGGTCATCAGTCTGCCCATCTTTGGCATCTCTCTGGTGAATACCTGGTGGGCAATCTGGCTGCCAGAGGCGGCAAATGCGTTCAACATCATTATCCTGAAAAGCTTCTTCGATACCCTCCCCAATGAATTGATCGAAGCGGCCAAAATCGATGGCGCCAATTCATGGCAGATATTCACCCGCATTGTGCTGCCAAATTCTCTGCCCGCGCTGACAGTCGTCTCGATGTTCACGATCTTTGCGACCTGGAAAGATTTTCTGTGGCCGTTACTCGTCATCAATGACACCAACAACCAACCCATTTCGGTCGCGCTCTATCTGCAAGCCATTGCGCAAAATTCCTATCAGCCGCAAAACGTCCTCCTGGCAGGATTCGTCATCGCCACCGTGCCTCCGATTGTGTTGTTCCTCATCTTTCAGCGGCAGATCATGCGCGGAGTCGTCACGACTGGCCTCAAAGGCTAATTGATCCTACTCGGTTAGTTTCGTGTTACGCCAGCACGTCGGTCAAGTCATCGCCAACGCCGGGCGCCTGGCGAGTACACTCGCGGCGAGAGGCTGCGCCTGCGGCCTGGGACGGCTTGCGGGCCGCTGCGCTCGTGCGCCCGCGCCTGGAGGCCGCGCCACCAAGCCCGCCCGCGCGGGCTCAGACGAACACACGACTGCTTGACCGCTGTTCTAGGCAGGCTCCCGGCAAGGACGCCAACGAACATGGCTGCCGCTGGACGGCCAGGCAATCAATTGTTTGAGGTGATCGACATTGGGATGCCTGAGACCTCCCTCTCACTCTCCCACTGCGCGGCGCGAGACTTGCAGCAAATCGGCCAAGCCCGTTTGCGTCAGCCCAATCAGTGAGATCGAACGGTGTATAGTCGCTCATCGGCGAGCGTTTGAGAGGCATACAGGTCAAATGGGCACTGCCCCATTGGGGGTGAGAACAAAAATACCAGACCTGATGAATCACCAGAGTGAACGTCTGTCTCAGTTGGAGCAGGCAGCGCCCTTCCTGGTCGGTCTGGACGCGATACGTCTGATTCATAGTTCCCAAAGGAAGGCAGCCAATGAGAACCATGAGTGAACTCACTGAGCAGGAACGCAGAGTATTAGCTTTGGTCGCCAGGGGGCAACGCAACGCAGCTATCGCCCTTGAACTTTGTATCAGCACGAGAACGGTTGAAAATCACCTGTATCGCATTTTTAATAAGCTGGGGGTCTCATCTCGAACCGAGGCCGCACTGCATGTATTACACATTGGTTTGCTCTCGAACACAGAATTAAGTAGAATCACTCAAGACAAGGAGCAAAGCATCAGGTAACATCGCATTAGCGATGTTAGGGCCAATTCAGAAGCCCATAGTGATCGGCACGATGAGAAATTGCATTGCACTCTTGAAAGGATGAATGCACCCGATGAACACGAGTACGATCACCACCAGGGACGGCACGCAGATCTATTACAAGGACTGGGGCATGGGGCGGCCCGTCGTCTTCAGTCACGGTTGGCCGCTCAATGCTGACGCCTGGGACGACCAGTTGCTCTTTGTGGCTTCCAATGGCTATCGAGCCATTGCCCATGACCGTCGCGGCCACGGGCGATCCAGTCAGCCCTGGAACGGCAACGACATGGACACCTATGCCGACGATCTGGCGGCGCTCATCGAAACACTGGACCTCAAAGACGCGGTGCTGGTCGGCCATTCGACGGGTGGCGGCGAGGTGACTCGCTACATCGGTCGCCACGGCACCGCACGCGTTGCAAAGGCGGTACTGGTGGGCGCGGTGCCACCCTTGATGCTCAAGACCGAGTCCAATCCGGGCGGCCTCCCCATCGAGGCGTTCAACCAAATCCGTACCGGGGTTATCACGGACCGCTCGCAGTTCTACAAGGACCTCAGCGCCTCCTTTTATGGGGCTAATCGGCCCGGCTCCCAGGTATCGCAAGGTGTGCGAGACGCATTCTGGCTCTGGTCGATGCAGGTTGGCCTCAAAGCTGCGTTCGATTGTATCAAAGCCTTCTCTGAAACGGACCTCACGGAAGACCTCAAGAAGTTCGACATTCCCACCCTGATTATCCACGGGGATGATGACCAGATCGTACCTATCGCCGACTCGTCCCTCCTCTCCTCAAAGATCGTCAAGAACGCGCGCCTTCAGATCTATCCAGGCGCGCCTCACGGCCTCACCAGCACGCACAAGAAGCGGTTCAATACCGATCTATTGTCCTTCTTGAGTTCTTAGATAGAGCAGTTTGGCTGAACTGCTCTAGTGTGAAATCTGTAGAATGTATCCTGGTGAAAGCTTCTCGTCTAAGGAGCGTGCTATGATCTGCCTCTGTCCGGCAAGGTCGCCGTGGTTACGGGCGCCAGCAGAAGCGACGAAGATGACGATCCATAAACAGCAGGGAACTATTTTGAGGAACAATCTCTAGAAAAGCGAAAGGAGATCAGGAGGTGAGCGCATGAGCAGTGGTTTCATTTCGCGAGGCTTCCATGGGCGCCGTCAGCAGGGCGACCTCAGCGGCAGAATCCCACCGGGACAATATCTCGAACACAGCTTTCCCGTCCTGTCGGCGGGGCCGACACCCCATACGCCGCTGGATCGTTGGGATTTCTCCCTGGTTGGAGAGGTCGATCAGCCCAAACGCTGGACCTGGGACGAATTTCACGCCTTGCCCCGCGAGCCAGTGACCAAAGACATCCACTGTGTGACCAAATGGTCGAAACTGGACACCCACTGGGAAGGCGTCTCGGTGGAGACGCTGCTCAGCGGGGTGGAGACATCAGCGGAGTATGTGATCGCCTTCTGCGATGGTGGCTATACCACCAACCTGCCCCTGGAAGAGGTACTCGGTGGGCAGGCGTGGATCGTCGATACCTATGAGGGCCAGCCTCTCGCGCCAGAGCATGGCGGCCCGGCGCGCTTGCTCGTCCCGCATCTGTACTTCTGGAAAAGCGCCAAGTGGGTCCGGGGGCTGCGCCTGGTCGAGAAGGATGAGCCGGGCTTCTGGGAGTCGCTTGGGTACAACAATCACGGGGATCCCTGGAAAGAAGAACGCTATTGGGGCGATTAACCTGGCAACTGGGTGAGGTCGTAGGCACCCACGAGGAAACCGCGCGGACGAAGAGCATCACACTGGCTGTCCCCACCTGGCCGGGGCATCGGCCAGGGCAGCATGTGGATGTGCGGCTCACCGCTGAAGACGGCTATCAGGTCGAACGCAGCTATTCGATTGCCTCGCCATCTGAGGAAGGCCAGCAGGTGACGCTCACCGTCGAACGGCTCGACGACGGGGAAGTCTCCCCCTATCTGGTCGATGAACTGCGCGTCGGCGACCACCTGGAACTGCGCGGCCCCATCGGCGGCTACTTCGTGTGGGAGGCGCGTATGGGCGGACCACTCCTGCTGATCGCGGGCGGATCGGGCATTGTCCCGTTGATGGCGATGCTGCGCCATCGGGCCGCCGCTGGGAGTACCGTTCCAACCCGGCTGCTCTACTCGTCGCGATCCTACGAGGACATCATCTATCGTGAGGCACTCGACCTCTTGATCGGCAGCACGACTGGGCTGGACGTGGTGCATACGCTGACCCGCGCGCAGCCGCCCGGCTGGACCGGCTATCACCGCCGCATCGATACCGAGATGCTGCATGACGTGGCCTGGCCGATTGCTCATCAGCCCCTGGTGTTCATCTGTGGACCCACCCCCTTCGTCGAAACCGCCGCCGCGAGTCTCGTCAACCTGGGTTATGAGACAGCACGCATCAAGACCGAACGTTTCGGAGCAACTGGAGGCGCATAATGGACAACACACTGGATGGCAACGCGGCTGGGGGCATCCTGCACGCCCTCTTCCCATTTGAGATGACGACTGCTGCGGGCATCTGCGCTGGATGTGGGCAGGTCAACGTGCTAGGGGCAACGCTGGTCTATACGCATGGGATGGGCACGATCCTTCGCTGCCCCTCCTGCGACACGGCCCTCATCCGCGTGGCCGAGGTCAAAGGACGCTACTGGCTGGATATGCGCGGGATGCGCGTCCTTCAGATCAACGCGGAGGGCTAGCC
>JBJKSJ010000052.1:0-36447 GCA_046704085.1 Ktedonobacterales bacterium | reverse complement strand
AGACGGCGCACCAGCAGCTTGGCCGCCGTTGTCTTGCCGACCTGGCGCGGCCCACGCAGGGTATAGACGAGCGGGGCATCAATGCGCAGGCTTTCGACAATGGGCAAAGGGCGTCGAAACGGCGAGGTTTCCAGTGCGCGCAGATGGCGGTCGCGCCGGATGGCGGTGGGATCGCTCCACCAGGGATTGCTGACAGCGAGCCGATCAAGCATGAGCTACTTTCCCAACTTTCCCAAGTTTCCCAGTCGGACCACTCAGACTACTCAGACCGCTCTGCGCACTCCGTCGTTCATAAGAGTGTTGCAAATAGCGGATATATTCGATAAAATCATTCCTTATTTATCGAGTCTACACGATAAAGTATACCACAGCCACCTGCCGATGCGCTCCACCCCGACGATTGAAATCGCCGACCCTGGGGCCTTCGGCCAGGAAGTCCCGGTGGGACTGGCGCGTTCGGCTCATCGGAAAAAGGTCGGGGAGAGAGAAGAGGTAGCCCGGCCTCGCGCGGGGTCAGGAGACCGGCGCTACATCTCGCCCTTAGCATCCTCACGACACCGATGGTTGCCCCCACCCCGACCGGCTGGAAGCCGGTGGTACATGCCCCTGCCCCTAATGGCAGAGCGGCTTTGAGAGACGCTCTGAGCGTGATTGGAAATTGCCTCTTGACAAATGGGATATTTCAGGGCATAATCTGAATGAAGTTCATTCACACCCATTCAGGAAGTTTTATGCCAGAATCAAGGACACACGACGAGACCCGCGACAAGCGCCTGGCAATCATTGCGGCGGCGCGCGATCTCTTTGCGAAGCAGGGCTATGAGGATACGACGATTGCCGAGATCGCGCGCAGAGCGGGTGTGGCCGTTGGCACGGTCTACCTGTATTTTGAGAATAAGCGCCAGATTCTGGTGGAGGTATCAGTTTCTGTGAACACGGCGATTGCCTCGGTGATGCAGGCGCCTGAACTGCTGAACCTGCCGATGCGTCAGATTCCGCGTCTGCTGATTGAGGAGTCATTCCGCAAATGCCATCAAAACCTCAGTGTGATGTCGCTTTATCAGGTGAACCTGCCATCACCAGAGGAAGTCTCGTTGATGCAGGTGGCTGAGCAGCGCATTGCAGATGCGCTGGACAGCTTCTTTCGCCAGGCAATTGAGCGCGGGCTGCTCCAGCCATTTGATACGAAGATGTACGCGCGGATGCTCAATGGACTGGTAAGCTCTGTCTTGCAGCAGTGCTTTGTGGTTGAGCATGGGGCACACGAAGAAATGTACCGCGAGCGGTTGATTGAATTGATCGAGCGGCTCTTTTTTGGGCCGCCGCTCCAGGAAGGGAATGGCTCCGCCGATGCGGGGCGCCAGGATGAAGCGACGTAGTGTGTAACCAACAGCATCTCTCTCGCGTATACCAGGCAGACCTATGAAGAGATAGCACCGATCTCGCAGGGGCGGTCTTCCCAGCGCTTCAATCATCTTGTTTGTTATTACGCGCCTATATGAATGAACCTCATTCATATAGCAATACAAGGACAGGAGAAGCTATGAACCAGCGCGCAGGAGTCTCGGCCACAACAGATGATACAGCAGATTTTCGCAGTGACGGGCATGATACGCAGAAGGAAGCCTTTTCTTATCAACAGTAGTGAATGAAGCTCATTCAGAAAGGAACGACAGATGCTGGCAACACTTGGTGGGGCAATCTCGCGCGCCCGATGGGCAGTTCTCTTTGGCGGTGTGGCGCTGGTGGTGGCGATGGCGATCTTTGGTACGGGGGTCTTTAGTTCGCTGAAAGCTGGCGGCTTTCAAGACCCCAACAGCGAATCGACGCACGCGCAGACGCTGCTGGATCAGCAGCTCGGCGGCTCGACCACCGATGTGGTGATCTTGATGCAGAGCGACACGCTGAACGCGACCGATCCCGCTTTTGCGCAGGCAGCCACGCAGATGCTCAACACGCTCAAGGCGCGGCCAGAGGTAGCCTCGGTGACATCGTACTACTCGACGCATAGCCCACGCTTCCTGTCGCGCGACGGCCACGAGACCTTTGCGGCGGTGCAGCTCAAAGCGCAGGACTACACAACCAAGGCGAAGGATTACACCACGCTGCTTCCGCTGATGACGGCCCCTGGGCTGCACGTCACGCTGGGTGGTAACATCCCCGTCAATGTGGCGATCAACACACAGATCAGCGCCGACCTGGAGCATGCCGAGATCATCACCTTCCCGCTGGTGGGTTTCTTGCTCTTCATCGTCTTTGGCGGGCTGGTGGCAGCGAGCCTGCCGCTGCTGATCGGGGGAATTGCTATTCTGGGCACGTTTGCCTTCCTGCGCGTGCTGACAGGCGTGACCGATATTTCGGTCTTTGCCATCAATGTGGTCACAGTGATGGGGCTGGGGCTGGCGATTGACTATGCCCTCTTTATTGTGACGCGTTTCCGCGAAGAGTTGGCGCCCGACGAGCGCAATGTGGCGGGCGCGTTGCAGCGGACTCTTTCCACTGCTGGGCGCACGGTCCTCTTCTCCGGGCTAACGGTGAGCGTGAGCCTGCTGGGGCTGCTGCTCTTCCCAGAGGGCTTCTTGCGCAGTATGGGTTTTGGAGCGATTGGCGCCGTGCTGGTGGCGATGCTGGCCGCGCTGACCATCCTCCCTGCTATTCTGGCGATTCTGGGCCGCAGGGTCAATGCGCTCTCCATTCAGCGCCTCTTCCGCAGCATCCGCCGGTCCCGACGCGCCGCCAGCATGGGCGAGGCGCATGGCTTCTGGTATCGGCTCTCGCAGACGGTGATGCGCTTCCCAATCCCGGTTGGGCTGGCAGTGCTGGGCGTGTTACTCCTGCTGGGGTCGCCGTTCCTGCACGCCTCGTTTTCGACACCTGATGTCACGGTGCTGCCGCCAGGGCAGGAGGCGCGGGTGGTGACTGACCGGCTGGCGCAGGATTTCGCGCAGCAGGGCGCATCCGAACTGGTGATCGCTGTGCGCACGCCGGGCAACGCGCTCGCATCTGATAATCTGGCGAGCCTGGATAGCTATGTGCGCGCGATTGAGGCTCTGCCAGGCGTGGTGCAGGTGCAAAGCCTGGTGACGGTTGATCCAGCGCTCTCGCTGGCAGAGTACCAGCAGTTTTACGCCAACCCTGGCTCCAATCCGCAGCTTGCGGCGGTTGCCGCGCAACTGGCGAACGGTGACGCTACCAGGGTGACGGTGGAACTGCAATCGGCGGAGTTCTCGACGGCTACAGAGAACAGCGTGCGCCAGGTTCGGGCGCTGAGCGCGCCGGGCGGGCTTCAGCCGCTGGTCGGCGGTGCTACGCCTTATCAGATGGACCTGTTCGCCAATCTGCGGGCGACGCTGCCCTACGCTTTGCTGGTCATCGCGTTGGCGATCTTTGTGCTGCTCTTCTTGATGACCGGCTCGGTGGTGATGCCACTGAAGGCCATCGTCCTCAACGCGCTCTCGCTGACGGCGACGTTCGGCGCGCTGGTCTGGGTTTTCCAGGATGGGCATCTTCAGAGCCTGCTGGGGTTCCAGTCGAACGGCAGCATCGATGGCACCCAGACGATCCTGATTTTTGCGCTGGCGTTTGGTCTTTCGATGGACTACGAGATCTTTCTGCTCAGCCGCATCAAAGAGCAGTTCGACCGGACGGGGGATAACCGCGCCTCGGTGGCCTCCGGGCTGCAACACACCGGCAGGCTGATCAGCAGCGCGGCGCTGCTCTTTGCGGTGGTGCTGGCGGCCTTCAGCACCTCGGAGATCATCTTCATCAAGGAGATTGGCGTTGGGCTGGCAACGGCGGTGATCATTGATGCCACGCTGGTGCGCGGCTTGCTCGTGCCAGCCACGATGCGGCTGCTGGGCCAGTGGAACTGGTGGGCGCCCGCGCCGCTGCGCGCGCTCTGGCGGCGCGTTGGTCTCGGCGAAAGCGCCGCATCCGCGCTGGCCGGGGCTGGCGAGGGAGAATCCAGCGAGCCAGAGCGTGAGTACGCGCGCAGCTAAATAGTCCACTGCCAAAGGCAGATAGAAGAGGGAGCCTGCGCTGGGATGATAGTTATCATCTCAGCGCAGGTTCGGCTGTCAGAGCCGAAAGTGGCTTTAGCTCCAGCCTTCAGGATTGGTTCCGGTGGCGCGCTTGCTCTGCCTGAGCGGAAAAGGCGCGCCAGATTGCTCCTCGTAGGCTTTCCAGGCGGCGTAGCCAAACGCTTCGTTTTCTTGCTCTTCATCGGCATAATGCGGTGCATTTGCGGGATCGCGGAGAACCGACTCAAAGTATTGATGCCCCTGAGAGACGATCCAGAGGCGCACGTACTCAAAGCCATCATCCGAACCATCGGTGACGTTATGAATATCCTCGCGGTCCAACTGATAGAGCGCCTCATCAAGCAGGGCATCGAAAGCGATGATCGCTTCTTTTGGCAGCTTGACCAGCAGTCGTTTAAGTGTATTGGCCGAACCCTGCGATTCAGCAACGATGTTCCAGAATTGCTCTTCAGTCATGGAATCTCCTCCCCGGCAGATTTTGTGCATGTCCCTCTCAACGGCTATTTCTGTACAATCCGCTAGAAACGGAAAGAGCAGAGGTCTCTTTTAGCAGAGATGATTGGCACCATGAGGAGCTAGCAGAGATGAAAACCTACACCAGCTATCTGACGTTCAATACGCAGCATCGGCACGATCTGCTGCATATCACGCCGCAGGTTGAAGAGATGGTACGCGAAAGTGGCATTCAGGAGGGGTTTGTGCTGGTTTCGGCAATGCACATCACGGCGGGCGTCTTTGTGAACGACAATGAGCCAGGGCTGCACAGCGACATCATGGAATGGCTGGAGCATCTGGCTCCGGCCAAGCCGGGATACAAGCATCACCATACCGGCGAGGATAACGCCGACGCGCATCTGAAGTCGCTGCTGATTCATCACGAGGTCATCGTGCCGATTACGGCGGGCCAGCTTGACCTGGGGACGTGGCAGCGTATCTTTTATGCCGAGTTCGACGGCCAGCGGCCCAAGCGCGTGATCCTGAAAGCGATGGGCGAATAGCCGGGCGTGATATTATTCGCCCGCCGCCACTTCTTCAGCATCGACATGCGGGGCAGCTTGATAGGCCGAGCGGGCGGCCAGCACCTCATGCCAGTGGTTCTCGGCCCAGTGGCACATGACATCAAGCGGCTCGATGACCGTCTGCCCAAGGGGGGTCAGGCTATACTCGACCCTGGGCGGCACGACCGGATAGACCTTGCGCGCAACCAGGCCGTCGCGCTCCAGCCGCCGGAGGGTCTGCGTGAGCATCTTGGCCGAGATGCCCTTGATGGCGCGCTGCAATTGCCCATGACGTTGCTTGCCGCAGGCGAGGACGGAGAGGATCACCAGCGTCCATTTATCGGCGACGAGTTCGAGCGCCTGCCAGGCTTCGCTTTGCGTATCTACAACAGGCTGTTTGGGTTCCTTATGTTCCATAGAGTAAGTATAGCACTTTTTAGTACCTACTTGCAAAACGGGCCATACGGACCTATATTCTTCTATAGGCGCAGCCCGTCGGAGAATCCATTTGCCGCTACGTGGCCCAGGAGCCAGCAAGACCCATAGGGACTGGCGCGGCGAGCCACAGGAAGAAGATTACTGATCTTTGAGGAGGGCCTCTCCCTTGACAAACCAGGAAACACCAAAGGCCCAGATCGCCAGCGATTCCAGCCAGAAGACCGGATGGAGGGTGAACAGCCAGGAGTTGCCTGGTAGGAAGGTCGTTAGCCCCAGCAGCGCCATGCAGACGAGAATCGCGATCCCACAGACCAGATAGACGCGGTTTCTCTGGAGCTTTTGGCGCGTGGGTTTCTTCTTCGGATCTGTTTTGCGAAACAGGAAGAGCGCGAAGAACGCCAGGGTGAAGAAAAAAATCACACTACAGACCCAGTGGATCACCCCAATGAGCATCTGTTGTGCAGTAGCATTCACTGGAGCCGCTGGAAAGAAGGCGATGCCCAGCGCGCAGACCCCCGCCAGGTCGCCAGCCAGGTCATCCAGCCAGGCATAGCGATAGGAAAACAGAAACACGGCAATAGCGCACAGGCTGCCCACCCAGACATCGCGCATCACGGTATAATAAGAGGCGCTGAGGGAGTCCAGCAGTCCAGGGCTTTGCAAGAGCATCTTACCCACCACCAGCACGATGGGTAACAGCACGCCAGTGATACCAACGCTTTTGCGCAAACCGAGGTACGACAGGACGAGCGAACGCTGGGTGCTTGTAGTTACCTGCATACTCTTCCTCCGACTCCTGGGGAGCAGTGAACGGCGCTCTCTCTGGACGCCAGCCCTTACCAGTCTACCAGCATTATTGATGCCTATCATGCAGAAAAGTGGTCAAGGGAGAAAGGCCCGCTCAAGCAATGACATTCAGTCAACTGAGCAAAGCAAATTATATCAGCTTAACTACATTCCGCAAGACGGGCGAGCCGGTGACGACGCCGGTCTGGTTTGCCGAAGAAGCCGGAACGATCTATTTCTATACTTTCCCCAAAGCGGGCAAGGTAAAGCGCATTCGCCACACACCACGAGTGACGCTGGCGCCCTGCACCCTCAACGGCAAAGTTACCGGCTCGGAGGTCAAAGGGAAGGCGCGGATTCTGACGGAGCAGCAAGAGGAGGCTTTTGCTGAGGCGACACTGGCAAAGAAGTATGGGCTGACCTGGCGCGTCTATCACGCTTTCATGGGGATGCTGCGAGTCCTGCGGCGCAAGCCCAAACCGGAGCGGGTTTTTCTGGCGATTGAGCCAGCGGAGTGATCGCCATCGTTTGGTTCCGGGCAAGGCAAGCCCGGCGCCGCACCCCTGATTGGCGGAATAGTCCCGGCGAATGGTAGACTATTCATAATGAAGAATGCCAAGCAGAAGAGTATTGCCTGGCCCAAAACTGGCGATGAGCCGACTTATGCCATCTTTGGGCTGCTTGTACGCGCAGGGAGCAAATAATGCCACATGCACAGAACCAGCCGAAGAAGTCGCCGATCTTTGGAGAATCGCACAGCCTGAGCGATGAAGAGGCCACCTACGTCCAGGAGATGATTCAAGAGGCCCAGCAATCGTCACGGCAGCTTTCCATTCCCAGGGAAGACCTGGCGGCCAGCGCGACAACCAAACTCAATGAGCAGGCCGCGCAGATTATCGAGCAGAGCAAAGTGCGCCTGATCCTGAATCGCTTCAACCGCGATTTTCTCTACGGCCAGGGGCGCTTCGATGAATACCAGGGCGGCCTACTGCTCAAATGGGGCGATGGCTATTCCCGCAAGCATATCTGGGTCAGCGTAGAGGGCGACAATCTGCTTTTCGAGAAGAGCCATTACAAGCGCTGCGATAAGTCCTACTGCAATGGGACCCATCATGTCCTCGGCCCCGAACAGTGGCGCAACACCGCGTTGATCAACGCTGAGCTTGGGGATTGCTTCCGCCGCCCGGTCCACGAGGCCAGCGACGACTGAGAGAAAATGCAGTCCAGGGGAGTCTGGCAGAGCCAGGCTCCCCTGGACTGCGCGTTAAGAGCGCGCCCGTTTTTCAGCAATCATGGCCCGCAGCATGTTAGGCGTTACAGGTACTTGCGTGATGCGGATGCCCAGTGGGGTCAGGGCGTCCTCGATGGCCGAGGCCAGCGCGGAGGGCGCCGGAATGGCCCCTGCTTCGCCCGCGCCCTTGACGCCGAGCGGGTTGAGCGGCGAGGGCGTCTCCACATGATCGGTTTCGATATGGGGCACTTCGGTGGCGTAGGGGATCAGGAAGTCCATATAGGTGCCGCTGCGCAGTTGCCCCTGCTCGTCATATTCCAGCTTTTCGTAGAGCGTGCCACCGACGCCCTGCGCTACGCCGCCATAGACCTGCCCCTCGACGATGAGTGGATTGACCATTGTGCCGCAGTCATGGACGACGGCGTATTTGAGAATCTTGACCATCCCTGTAGGGGCGTCCACTTCGACGATGGCGGCGTGGCAGCCGCTGGCGAAGGCCGCGTGCGGCGGGCTATAGTAGCGGATGGCCTCCAGCCCTGGCTCTTTGCCGGGTATGAGCGCCGGACCCTGGCGCGGCAGCGGCTCGGACGGCAGTTGGGGGACTTCGCCATAGGCATAGCGAATGGGGTTTGAGGCGACGGCCAGCGCCGCCAGCGAATAGGATTTCCCAGGCGCGCCCTTGACGGAGACCAGGCCATCCTCAAGCTCCAGATCATCGGGGCTGACCTCCAGCAGATCGGCGGCAAGCTGCATGGCTTTCTCGCGCACGGCGCGAGCCGCCAGCGCAACGGCGCTGCCCGCGACGGTCAGCGCGCGGCTGGCGTAGGTGCCCGACCCCCAGCGGAACTGCGTTGAATCGCCGGTCGTGACCGTCACCTGATCCAGCGACACGCCCAGTTCGCTGGCGGCAATCTGGGCAAAGGAGGTGTAGTGGCCCTGGCCCTGGGTGGAGACAGCGGTGGAGACGTAGACGTGCCCGCGCACATCCACGCGCACCTGTGCGCCTTCATAGGGGCCGATGCCGGTGCCTTCGACATAATTCGCCAGGCCAATGCCCAGATAGCGCCCCTGCTTTCTGGCGCGTTCTTGCTGGCGCTTAAACGTCTCCCAGCCGATCAGCTTGAGCGCCCGCGCCTGCACTTCGGGATAGTTGCCGCTGTCGTAGGTGGTTGGGCCGCCGTCCTGGAAGATCAGGCCGACTTCATGAGGAAACTCGTCCGGCTGGATGAAGTTGCGCCGCCGAATCTCGGCGCGGTCCAGGCCAATCTCCCGCGCCGCCTTGTCCAGCAGGCGCTCCATCGCAAAGACACCATGCGGGCGACCCGCGCCGCGATAGGGGCTGACGGGCACTTTGTTGGTGAAGGCGACAGTAAACTCGACGCGATAATTGGGGACGTTATAATTATTGGGCACCTGGGTAGCTGAGATCAGCGGCGTGATGATGCCATAGGGCGTGAAGGCGCCAGTATCGTGCAGGAAGGTATCGCGGACGCCCAGGATGCGCGCGTCCTTGTCGAAGGCGATCTCAATATCGTGAATCTGCTCGCGCTCGTGGTTGGTGGCGATGAAATGCTCGATGCGGTCCTCAATCCACTTGACGGGCCGCTTCAGACGCATCGAGGCCATCGGCGCGAGGATCTCTTCGGGATAGAACATCATAATCTTTGGCCCGAAGCCGCCGCCGACATCGGGCGCGATCACGCGCACCTTCTGCTCCGGCAGGTGAAAGAGCATCGCCAGGCCATTCTTGATCGGGATTGGTCCTTGTGTAGAGATCCAGCAGGTGAGGGATTGATCGGTCTCGTTCCAGTCGGCGACAATGCCGCGCGTCTCCATCGGATGGGCCGCACCCCGGTCCATGCGCAGGCGGTCTTTGACCACATACGCCGCCCGCGCAAAGGCAGCGTCTGGATCGCCGACGGTCTGCACGAGATGCGCGGCGATATTGCGGGCGACGCCCGCATGCACCAGCGGCACCTCTTCCCTGGTGGCGGCATCGAGCGCGGCGACGACGGGCAGCGGCTCGTATTCGATCTCGATCAGCTCCAGCGCGTCCTCGGCGATATAGCGGTTTTTGGCGACGACGAAGGCGACAGCCTCGCCGACGTAGCGCACCTCATCGCCTGCTAAGGCGCGCTGCGTGCGCGGCTCTGTGAGGGAAGGATGGGGGATGAGCAGGGGCAGCGAACCACCCGCCGGTCCCAAATCGTCTGCCGTCAGCACGAGCGAGACGCCGGGCAAGGCTCTGGCTTTGCTTATGTCGATCTTCTTGATGCGCGCGTGGGCATGCTGGCTGCGCAGCACCGCGCCATGCAGCATGCCTGGGCGATGTATATCATCGACATACTGGCCCTGGCCCGTCAACAAACGGGGGTCTTCCAGGCGTTTGACAGGTTCACCCAGCAATTTTGTGGTCATATCTCACCTTCCTGGCTGGCGATTAAAATCGCGGCTTGGGTCGCCTGCGGACTCCCCTCTCCGCCCCTGCTGGCGAGACGCCGGCGCTACAAGGAGAGCGATTACTTCTTCATGGCTTGAGCGGCCTGGCGCACGGCTTCAACGATGCCCTGGTAGCCGGTGCAGCGGCAGAGATTTCCGGCAATCGCCACGCGAATAGCCTCATCGGTCATGTGCAGCGCGGAATGCTCTTTGAGGAAGGCATAGGTTGCCATCAAAAAGCCGGGCGTGCAGAAGCCACATTGCAGGCCGTGACAGTCCAGGAATGCCTGCTGGATGGGATGGAGCGTGCCATCCTCGTTTGCCAGACCCTCGACGGTGACAATGCGCGCGCCCCTGGCTTGCACGGCAAGCATGAGGCAGGAACGCACCGGCACGCCGTTATAGAGGATGGTGCAACAGCCACAGACGCCATGCTCGCAGCCAACATGCGTGCCCGTCAACTCTAATTCGTGGCGCAGAAAATCACTCAAGAGCATGCGCGGCTCGGCCCGCGCAGCGCGGCGTTTGCCATTCACCGTCAGATGAATCATGCGTGGTCGCATGGCTTTTGTCTTTGGGTCGATCATGGCTGACTCCTTCGGCGCGCGCGTTCCCAGGCGAGTGCCAGGGTCCGCTGGGTAAACGTGCCTGCGACTTGTTTGCGGTATGCTGGCGAGCCGTGAATATCGCCCACCGGGTCTAACGAGGCCATCGCAGCAAGGGCAGCGGCATCAATCTTCTGCTCATCTAACCGCTGGCCGACGAGACAGGCTTCGGCCTCTGCCGAGCGGACTTGCGTTTCGCCCGCGCCCAGGAGCGCGACTGAGGCTCTGGTGCAAAGGCCGTGCTGATCGAGCGTGACGCAGGCAGCGACGCCGACGAGGGCAAAATCGCCATGCCGCCGGGTCATTTCCAGAAAGGCGGTGCCGGTGCCTGGCGGCAGGGCCGGAAACCAGACCTCGGTCACAAGTTCATCCGGTTGCAGCGAGGTGAGCAGCGGGCCGATAAAGAGTTCTGCCGCCGGAATCTTGCGCGTGCCCCTGGCGCTGGCGGCATGGACCCAGCCATCCAGGGCCAGCAAGACGGCAGGGAGTTCTGCCGCCGGGTCGGCGTGAGCCAGGCTGCCGCCGATGGTGCCGCGCGAGCGAATCGGCGGATGGCCGACAGAGAGAATCGCCTCGGCCAGCAAGGGCGAGCGCTTCTTGACGACCGCCGCGCGCTCCACCGCGCGCTGGCGAGTCAGCGTGCCGATCATCAGGCCATCGTCGGCCTCTTTGATATAGGCCAGTTCTTTGACGCGGTTAATGTCCACAATGGCCTCTGGCTTTGCCAGGCGCATGTTCATCATCGGGACGAGGCTCTGGCCGCCGGCCATCACTTTGGCCTCATCGCCCAATTCCCCCAGGAGTTCTATGGCCTCTGTCGTCGTGGTCGGGTCATAATAGGCAAATGCTGCTGGTTTCATGGGTCTTTCGGCCCTCCCTTCCTGTCAGCTTGTTCGCTCAAGGGGCCAGCGTGAGCCGCCTATGCCTGCACAAAGGCCACCATGCGGCAGAACGCCGCTTCCCCACCGGCAAAGCGCCAGGGGAAACAGCCCACCCAGAGCCGCTGATCGAGGACATCATCGATCTGCCCGCCGACGTTTTCGGCGTGAAAGACGTTATGCGGGAAGAGGTGATAGTGCATGACCTGATAATCGCGCACGGGAAAGATGTCGTCAAGCCTACGACCAAGCGCCTGCTCAGCCTCTTCGGCCAGGTCGGGGCGAACCTTGCGAATGACGGTATTCATGGGATGATCGGCTGAGCCAGCATCAACGGCCAGCCAGGAGATGCCGCGCTCCAAGACCCAATCGGCAAACTCGCGCGTTGGTCCTGGATGCTTGATAAAATAGCGCGTCTCGTCGTACTGGCTCTCACCATACCAGTTGCTGGGGTAATATTTGTGATAGCCGGTGTGAATGATCAGAATATCGCCGCGCTCGATGTGCAAGCCGGTGCGGCGCTCCCACTCCTCGAAGTGGCTCGGCCCGTAGAGTTGATAGTCGCCGATGCCCAGCTTCTCCAGGTCCACGACAACTGCCGGGCCAAAGAGCTTGTCGATGGGGATGCTGCCAATATCCTGGCCGTTGGTGACAAAGTGCATGGGCGCGTCTAGATGCGTGCCGACATGCAGGGTCGAGGCGATATGCTGGCCGCCGGCTTTATCGAAGGCCACTCGTTTAATCCACTTGATCGTCGGGCCTTCGTAGGTGGCAAAACCGGGCGTGTGCATATCCCAATTCTGGGAGAGATCGACGACGCGCACATGGGAGAGGTTAATGGGAATCATCGGGATGCTTTCCTTCCTGAAACACGACGTTTTGACCGATGCCCTAGCCAGCCGAGAGGCCCAGGGCGCCCAGGAATGCCTTAAACGCGCAGGTCATCACATCTTGATTGGTCAGCACAGAGTGAATGACCTCCGACCATTCGACATGCGCCAGGGTGTCCTGGATGCCGCGCGCCAGGCGGGCGGTCTGCAACTTGAGCATAAAGCCCATGCCCAGGTCGCCCTTCAGTTCTGCCAGCCGCGTTTGGGGACTGCTCTCTGCGGCATGCTGATTGAGTTTATCAAAGAGCGCAGCGAAGAAGCGTGTCAGGCTCTCTGCATCCCAATCAGGGATACGCTGGATCAGGCGCTGGTTGGCATTGAGATCGGTCATCACGACCAGGCAGGGCAATTTGTCATAGGCAAGCTGGATTTGCTGGGCCAGCGTAAAGACATCACTCGCCACCTTCTCAGGGCGATAGCGATACTCTTTCCAGGCCTGGTTGGCTTGCTCCTCGCCCACCAGATTGGTCAGGAAATCGCGCATTTCTCTGGTTGGTTTATCGGGAGTCAGCGTTGTCAGGAGCAGACAAGACGAGCCACTCATCGCATGGATCGCTTCCCAGGAGGCGCGCACGTATTGATTGAGTCTGCTCTCCCCGGCGCTGGGCAGCAGCAATCCATAAAACGGGTACTTCCCTGTCGCTTCGTCCAGGAATGCTTCCACGCTCATCCCGCGCGTCAGATGCGCCAGGTGGCGGGTTGGTCCCTTGGGTTCTTCAGGCTCCGGCTGGAGCTTACTAAAATCGATCCCGCGAGACGACATATTGCCCTCCCTCCACAAAGTGATGTACTATAGGCTTAGGTTAGGAGAGTGATTCCACCAGATGCTCTCCAGTATAGCAGGGGACAGGCATTCACAGGTTCCAATCTGGAGCGAACTCTTGATTAGTTGGTACAAGTGCGGTGGCCGCCAACGCCTTGGGTTGGACTCACCGAACCGCCAGATACCCATACTTGCCGAACTGCACGGCCTCTATCCCATGCCCCGAAGGGAGTTTGGGAGTGCTTGGCGCCAATCGCCGCTTCTGAAGGGTGGCTGTGTGCTTACCCAGAACGGGCGCTTGCCGAAACTGGTCAGAAGACGCTGGTGTTTTACCCCCTCGGCGGTTTTCGAGGGGAACCGGCCCTGCCACAAGGCAAGCCTACATCATCGCCAGGAGGCTGTCAAGGAGTGGCAGGATAGGCAAGAAGAGTCAAGGATAGGCTGCTATTTCAATGAACGATTTCTATACAACCTAAATCAAAGATGCGCCTGTAACTTCGG
This sequence comes from Ktedonobacterales bacterium, assembly GCA_046704085.1. Taxonomy (GTDB): domain Bacteria; phylum Chloroflexota; class Ktedonobacteria; order Ktedonobacterales; family DATBGS01; genus DATBHW01. Next base: position 22,878 of record JBJKSJ010000052.1, on the reverse strand, counting down.
AGGTCGATCATGGCAAACGTTCTCCCACAGCCGCCGCAGGCGGCCCAGCATGCCGAGGCGGTGAATGAACCGGCAGATAATAGCTTTTATCTCCGGCTCTCCTTAGCCTTCCTGGTCGGAATCGTCTTTCTCTTTGGCCTTTTCACTCTGATGATGATTCTGCTGGCGGGCGCAAAATAGGGCGCCAGTGGTTGGCGCTATCCTCCAAAGAAGAGCTTCAGCCAATCCGGCCAGAAGCCCCACCAGCCTGGCGATGACGCAGGCGCAGGCGGCTGGGTTGTCGCAGGAGGCGAGGCGCCGGGCACGATAACCACCGGCTGATCGCCAGGAAAGATATAGCCCAGCTTGCGAGCCTCTTGCTCAATCGTTTGCGCTTGTTGGAGTTGCTGGATGCTCTGCTTCAGTGACTGCTGCTGCGTCTGAAGCTGATTGACCACCTGCTGGTTAGCGTCGATCTGCTGATGGAAGCCCTGGACAGTCCAGGCTTCGCCAATCGTCGCCAGGATGAGCAAAGCACAGAGCGCCGCCGTCCCCCAGACAATGGTGCGCGCCAGCAGGGAGGGTCTGGGTTCTGGCGGAAGCGAAGCGGCTCCTGGCCGTTCCTCGCGCCGCGCGGCTGTACGCCGTCCTTTCACCCCACCTGTTGGCGCGTGTTCCTGCTGGTCTGCCGAAGCACCAGCCGCTGGCTTTGGCGCACTGGCGCGCTGACCATCGCTGGCAGGCTGTGTGCCGACTCTGGCCGCGTCGGCGGTTTTTCTTGCCGGGGTTGAAGCGTCCGGGGTTTTAGTGAGCGCGGGGGGCAGAGCGGGAGACTGCTTCGGCAGGGGCGCGCGCGCTGCTGGCGCCTGTCCGGCTGAGCTGATTGGCGCTGAAGCGGCGCTGGGAGCAGTTCGCTTTTGATCGGTTGGCGAGGGCATTGAGGTTGTGCTGCCGCTCCCGGCTGATGGGGAGACGCGCGGGGTTGGGGGTTTCTGGTCCAGCCGCTGCTGCCTGCGCCGTCGGCGAGCCTCCTGGCGCTCCAGGAAATCCCGTCGGTCGCTATCCATGAGATGCTCCTCGATTTCATCACTGGAACTCAGGGTCATCCACAAGCAAAAACCAGGCCAACCGTTATTGGGAACGGGCGCTTGTATCTGAATGGTCGGGCTGACTGTCGTTCTGGGCGCCCTCCAGAATCATCGTCGGCACATCCTCGATGGCCGACTGATCAGCCGCCGCTGTCCGGGTTTCTGGCTCCTGCGGCGCTCCTTCCGCCTGTTTCGTCGGCAAAGCAGGCGGCAGCTTCACTGACTCCACTTCGGCGCTGGCAGGCCGGTCTGCTGGCGCGGCTGGCAGTTGAGTTTTGTCAGACGCTTGCTCAGCGCCTTGCCCATCCTCCTGAGTTGGCGGCGCAGCCAGGCGCTCGCGGAGGATCCCAAACAGCCGCTCTATCTGCCCTTCAATCGATTCATTTTGCTGGATAAGCACAGCCGTACTGGCTTTGTCCTGCTTATCAGCGGCGCCTGCCGTCGGCACAGGCGCCGAAACTGGCCCAGGCACAGATTGACCTTGCGCGCCTGAAGCGCGGCCCGCTCCGGCAAGCGGCTCCAGCAGCGCATATGCCTCCTGATCGCGCCCGGCGCGGTGATAGAGGGCCGCCAGCACATAGATGGTCAGCGGCGCGCGCTCGATCTCCAGAGCAGACTCGTAATCGTGCTGCGCCTGCTCGAATTGGCTGCGCTCCTCATAAATCTGCCCGCGCTCCAGCAGGCCACGCAGCCGCTCTGGCGTTCCTGGCTTTGCCAGGGAGACGCAGGAATCGAGGGCATTGAGCGCGGCGCGCTGATTCTGGCGCCCCTGCGCATGCAGCGCGCAGCCGAGGTAGAGGAAGGCCCGGCTATCGCGTGAGCCTTCTCTGCTCGCCAGATAATCTTTGAGCCGCTCTGTCGCCTGAGCGTAGCGCCCCAGATGATAGAGAGAGCAGGCGGCAAAAAAGCGCGCATCCACATAACGCTGCACGACCTGATCGAGGGCCGCGAACGCCTCATCAAAGCGCCCCTGCTCAAAGGCAGCGCGTCCCTTGACCCGCAGCAAGACTTCGCGCTCTGGATAGAGCCGGGGATAATGGGTCACAGGAAGCTGGGCAATATGTGGGTCGCTCAACAGGCGCAAGGCTTGCTCGGCCACTGCCAGGGCCGGAATCATCTCGCCGCGCACCATCAGCACCTGCGCGCAGAGCGTGGCCGCGGGAACGTGTGGCGACTGATAGCGCAGCGCCTCTTGCGCGGCACTGAGCGCCGCATCCAGATGGCCCTGTTCCCAGGAAGCCAGGGCCAGTCCATACCACGCCTGGCTATTCTGGCGGCCCACGCCCAACGCGCGCCGGAACCAGACGTCCGCATTGGCAGGCTGCTGGCGACCAAAGAGTTCCGCCATGCCTGCGGCCACATAGATGGGCGCCGCTGCCGGAGTCTGAAGCTGGGTCTGTAGCTCTTCCCTGGTCAGCGCGCGCTCGATGAGAGTCAGCGCCCGCTTCCAGCGGTCCGCGTTGATCGCCTGGCCGGGCAAGGTAGTGGTGGTCGAGAGCAGCGGTGTCTTAAAGACTTCCAGCAACGTTTCGGCATAGGTGCGCACGACCAGGAACCAGCCCAGGTCTTTTTCGGTGACTTCTTCGAGCAGCGCCAGCGCGTCGCTGCTTTGCTGCTCACGCGCATAGGCGACGGCGCGATAGAACGGGAGGGACGGGTCATCGCGCCGCTGGGCTGCCGCGACCTCCAGGTGCGCGCGAGCGAGCGCGGCGTCGCCCACCGCCAGCCGACACAGCCCGGCATTGATGCGCGCCCAGACCAGCGTACCGTCAAGTTGTACGACTGCTTCGTTCAGCGCCAGCAGCAAGCGCACATCCGGGCGCGCCGCCAGATCGGACAGAAACATATCTGCCCGCCAGGGAGCGACATTTCCGCCTTTAGCAGTCTTGCCCGCTGTTCCGGCCCTGGCCTGCTGATCTTCATGCTCGCCAGACCCCAGTCCGCAGACGGGCAGCTCCAGCGCGCTCAGCACCAGTCCCAGGCGCGCGTTCGTCTTCATGGCCGCGCTGAGCGGCGTCCGCTGGCGAAGCTGGCGATCCGCGGCGACCCAGGCGCGACAGTAGCTGAGCAGGAAATGGCCGTAACGCGCGCGATCCCTGAGCAAAGATTCAGGCACATACTCTGATGCCAGCAGCCAGCCGAGGTTCAGCCACTCGATCTGCTTCAGGTCGCGCAACTCGACGGCCCCCACGAGATAGTGTGTCGCCTCATTGATCCCTTCGCCGCCCGGCTCCAGTGACGCCTGCGCCAGCACCAGCCGCGCCTCGGCCACCGCCTCGGCTGCATCAACTGTCCCTTGCTGCAACAAACGGTCTTTGCCCAGCGCGTCGGCCAGATCGGCTACCCGTTGGTAGAGGCCCAGACCCTCCAGATGGAGTTCGCCATCAACCGCATTGACCCACTTGCGACCCAGCGCCGCCAGTTCCTGACAATAGGCGACCAGCGAGCGATGGTTCAGTCGGCGCAGAGCGGCATTGACGATGAGAAAGGCGAGCAGAGCCACGCCCCAGCAGAGCAAAAAGGGCAGGAGCAGCGGCCAGATGTTGAGCGACCTGTGCAGCCGGACCAGGAGAGCGAGACCCGCGCCGACCAGCAGCGGCGGAAGGACCAGCAGCCAGAAGGCTCCGAGCATTCGGCCATAGGCGGTGCAAACTTGCTCTTCTTTGGGCGCAAGCAGGCCAATGACGGGGGTGTCAAACGGCCCGACCAGCCGCGCGCGCCCACGCGCCAGCACCCGCGCTGAATTACGCGGATCGGGGAAGAAGGCCAGCATGCCCACCAGCGAGGCCGCCAGGACGATGCCCCTGGGGACATACTGCGCCGAAAGATCAGGCGAGGCGGCAGTAAAAGCGTCGGGCTGGGCCAGCACATAGATGCCTGCCATCAACGCCTGCATCACGGCAGCAAACATGGCGGCCCGCAGGAGCCGAAACCAGGCGGGCGCGCGCCCCTCTTCATCATCCCCCGGCGGTGGTCGGAGGACGAGCAGGATGAGGAGCGCCAGGAAGAGCGCCAGCCCCACAATCACGGTTGGCGCCCATTTGAGGGCAAACACGACCCAGGCATCAGGCGTGGAGGGAAGCGCGGGGAGCGTCAGGGTCAGCGCAGCGCCGCTGGCGAGAACAGACATCGGCATAGCTGATTTCCTCCTGATCGCCTGAAAGGCTTCGCTCTTCCCTTGTAGCTTTGCTTGTACCATCGCTGACATGAGTATACGGCTGCTCTGCTGAGATGTCAAGCGACCTCTTTTTATTTGCGCTGTTTCCCTGGGACTATTGGGGGATTCTGGCTCTATTATCCTTCAGTTCCGCTATACTGGACCATGAACTATCTCACTTTCTCTTGCGTTGAGTGCGCGCCAGATGAAGGATGCTGATGTGAGCGAGCAAACCATCAGTCTGGTTCAGGCCAGGGAAAAAACAGAAGCCGCGCGGTTGGAGAAGCAGCAGCGTATCCGACGTTGGAGTTTGCTGGCGGCTGGGGCGGCCATTCTCTTACTGGCGGTGGCCCTGCATACGATCCATCTGGCCCAGACGCCCGGCTGGGATGGGGACGAGGGCTATAATCTGGATATTGCCTGGAATCTGCTGCATGGCCGCCTGCGCATGTTTGCCCTGACCTCGGCGTTTGTGCAGCATCCGCCACTCTTCTATCTGATCCTGGCCGTTGCAATTCGCCTCTTTGGATACAGCATCCTGACGCTGCGCGGGCTGGCCGTCTTCTACAATCTGCTTACTACACTGCTCCTGCTGATCCTGGGGCGGCGCATGTTTGGGCCTGGCCCGGCGCTGTGGGGCGCGCTGGCCTTTACCATTGCCCCGCTGGCGCTCGATAATACTCGCTGGGGCTATACTTACAGCCAGTTGATGCTGCTGGCCTTCCTGGGCATCTACGCCTGCTGGCGCTATCTGGAGACACGCGCTTACCGCTGGCTCTTGCTGGCATCAGTGCTGGGGGCGCTGGCTGTCCTGAGCGATTATGAGGGCGCATTTTTGCCACTGCTGACCATCCTGGTCGCCTGGCGGGTGCGTCCACGCCATATGCTGACGGCTGCCGGCGTTGGCTTCGGCATCCCGCTGCTGGCGGCGCTGGCGCTGCTGGCGACGACTCCCGCGACGTTCCTGAGCGATCTGGCCTTCACCGCTAGCCGCGCGGCTGGTGGCAACCTGATCATTCAGGGTCTGAATGTGATTATCAACTTTCAGCACCTGCTCTCGCTGGACCCCTGGCTAATCCTGGGCTTCATCGGCCTCTGGTTTATCCGCGATGACCGGCTGCGCGGCCTGGTCTTCGCCGCGCTGGCGCTCCTGCTGATCGCCATCCTCAAGGTCCGCGACCTCAACCCCTATTTCCACAGCGGTGTGCCGCTCTTGCCCTGGTTTGGCCTGGGGGCCGGGCTGGCGATTGATCGCGGGATTACGACGCTGTATGCCTGGCTGAATAGCTGGTGGGAGACGTTGTTCGTCGGAGTGTCTGGGCGCGTGCGCTGGCTGGCGCGCGGTAAACGCTTCAGCGTGGCATTCATCCTCTTTCTGGCCTTGATCTCACCGCTGGGCATTAGCATTGCCGCCGATGCCGCGGGCGTCGCTAACAGCCTGCACACGCGCATTGACACCAGCCTTGCTAACCATCCCGACGATGCCCAGCGCGCCGTCGGCTATATTCTGGCGCATGCCCAGGCAGGCGATGTGGTGCTGTGTTCGCCACAACTTGCCTGGATGCTCGATGATCCTGAAGACTCCAGCGGTCACGAGACAGGGATTCTCGCTACGGAGCCGCTGCAAGGCGTGGCCTACAGCGGCCAGGCTATCGCGTTTTATCCTGCCAACCTGGCGCAGAGCCGCTTTGCCTTTGATCCTTCAGCCGCCCACGCGCGCTTTGCGATTGTGGATGACTTCTGGAACACTCTGGCGGCGCCGGACCAGGCGCCCCAGGTTCGGCCCGCGCTGCTGCTGGTTGAAAGCTGGACGGTGGTGTACCGCGTGGGCGAATATACGATCTACGAGCAGGGAGCGCCAGCGTGACCAGCGAGGCATTAGAAGGGGTGTCAGGCGCGAAGAGGCCGATGGAATCTCAGGTCACGCGGCAGCAACGCCTGCGCGATTATCTGCTCTTGCTGGCGCTTGGCTTGCTGGTGCGCAGCCTGACGGCGGCGCTCTTCGACCAGCCGGGGTATATCGACGCCGCGTATTACTACGATGTCGCCAAAAACATTGCTACAGGGCACGGCTTCACCGAGGATTTTATTCTGATCTATCTGACCCCTGCGTCCAGCGTGGTGCATGCCAGCAATCTCTACTGGATGCCGCTGGCCTCGCTGGTCATCGTGCCCTTTTTCCTGCTCTTTGGGGTCTCCTGGCACGTCGCCCAGATTCCCAGCATTCTGCTGAGCGGTTCGCTTCCCTTGCTTGCCTACTGGATGGGTTGGGAGTTTTTTCAGAGCCGCCGCTACGCGATTGGGGCGGCGCTGCTGACGCTCTGCGCGGGCTTTTATTATCCGCTCTACTTTATCTTCACGGATAATTTTGGTCTCTATGCCTGGACAGCCGGGCTGGCTCTGCTCTTTCTGGGGCAGGGCGCGCGGGGACGCCCGCGCCGCTTTGCCCTGGCGGGCCTCTGGATTGGGCTGGCGCACCTGGCGCGCCCCGACGCGCCTTTGCTGCTGGTCATCGCGCTGCTGGTGTTTGCCGCGAGCCGCTATCGGGCCTGGCGCGCGGCAAACACCAGCGCCCGGCAGGGAGAACCATTACCAGAGGCGCCGCTGGAGGAAAGAGTGGGCGCGATCCCCTGGTCTGCCCTGGTCATGCTCCTGGCGCTCTATGCCCTGGTGATGGCGCCCTGGTTCTTGCGCAACTTGATCGTCGCCGGGGCGATTGTGCCAGCCGGGGGAACCAAAACGATCTGGCTGACGACGTATAACGACTTCTTCAGTTACGGGAAAGTCATCTCGCCACAGAGCTATCTGGCCTGGGGCTGGGGGAATATCTTGCTCTCGAAACTGAAGGCGCTGGGGCAGAATGCCTTTGCCATCCTGGCGATTTTGGAGTTTGCGCCCGCGCCCTTCACCATCCTTGGCCTCTGGCGCTGGCGCCGCTCGCTGCTGGCGCTGCCGTTTCTGCTCTATCTGATCCTGCTCTATCCGGGCCTCTCGCTGATCTTCACATTTCCCAGCCTGCGAGGCACCCTCCTGCATTCTTTTATCCCGCTGCTCCCGTTTGTGAGCCTTGCCACGATCTTCGGGTTAGATACGGTGATTGATTGGTTGGCCCATTGGCGACCAGGCGCGCACGCGCAGGAGCGCGCCGCGAGTCGTCGTCGCTTCTATCTGGCTGCGACTATTTTGCTGTCCGCCGTGCTTTCCATCGTGATCATCTTTGCCAACGCGCGCACCTGGGACACCACCTATCATGTGTATCAGCAAGCTGGTGCAGTGGTGGCGTGCAATTACGCGAGCGATGGCAACCACTCGATGACGCGCGATGGGCAGGACGCCGCTGAGAGCGCCCTACCCATCGTGATGGTCTCTGACCCACCGGATTATTATTTTGCTACCGGCCAGCATGCCATTGTGCTTCCCGATCAGGGTTTAACGACGATCCTTCAGGCCGCCGACCGCTATGGTGCTGCTTACCTCCTGCTTGAAGCATTGCATAGCCAGGCGCAAGATGCGCTCTGGAATGGGTCTGAGCATTCTCCACGCCTCATGCCACTCTGGTCAACGCCCGCCGCCCATCTCTATCGTATCCAGGTCAGCCAGCGCAGTGCTTCAACGCCTTTCGGCCTCAGCAGCCGATCAAGAAGAGCGTGCCAGGATGGGCGCCAGGCGACAATGCCAGCAATTGACCCTATAGATAAGAACAATAAGCTGTACTCCTGAAACCGCAAGCGCGCCTTTGCGCCGCGCAGGATTGCGCACAACGAACCAGGAGCAGCGATTACGGGCGCTTGGGACGGTCAGCGCCTGAGTCGTCGTCTTCTGGCTCTTCTGGTTGGGGCGGCTGGGTCAGCGTCAGCCGCTGATGATTCTGGGAGTGCGGGTTATCCAGCGGCTGCACCGCTGAATAGCCATTGCGCGGATAGAGCGTGCCATCTGGATTCGCCAGGGCACGGTCGAGCATGGCGCGCAGATCGCGGCGTCCGCTGCCCTCCGGCGGCGGTTCATGGATTTTTCCGCCGCTCTCGCCGCTGCTCTCCCCTTCGCCACCCTGGCTCTGTCTGCGGGCCGCGCGATTCTCCTGGGAAACGGCATCAAGTAGTTCCTGACGTACGATGACGACATCAGGTGGCGCATTAATGCCCAGCTTCACACGCTCCCCCTCGACGGCCAGCACATAGACCGTAATCACCCCATTCAGGACAATCGCTTCGCCTACTTTACGACGCAAAACGAGCATCCTACACTCTCCCTTCTCTGGCATCCGCTGCCGAGCCTTCAATTGTCGGCAGAACAGAATAGTCCATTATGAAAACAGAATAATCCATTATAAAAGAGGCTATCCTTTCAATGGCAACCTTTGAACCTTCATCCCAGCATTTTCTCTGCCAATGCGCAGGTCTTTTTCAGTGTATACCTGTATATCACCCGCCTCCTCTCTCTGTAGAGACCACAGTCCTCTCTGTTTGGTCACAAACAATCGCTTCCATCCATAAAATCCATCCACGCCGCCCTGTTGACCTCGCCAGTGTGTTAAGAAAACGCGCAGACTATCTTTTTTCCTGATAGTCTGCGCTCCCTGCATAACCAGGGCGCCTGGCGCCTCCCACCCGTGCTTCCGGCCCTTTGCCTCGTCATACCCGACTCACCCCTCCTTCGCCAGGCGCTGAACCTTCAGCCTTGCCGTTCGGTTGTATGCGCCAGCGGCGGAACGGATTGAGCAGATAGTACCGCTCTTTAGTCTTTCTGTCAACATGGTTCGTGCAAACGCTATGCTAGCCTTTGGAAACGTTAAATCTGAAGTAGATCACATCCCCATCCTGCACCACATACTCTTTGCCCTCCAGCCGCAGCAGACCCTTCTCTCGCGCGGCGGCAAAGGAGCGGCAAACGATCAGGTCTTCGTAGCGCACAACTTCTGCACGAATAAAGCCCCGTTCAATATCAGAGTGAATCTTGCCTGCCGCCTGAGGCGCTTTCATCCCCTTTGTAATCGTCCAGGCGCGCACTTCCGGCTCGCCTGCCGTCAGGAACGAGAGCAGATTGAGCAGCCGATAGCCCGCCTGAATGACGCGATCTGCGCCCAGCTTTGGCAGACCCAGGGCTGCCAGATACTCTGTCGCTTCCTCTTCGGTCAGTTCGCTCAGTTCTGCCTCCAGGCGCGCCGAGACGGCCACTGCCTGGGACTCTTCTTGCTTTGCGCGCGCGCCCACCTGGGCCACCGAGCGAAGATCGCCCGATTGCTGGCGAATGGCCTCATCAGGGCTGATGGTCCCGTCCGCAATGGCGGCCAGGAGATCGCCTGCCGCGCCCAGCAGGTCTTCGCCAACATTCGCGATATAGAGACGCGGCTTCATCGTCAGCAGAAACAACTCGCGCACCACCGGCTCATCCTGCGGCGAAAGGGGGACATCGCGGGCCATTTTCCCCTCATTGAGCGCCGCCTGCACCTGGCGCAGCACGTCTAATTCGATCTGATATTTTTTCTCACCCGATTTGGCGGCCTTCGTGGTGCGGTCAATGCGGCGCTCCAGGGTCGCCAGATCGGTCAGGGCCAGTTCGGCGTCCAGTTCGGCCAGATCGCGCGCGGCATCCACGCCGCCAAGAGGGTGCGGCGCCTGAGGCGTATCAAAACAGCGCACCACCACCGCCAGCGCGTCGGCATTGCGCAGGTGGCCCAAAAACTCGGCGCTCAAGCCTTCGCGCCTGTCCGCCTCGCTGGCCTGCCCAATGCCGGCGACATCGGCAAATTCAACGGTGGTATGCGTGACCTTCTTGGGCTGAAAAATCTCTGCCAGCACATTCAGGCGCTCATCAGGCACCTGCACCACTGCCACATTCGCCTGCACTGTGCTTGTCGGATACCCGCTCACCTGCGCTCCCGCTCTGGTCAGGGCGTTAAAGAGAGAGGTCTTGCCCGATTGGGGCAGACCAATAATGCCAACCGTCAGGGCCATAGATGTCTGCTCTTCCTATTGTGATTGCTGAGCGCATTTCTTCGTTGAATATCCAAAGCAGGAGCATTATAGCACAGGGCGGTGCTATCGTCTGAGCATTCGCCGGACGCTGGAGTTTCGGAGGCGTGAATATCCGGGTATGCGCCCCTCGCGGCAGGAACACGCGACGACCATTGAGTATGTCTAGTGTATTGCTTCACAAATGGCCCATTACTGGAGGGGTTTGTCGATCTTGGGTAAGAATGGCAGGCGCACATACGCCCTGGCCTTTTTGCAAGGCCAGGGCGTGTCAAACTGCTGAGCGTGGAAAGCCCGCAACTAGCGGGCGTTGTCGCGGATGAGAGACATGAACTCGGCGCGGGTCGCCACATTCTTGAAGACGCCGCGCATCGCGCTCGTCACGACCTTGCTGCCGGGCTTCTTCACCCCGCGCATCGTTGTGCAGAGGTGTTCGCCCTCCAGCACGACGCCGACGCCGTTGGGTTCCAGCGTGGTCATCACGGTATCGGCCACCTGCGAGGTCAGGCGCTCTTGAAGCTGGGGACGCCGCGCCAGGATTTCCAGGGCGCGCGCCAGCTTGCTGATGCCGACGACGCGCCCGCGCGGGATATAGCCGACGTGCGCCACGCCATAAAACGGCAGGAAATGATGCTCGCAGACGGTGTAGAAGGGGATATCCTTGACGATGACCATCTCGGAATGGCCCTCGTCAAAGCCGACCTTGAGAACATCGGCGGGGTCTTGCTTCAAGCCGGAAAAGAGTTCCCGATACATCTCCGCGATGCGGCGCGGCGTGTCGCGCAAGCCTTCGCGGTTCGGGTCTTCGCCAATGGCTTTGAGCATCATCACGACCGCCGTCTTGATGGCCTCTTCGTCAATGGTATGTTCCTCTATCGCTGCCAGTGCATTACCTTTGGCGCGGCCATTGCCCATAATTAGTTCATCAGTGTCCAATGTCATATCCAGCGCCTTTTCCGCACCGCTGACCTCTGACCAATGATCGGAGGTCTGCGATTTCTTGCCACGCCGCGCTGATTCCTTATTCCTATCCAATTTCCTCTCCATGTTGCGCCTCTTCCCCTTGTGAAGTCCCCATCCCCCCCACCTGCACACTTTATTATAGAAAGTAATACGATCTTTCGTCTACGCTTCCGCTTCCAGCACGCGCCGAAAGTGCGATATAATGGCAGCGAGAGCTTCTTGCTCCCTCTGTTGAGAGCAGTGTTCGCTAGAGAGCCCTGATGCCACACTCCACCGCTATGAATACCGAAACACTGCGCCGCCAGGGACTCCGCCTGACGCCGCAGCGACAAATGATTCTGGACGTGATCGAGCAGGCCCAGGAACATCTGAGCGCCGAGACTATTTGCCAACGTGTGCAAGAACGATACCCTTTTGTCAGCCTCTCAACCATTTACCGCACGCTAGAAATCCTGAAAAGAGTGGGGCTGGTGCGCGAGGTGCATTTGTTGGGAGAGCAGCGCTTTTATGAATCAGCCGATGGCGGGGCGCATCATCATCTGCTCTGTCGTGGCTGCGGCGTGGTTCTGCACGCCGATGACGCGCTGCTGGCGGGACTGCGCGAGCAGCTTGAGCAGCAGTATCACTTCACGCCGCTCTCGCTTGATTTGATTGCCACCGGCTATTGCGACAGTTGCCGACCCCAGGCCGAAGGTGAAGGAAAGCTGACGCAGGCAAAAAAATGGTAGGGGCACCGGGACTCGAACCCGGGACACCTCGCTTAAAAGGCGAGTGCTCTGCCTACTGAGCTATGCCCCCACAGTCCCCCCTATTATATCACAGCCCACGCCGAATACACACCCCTGGCACATGAATTGCCGCTGTCTCCGGTTTGTTACCCGTGCAACTCGACGGCATTCATTAGTCCAGGAGGTATTCTTATGGCATACAATCCTACTCCTGAAGAACCCGCGCCGCATCAGGAAGCGCTCAATCTCGATGAGGCGCCCACACAACAGTATAGTTATAACCCCGATGAGGCGCCAACCCAGCGCCGCCCGCTGCCCCGGCAAGGGTTTGCAGCCCAGCAGCCAGAAAACGCCGCGCCGACGCCACAAGGCAGCCAGCCGCCTGAGCAGCAGGCCGGGTATCCCTCCCCACAGCAGGCAGAGTATCTGCCTCCCCAGCCGGGGGGATATGCGCCACAACAGCAACCGGCATATCCGCCGCCACCACCAGAGGGCTATGGACAAGCACCACAGGCGAGTTACCCACCGGCTCAACCGGGGAACTATCCGCCCGCGCAGCCGGGATACTACCCGCCTAACCAGGGGGCCGGCTCCCCCTATCCACAGCAGCGAGGATACGCGCCGCCGCCGCAGACGCCGTATCCTCCCGCTCAGCAAGGCTATCCAATCCCACCGGGAATCAACAGGGAGCCTCTAGCGGGACAGCAGGCGCCTGGGGCGCCGCTGGCTGGGGCAGCCAGCGCTGAGCCTTACTCCCAATATGTCTCCCCGCAGCCAGGGCAACCAGGCGCGCCAGCGGCAGCACGACCCGGCGCGGGGGCATTCGACGCCCGAAAGTTCTGGCGCGATTTAACGCTGCTGGGCCAGGTGGAAGGGATTGCGGGCATCCTGCTCGTGATCTTCTTTTTCCTGCCCTGGTTGTACGCGCCCGATTTCGCTTCGGCCAGTATCAATAACCCGACCGGTGGGCACCTCGTCAATATCCCCACCGTCTCGTATTCCGGGTGGCACGTAGCTAGCAGCCTACCGCTCTTTGCGGGCAATGTCTCGATCTCCCTTTTTCCCCATCTCTGGCTGGTGCTGGTCAGCGCCCTGGCGCTGATTGTTCTCGCCGTACTGCTCGGTTTCGGGCGCATCCGTCCGCGCGTTGCGGCCATTCTGATGACGGCCCTTGCGCTCTTTGCCCTGCTTCTGGAAGTGCTGTTTCTGGTCCAGGCCAATTCGATCCAGAGCTTTTTCGAGGCGTTGGTTGGCGGCGCGCTCAACCAGCAACTCTATGGGGTCTCCTGGGGATTCTGGATCTCACTGGCGATCACCGTTGTGGCGCTGGGCGTAGGAGTCTATATGCTTCTGCAAGCATACGTGCCAGGAATGGCAAGAAGGCCAAACAGACCCCAATTCCCTGGGAGTCAGCAGCCCACGCCAACCGCATAGGCGCCAGCGAGGCTAGATTCCATAGCTCAAGCGGAGCGCCATCCGCGCGGGGAGGCCCGACCGCCAGATTTTCCGCTGGGTCTGCTCCAGCGGATACGCTACGCGATAGAATTCGCATCCCCGCTCGGTATCATAGACCATGAAAGCCGCGCGGGGATCGCCATCGCGCGGCTGGCCGACACTGCCAGGATTGACGATGGCCCGATAGCCGGGAGGGAGTATCCAATGGCCTTCCCCCGGTATCAGCATCTCGCAGGTCGTCACTGAGCCTTGAATCAGGGCTTCCTGCTCTGCTGCCAGCCGATCCAGCGTCTCCAGGCCTAGCAGTTCCTCAGTCAGTGCCCCCTGGCTTGAAGGGCGCTCGATCCCTTCGGCCACCCTGCTCGCCAGCGCCACCGGCTCTTCGCGCTGAAGAAAGATGGTTGGGACGTGGGTATGGCCCACAAAGGCGAGGGGCGTGGAGAACGAGGGGAAGCTCAAGGTGGCAACTTCAGCCGAGGTCAGATATTCCCAGACAGGATTACGCGGACTGCCATGCACGAGCGTGCAATCGCCAATGACCAGGCGTTCGGCCAGTTCGGCCAGATAGCGCAGATGCTCCTGGGCGAGTCGGTCGCGGGTCCAATCGGCGGTTACCTGGGCGCTGTCGTTGAAATGTTCCACCGGCAGCATGCCTGCGACAGCCTGATCGTGATTACCAGCGATGACAATAGAGGTATGGGAGCGCACCAGATCGACACAGGCTTCAGGATCAGGCCCATAGCCCACCAGATCGCCCAGGCACCAGAGGCCATCGAAAGGCAAACCAAGGCGATGCGCGATGTGGCCTAATTCCTTGAGAACCGCATGTAAGGCTTCTTGATTGGCGTGAATATCTGAGATAATCGCGTAGCGCATGTGTTTACCTGCCCCTCTCGCCCCCAAACACCCAAAACCTCATCTGGCGACGCTATCATATCACAAGCGCGGAGTTAAGACCAGCCGACAGATCTGATGATAGGATCGGCATCCTCAAGATTTGACAACAAGTGACTCAAAATGTATACTACCATCATTAGAATAGTGGGAATTACAGCCCCATCCCCCTGCCAGCAGGCCGGACTGTCATTCTCTGCTTTCGTTGCTATCCTGTTCCAGGAAGAAAGCGCATGCCAAAAGTAGTCGGCATTGACCTGGGGACTACCAATTCGGTCGTGGCTGTCATGGAGAACGGCACGCCACTGGTGATTCCCAATGCTGAGGGCAGTCGGCTCACCCCCTCGGTGGTTGCCTTCAGCCGAGATGGCGAGCGGCTGGTGGGTCAGATCGCCCGGCGGCAGGCGGTTCTTCATCCCGACCAGACAATCAGTTCGATCAAGCGGAAAATGGGGACCGACGAGCGCGTCTGGGCGGGTGGTCGGAGCTATACGCCGCAGGAAATCTCGGCGATGATCCTGCAAAAGCTCAAGGCCGATGCGGAAGCCTTTCTGGGCGAGCCGGTGACAAAAGCGGTTATCACTGTGCCAGCCTATTTTAACGACGCCCAGCGCCAGGCAACGAAAGACGCTGGCAAGATTGCCGGGCTGGATGTGCTGCGCATCCTGAATGAACCCACCGCCGCCGCGCTGGCCTATGGGCTGGAACAGAAACAAACGCGAACGATTCTCGTCTGGGATCTCGGTGGCGGCACCTTTGATGTCTCCATCCTGGAGGTGGGCGAGGGCGTCTTTGAGGTCCAATCGACCAACGGGGATACCCATCTGGGCGGGGATGACTATGATCAGCGTATTGTTGGGTGGATCGCCGGGCAATTCTATCAGGCGCAGGGCATCGACCTGCTCCTGGACCCCCAGGCGCTGCAACGCTTGTTGGTGGCCGCTGAGAAGGCCAAGATGGAGCTTTCCAGCGTCTATCGGACGAACATCAATCTGCCGTTCATTACAGCAGATGCCAGCGGCCCCAGGCATCTGGACATCACCCTCACGCGCGCGGCCTTTGAAGAGCTGACCGCCGACCTGACCGAGCGCACCATTGGCCCCTTTCGCGCCGCCCTGGCTGACGCCAGGTTGACGCCCCAGCAGCTTGATGAGATTGTGCCGGTTGGCGGCGCGACGCGCATGCCTGCAATTCAGCAACTGGCACGCAGGCTCACTGGCAAAGAGCCACATCAGGGAGTGAACCCCGACGAAGTTGTCGCATTGGGGGCGGCTATCCAGGCGGCTGTGCTGGCAGGCGAGCTACAGGATGTGGTGCTGCTGGATGTGACTCCGCTCAGCCTGGGGGTGGAGACGATGGGGGGCGTGATGACCAGGCTGATTGAGCGCAACACCACGATCCCTACACGCAAGACGGAGACCTTTTCTACCGCCGAAGATAACCAGACATCAGTGGAAGTGCATGTCTTGCAGGGCGAGCGCGACATGGCGCGGGATAATAGTCCGCTCGGTCGCTTCCACCTGGAAGGTATCCAACCGGCGCCGCGCGGCGTCCCCAAGATTGAAGTCACGTTTGATATTGATGCGAATGGCATCGTGAGCGTCTCGGCGCGTGACCGCGCCACTGGCAGCGAGCAGCGTGTGACGCTGAGCGCCAGCGCCCATCTGAGCAAAGAAGAAATCGATCGGCTGGTACGAGAGGCGGAACACGCTGCACAGGAGGACCACCGCCAGCGCGAGGAGGCGCGTCTGCGCAATCAGGCCGACTTACTCGTTTATCAGATCGAGCGGAGTCTGCATGAGCTACAAGCGCGCTTACCTGTATCCGTGCGCCGAGAGGTCGAGCAGGCCATCGCCCGGCTGCGCCGAGAACTGGAGGGCAAGTCGTCTGAGGCTATCCGTCAGGCGATGACGGATCTCACCAAGACCGCCCAGCGTATAGGCCAA
This sequence comes from Ktedonobacterales bacterium, assembly GCA_046704085.1. Taxonomy (GTDB): domain Bacteria; phylum Chloroflexota; class Ktedonobacteria; order Ktedonobacterales; family DATBGS01; genus DATBHW01. The sequence goes on along the minus strand of JBJKSJ010000052.1, from coordinate 6,696 downwards.
TTTATCTACAGCGGCAGCGGTGGCAACGGCTACACGCCTGGCAGTGCGGCCCCTGGCCCATCCGCCAGCCGAAGCAGGCAGAGCCATGATAACGCTATCGACGCCGAATTTCGAGAAATCTGAGAGGAACTATGGCAGAGCAAGAAACCCAGCCACAAGAAGCAGCACACGAGCCAGGCGCCCAGGCACTCCAGGAGCGTATCGCTCAATTGGAAAGCCAGCTCAAAGAGATGGACGCCGCGCTCAATACATCGCGTCAGGAGGCGGCAAACAACTGGGACAAATACATTCGTCAGGTTGCCGAGATGGATAACTTCCGTAAGCGCCAGGAGCGCATGCGTGAAGACCGGATAAAGCACTATAAGAAAGACCTGCTAGAAAAAGTGGTTGCCGTCATGGACAACCTGGAGCGGGCGATCAATTATCAGGATTCGATGAACCGCGAGGGTTTGCAGCAGGGGCTGCGCATGGTGCAGTGGCAACTAAACGAAATCCTGCGCACGGAAGGACTGACTCCGGTGCCCACCGTTGGGCAGCCATTCGATCCGCATATTCACGAGGCGGTGGAAACGGTGGAGGCTACCGATCAGCCAGAGGGCATGGTGGTCGAGGAGATTCAGAAGGGCTATATGATGGGCGACGATATGCTCCGCCCGGCGCGTGTCAAAGTCAGTGCCAGCCATAATGAGGGATAACCTCAGATCAGTTTGATTTTTGGGCTGAGGAAGGCACACATGGATTATAAAGACTACTATAAAATCCTGGGGGTTCAGCGCAGCGCCAGCCAGGACGACATTAAAAAGGCGTTTCGCAAGCTGGCGCGCAAACATCATCCCGATGTCAACCCTGGGGATAAAAAAGCCGAAGAGCGCTTCAAAGAGATCAACGAGGCGTATGAAGTTCTCTCTGACCTGGAGAAGCGCCAGAAATACGATACGCTTGGCCCCAACTGGCAAGAGCAGTTCGGCTTTGGCGGCGCCAGCACTGGCCCCTTTGGGCGCAGCCGCACTGGCACAGGCGCGCGTACCGGGCGCAGTGGGAGCGGGAACATCCCGTTTGATTTTGACACTGACCCTACGCACTTTTCAGACTTTTTCGAGACGCTCTTTGGGCGCGCGGGCGCAGGCGCAAACACGAATACGCGCAGCGGGCGCACCTCGACCACAACCGCCGATCAGCTTCGGCGGCGACCAGGAGATAACATTGAACAGCCCGTTGAGGTCACGCTCCAGGAAGCCTACAGCGGTGGTTCGCGCAAGTTCGTCGTGCAATCCCCGGAGGTGTGCAGCACCTGCCTGGGCATCGGTGAGGTTAATGGCAAGACGTGCCCAACCTGCCAGGGCCAGGGCCAGACGACACGCACCAAGCACATCGAGGTGCGGATTCCGCCGGGGGTGGATAACGGATCCAGAGTGCGTGTTGCCGGTGAGGGTCAACCCGGCATCGGCGGCGGGCCGCGTGGCGACCTGTTCCTGATCATCAGCGTGCGCCCCGATCCGAGCTACGAGCGTAAGGGCGACGATCTGGTCGCCGAGGTTCCCGTAGACCTGGCGACGGCCATGCTGGGCGGAGAGGCTCCCGTCACCTTGCCCGATGGCAAGCGGCTCTTACTCACCATTCCGCCAGAGACTCAGAACGGTCAGGAGTTCCGCCTGACCGGCAAGGGGATGCCGAATCTGCGCGTCGGCAATCGCGGCAACCTCTACGCGCGGGTGCGGGTTCTGTTGCCCACCAGACTGACGCCACACGAACGCGAACTCTTTGCCGAACTGGCGCGTGGGCGCAGTGGGAGAAGCCAGGCCGGATAGAGCGCAATAAGCCACAAACGGGGAGGACGCCCATCTGGCACTGGCGCCCGTAAGGAGGCTTTTGATGGAAGAGAGAAACGGCGATGGCGCCTGGTATATCATCAGCGTCGCGGCGCAGAAGGCCAATGTCCACGAGCAGACTTTGCGCCACTATGAGCGTCTGGGGCTGATCACGCCTGCGCGCAAAGGCTCCAGCCCGCATAGTCCTCGCCTGTACTCTGACAAAGATATTGAGCGCGTGGCGCATATTCGCCGCCTGATGCAAGACCTGGGTGTCAACCTGGCCGGTGTCGAGGCGATCTTGCACATGCGCGACCGCATGGAGCAGATGCAAGCCGAGATGGAATTGGAACTGGAGCGCATACGCGAGCAGCATGAGAGCGAAACCCGCCGCCTCAAGCAAATCATTGAGCGTCTGCAACGCTAGGCCAACGCTCGGTCTTTCTACCGGGCGCTACCTGCCACCGGCTGCGTCTGATCCAGGGCATGCGTCAGGAACTGGCCGGTGAAGGAGTGGTCCATCTGGGCTACATCCTCCGGCGTGCCCTCGGCAATCACCAGCCCACCGCCATTACCCCCCTCCGGCCCCAGGTCGATAATCCAATCGGCGTTCTTGATAATGTCCAGGTTATGCTCGATAACCACCACCGAGTTGCCCATATCCACCAGCCGCTGCAAGACATCCAACAATCGGGACACATCGGCAAAGTGCAGCCCGGTGGTTGGCTCATCCAGGATATAGAGCGTGCGCCCGGTTGCCCGGCGCGAAAGTTCTGTCGCCAGCTTCACACGCTGCGCCTCGCCGCCAGAGAGCGTAGTAGCGGGCTGGCCCAGATGAATGTAGCCCAGGCCCACATCGTTCAGGGTCGCCATCTTGTTATAGATCGAGGGAATATGCTCAAAGAAGCGCGTCGCCTCCTCGACGGTCATATCCAGCACGTCGGAGATACTCTTGCCTTTATAGTGAATTTCGAGCGTCTCGCGGTTATAGCGCCGTCCCTTGCAGACCTCACAGGCAACATAGACATCTGGCAGAAACTGCATCTCGATCTGGATGATGCCCGCGCCCTGGCACGCCTCACAACGCCCGCCCTTGATGTTAAACGAGAAACGCCCGGCCTGATAGCCGCGCGCGCGCGCCTCCGGCGCCTGCGCGAATATCTCGCGGATGTTGGTAAACGCGCCGGTATAGGTCGCCGGATTGGAGCGCGGCGTCCGGCCAATCGGCGACTGATCGATATTGATGACCTTATCAAGCTGTTCCATGCCCTCCAGGTCATCATGCGCGCCCGGTTTATCGTGCGCCCTGTAGATATGCTGGGCCAGCCGCTTATACAGAATCTCGTTGACCAGTGAGCTTTTGCCCGACCCGGAGACGCCGGTAATCGCCACAAACTTGCCCAGGGGAATGGTCACATCGATATGCCGCAAGTTATTCTCGCGCGCGCCGCGAATGACCAGGGCTTTGCCGTTGCCCGCGCGCCGCTGGTGTGGTGTTTCGATCCGCACCTGACCGGAGAGATACTGGCCGGTCAGCGAATCGGGCGTCGCCATGATGGTCTCAAGAGGTCCAACGGCAACCACGCGCCCGCCATGCTCGCCCGCGCCAGGGCCGATGTCGATGATGTAATCGGCGGAGCGCATCATCTCCTCGTCATGCTCAACGACCAGCAGTGTATTGCCCAGGTCGCGCAAGCGCATGAGCGTGCGAATCAGCCGGGCGTTGTCGCGCTGATGCAAACCAATGCTTGGCTCGTCCAGAATATAGAGGACACCCATCAAGCTGGAGCCAATCTGCGTTGCCAGGCGGATGCGCTGCGCCTCGCCGCCAGAAAGCGTCGTGGCCGAGCGCCAGAGCGTCAGGTAATCCAGACCGACATCCACCAGGAAGCCGAGCCTGGCTCTGATCTCTTTCAGAATCTGCCGCGCGATAATCCGCTCGCGCTCAGATAAAAGCGTCGGATGCATTGACTGCGCCTTGCCGTTCGCGCCGTTGCTGGCTGGCGCGCTTTCCTGGCCCAGCGGACGCGCGCCGTGACTGGCCGCTCCGTTCACAGACAGATGTCCATTTTTCCCGCTCTCTTCCCCGGCGCTCCAGCGGCTTTGGAGCATCTGGCCCTCTGTGTCCTGCTGAGCGCCATCCAGTTCCAGAAAGAACTGAAGCGCCTGGTTGATCGGTAACTGGCAGACCTCGACGATGTTCGCGCCGCCTACCGTCACCGCCAGTGCCGCGGGCTTCAGCCGCGCGCCCTTGCAGACCGGGCAGGGCCGGTCAGACATATACTGCCCAATCTCTTCGCGCATCGACTCCGAGGAGGACTCGCGGAAGCGGCGCTCCAGGTTGGGTATCACGCCCTCAAAGACCCGGCTGTGCTGACGCTTCTGCCCCTGCCGGTTCTCATACGAGAACGTCACCTCTTCATCCGTGCCATGCAGGATCAGCTTGCGCTGCTGCGGGTCGAGCATCTTCCAGGGCGTGTTCAGGCTGAAGCCATACTGCTTTGCCACCGCCTCAAGCTGCGAAGAATACCATGTGCTGGCGCTGCCAAAGCGGCTCCAGGGGAGAATGGCGCCCTCGGCCAGACTCAGGTTTGGATTGGTCACGATCAGTTCTTCATCAAGCTCTTGCTTGGTGCCCAGGCCGGTGCATTCAGGGCAGGCGCCATGCGGGCTGTTAAAGCTAAAGGTGCGTGGCGCGATCTCATCGATGCTGATACCGCAATAGACACAGGCGAACTTCTCAGAGTACAGCCGCTCCTCGCCATCAATGACTGAGACCAGCAGCGTTCCGTTCCCCAACTTCAGCGTCGTCTCGACAGAATCGGCCACGCGCTGGCGAAACGAGGTATCGCGTTTCTTTGTGGCCTTGCTCCTGGTTGGCTGGTCAGCATCCTCTTCTGCCTCGACTGACTCAAGCGGACGCACATCGTAGAGGCTGCGACGCTCCGCCACGAAGCGCAGGTTCGCCTCATCGTCGGCGCTGCCCGTATCGCCATCGTCCTGCACATCCGATGAGGCATGGCGCACGACCAGGCGATCAACGACAACCTCGATGGTATGCTGTTTGTAGCGGTCCAACTCAATATCTTCGTTGACATCCCGAATCTGTCCGTTCACACGCACACGCACATAGCCCGACTTGCGCAAATCCTCGAACAACTGGCGATACTCGCCCTTGCGGCTGCGCACCAGTGGGGCCAGCAGCATCAGCCGCGCGCCTTCGGGCAGATCGAGAATGGCGTCCACCATCTGCTGTGGTGTCTGCTGGCTCACCTCACGTCCACAGTTCGGGCAGTGCGGATGCCCAGCGCGCGCGTAAAGCAGGCGCAGATAGTCGTATACCTCTGTCACGGTGCCGACGGTGGAGCGGGGGTTATGCGAGGTGCTTTTCTGATCGATGGAGATGGCGGGCGAGAGACCATCAATATGGTCCACATCTGGCTTTTCCATCTGCCCGACGAAGTTGCGGGCATAGGCCGAGAGCGATTCGAGATAGCGCCGCTGCCCTTCAGCGAAGATCGTATCAAAGGCCAGGCTGCTTTTGCCTGAGCCAGAAAGCCCCGTAATCACCACCAGTTGATCGCGCGGAATCATCACATCGATATTCTTCAGATTGTGTTCGCGCGCTCCGCGCACCATAATATTCTCTTGTGGCATTCCGGCTCCCCTCGCTTTGTTGTCTGCTGGGCGTTCGTCAAGCGCATCCCTCATTATAGAACGATTGTGCTATTCACGTCAAGTCATTTAGGACCATCAGGAGAAAGTACCACCAGGACATTGAGATGAAAGACCTACCCGTTTTTCCAGGGCACTTCCTACGCTAATAGGTATTACCTGCCAGCAGATACTCCGATAGAGTCGGTGAATAGAGGCATAAGCCTGCCAACCCAAAAATCCGGTTGGCTGCTATCGGCCAGTGACCTTATTTCGTCAAGGAGGCTCAGATGACCACGCATAGTTGTGTCCTTGTCCCCCACTTAAAGCAAGAACTATCCGCCGGAGCCGGAGGCAAATATGGCCGGATGTTCGCGCATCTTTCCCATCATCATGGCAATGAAGCGGATTTGCTCGCCCTGGGAAGGAGTGGATCGCCAATGGACCTGACGCTGGAGCGCGAGGCTGAAGAGACAGGCGCCAACAATCCACGCATCCCGGCTGGCTCGCCCATCTTTGGACAATTCATCGCTCACGAGATCACTGCTGACCGCAGCCTCCTTCAGCACCACACCAAAATGCGCGCGCTGCGCAACTTCCGCACGCCGCAGCTTGATCTTGATGGCCTCTGCGGCGCTGGTCCTGGGGGCAGCCCCTATCTCTACGACATGACCGACGCAGACAAATTTCTGCTCGGCGTGAACGATCTGGGCCAGCCAGATGACCTGCCCAGAAATCAGCAGGGACGCGCCCTGGTTGGCGACCCCCGCAACGATGTGCATCTGCCCATCTCACAACTACACCTGGCCTTTCTCAAGTTCCATAACGCTGTCGTCGATCACTTGAGAGGCGAGGGTATGCCAAGCGCGAACATCTTCAACGAGGCGCAGCGGCTCGTGCAGTGGCACTATCAGTGGATGGTGGTTCACGAGTTTTTGCCATTGAATGTTGGCGCGGCGCTGACTGATGACATTGAGCAAAATGGGTCGCGCTTCTATTCCTTCGCCAGAGGCGCCTACATTCCGGTTGAGTTCGCCGATGCCGCCTATCGCTTCGGCCACAGCCAGATCAGGGGTACGTATATGCTCAACAGCGAGGCGAAAGGCTGCATCTTTCCCGACCTTGCCGGAGGGCGCCCCGTTCCGCACGAGCATGTGATCGCCTGGCGCTACATCTTCAGTATCGACGAGCGCGTTCGGCGACAACGGAGCCGGCGCCTCAATGCCCGACTGGC
>JBJKSJ010000051.1:0-13709 GCA_046704085.1 Ktedonobacterales bacterium | reverse complement strand
GCGTAGGGTTGTTGGTTGGTCCAGTGGAGGCCGCCAGGAGCGGTGGGTCCTGACGGTCCGGGAGTTCTTTGGCGCGCTGGTGTTGGAGAGAGGGATTTGGGCGCGGTCTTTCACCTAGTCTTTAAAGGGTAGGGTGGTCGTGGTCTGACGTCTGCAGGCTGGTGCGGGTGGTGGTTGACGTTTGGTTGGTTGTAGTGATATACTTGGGGTGCCGGGTCGGCGAGTAGTGGCAGATGCTCGCGCCCGTGCCAGGAGGAACGGATCGATGCAGTCACGGGTGGCCGCGTATGTGGATGTGGCCCGCGGAGAGGGGATCCTGGACGGGGGGGCGCGCCTCTCCGGTCCGCCGCAGGCGCCGCTCAGTCGCATCCTGCGCGCGCTGCCTCCCGACATCGAGCGGCTCTACCTCTGTGGCCCGCGCCCGGGGAACGGGAGCCTGGGTGGGATGCTGCGCTGGGTGCTGGAGGATGAGGCCCTGGCTTCCGATTGGCAAGAGCAGCGGCCGGTGGGGCACTATCTGCCGCTCCGCGAGGCGAGCCTGGGCCTGGAAGACGAGCCCGTCCTGCGCTTGCAGCATCGGGAGACTGGGCGAAAGCTCGATGTGCGGCGCTTCTCCGTCTGGGTTGGTGATGGGCTGGTCGCCCCGCCCGCCGAGGCGCGGGCCTGTCTGCGGCAACTGGTGGCTCTGCTCGAGCTGGCGTTTGGCGCGCGGGCCACGGTCTATGCCACCCCGGCGCGCACCGGGCAGCGGCTCTGGGGCGACCTGGTCTACCGGCAGGACTTCCCGATCCTGCCCGACGACCTGCGTGCCCTGATCCGGGCCACCAGCGGCCAGGGGCGCATCGAACTGTGCCCGCCGTCGGTGCCGACCATCCCGGCCTTCTATTACCTCGATGGCCGCTTCATGTATGCGGGCCTGGTGGACGAACTGGGGAGCGGTCCCGCCGTCCATGATACGGAGGGCACCTTCGAACGCTACCGCCGTGGCCGCTATCGCATCCGCTTCACCGTCCCGAGGGGATGGAGCCACGTTGGCCTCTTCATGGTGCCTCGCCTGGATGCCCAGGATGGGGATCTGCTCGAGGGCGAGCGCTGGCAGTACCCGGCCGAGCCAGGCACCACCTGGGAGACCTGGGTGGATGGGGCTGAACTGCTGGCCGTCCAGCGCGCCCTCGCCGCTCACCCGGAGCAGGACTGGCAGATCGAGATCCTGGAGCGCCTCCTGCTGACCAATCCGGCGGGGAAAGGCCCGTTGCATCTGTGGGCCAAAAAGCTGGTGGAGCTCCGCGAGGGATTGGCCGTGCGGGGGCTTTCCCCTAGCCTCACCACGCTTCTCTCTGCCGCCCTGCGGGCCATTCTGCTCCACGGGATCGGCGCCTTTCATCGCGCCCCGCAGACCGTCACCCGGATGAGCGCCGATCCCGGGCGGGTGCCCGCGGGTCGGCCCGCGCGCAAGATTGGGCGCTACTGGCTCTGGCAGGAGCAGGAACGTGCGAGCGTGTATGCCGCCCAGTTTGAACACCCCGAATGGAGCGCGGCCATCTGGGCCCGCTGCCGGGCGCGGCTGCTCTATCACCGCTACCAGCGCGAGCCGGAGTCCTGCAGCGGCGTGCTCCTGCTTCCCCGGGAGCAGATTCTGGCCTTTCGCACCGATGCGCTCTATCTCACCGCCCAGCCGCCCTGGCTGGGCGAGCGGATCGGCCAGTTTCGGATCAAAGGGCGTTTGGTGCATGCGGTATCCACGCCCCAGACGTATGAGGAACTCAATGCCCTGCGCGATCAGAGTGTCGCGGCCTGGCAGGCCGCGCACGAGGAGGCGCGCTATGGCCGCGACTGAAGCCCAACAACTCATTGCCCGCCTCCAGGCTCGGGGCTGGAGCTATCACCAGCTCGGCCAGTTGGTGGGGCGAGATAGTTCACTGCTCCGGCAGGGCGCGCTTGGCAAAAAGCCGCTGCGCAATCTCCTGTCGGCGCTGCGCCAGATCGAGGCCACCAGCCAGGGTCCGGAGCTGGTCCACACGCTGGGATCGCTGCTGGTGCCCCGTCGGCAGACCAGAGCGGGCACGCCCGCGGCGGTGCGCCAGCGGCCCGAACGGGTGGGCCAGGGCGCGACGCCAGCACTGCATCTGGCGACGAAGCATGGAAATAAGAGTATCCTGCGCGTCCTGGCGCAGGCGGCGCGTGAGGGCAAGCAAGTGGCAATTACGGGCACGTACCGCCATGTCCGGCGGGCGCATAAGTCGGGGGGTGGGCGGGGACGGCCACGCAAAGGCAAGGGCCGCCGCGAGCCACGCGCCGAAGTCCCCCTGTTTCAGAAGGGAGGCTACAGCGCGCAGGCGCTGCTCGACCGGATCACCCAGCCGCAGCCAGGGGATCCCTGGCGTGCCGGCGACGCGTTGAAAGCGATCAAAGAGCTGACCAGGCGGATGGAGCTGATTGAGCAGGTGGGGGTGCTGGAGCAGGTGGAAGTCTATGCCTATAATCTCACGCCTGGGTGAGGGGGCAGGGGTGTGGCAGCGCATAGGGGCGTGATCGCTGGCGGGAACAGCGTTGGGAGGCGGCCCGAAGAGCGATTGGCTCACGCTGGAGGTGCGTCGGCGGTGCCATTATCTGATGCTGATGCCTGTCCCGATAGCCTTCCTAATCGTCGTGTAATCGGGTGTTCAGCCATTGGATGTGGGGCTGGCGGGGATGGCTGAACTCTCTCTGGCCATAAACGCGCTTCGAGGGCCGATGCTGCTGAGGATGGGTACGCGGAGCCTGAGGGCGATCGTCTTGCTGGGAGTGGTGGGTGGCAGGCGTGTGCCTGTGCGCGGTCGTCCTTGCGGATGGTGGGTGGCAGGCTCGGGGAGTCCTCTGGCGAGGGACAGGAAGCTCCCCGTCCCTCCAGCCAGGGTGCTGCGCGCCCATCTCCTGTCGGTTCTTGGGTAACACGCGATGGGTGATTGGCACGCCGATGTGCGTTGCCGGGATCGCTGCGCATCTCACCTAGGAAGAACGCGTCGACCAGAGGTGCTCCTATGAGGGCCTGCCGCGTGCTGCGTCCCCCACGTGTCCTCGGCGGCCATGCGATTCCTATAGTCGTGATGATGCGGCTTCGTCGACCCGCTAGGTGTGTATTTCTGCCTGCCGGGTGGCGCGGCGTCCGCCCCTGGGCGGTCGTCGCCGAGTGCGTCGTGGAAGAGGCGGTCCGTACAACCTGGGATGCTGGTGGCCCCCTTCTGGTGCCATGGGGGCGGATCGGCCGCGCCAGGGAGTACCAGTCGCGCTCCCAGAAAGAGCAGGTTTCCACCGTTCTCAAGAATCTGGCGTTTTATGCCGAAGCACTCAACGACTCTTGTTCCTGTTTCACCGGGGCCAGTTTCACGCGAGGCTTCCGCCCTGCGCCAGCGCTGCCCCCTCCACAGGCGTTTTGGGTGTCCGCCAAACTAGCGGCCAACCGTTCTAAATTGAGCGCGGCATTCAGATCTCTATCGAGAAGCAGGCCGCACTGCTGAGGGTGGAAGGTCCGAGACGCCAGCGTCAGGTCTTCATCCACCCACCCACAGCCCGAACACGTCTTGCTGCTTGGCTCCCAGCGAGAAGCCAGCAACACCCGACTCCCATACCAGGCGGCTTTGTAGACCAGTTGCCGCCGATACTCGCCAAAGCCCACGTCAGCCATCGCTTGGGCCAGATGGTGCTGCTTCAGCATGCCAGCGACGTTCAAGTCCTCAATCACGATCACTGACTTGGTTTTCGCCAGGGAAGCCGTGAGTTGATGGAGCGTGTTCGCTCGCTGATTCGCCACCTTCCGATACCGTTTGGCGAGTGTGTTTGCTGCCTTGCGCCGATTCTTGGAGCTTTTTACCTTGCGGGACACCGCCTGATGCAAGCGCTTGAGCTTCTTCAGGCGACGCTTCAAGTGACGCGGGTTGGGAATCATCGTGCCATCCGAGAACGTGGCGAGCCATTTCACCCCTAAATCGACGCCTACGACTGGGCCAGTGTTTTCAGGAATGGCTTGCTCTTGCTCTACCTGGATGCTGACGTACCAATGGCCTGCCTGCACGGAGACCGTCGCTGAGAGCATCTTGACATCTTTGGTCGGCAGGTAATGCTTTTCCTTCAGCCGCAAGCGCCCCAGGCGCGGCAACTGGATGGCCTTGGGGAACACCACAATCGCGCCGGTGAGGCGGAGGCTGCCCAGCCCGCGCTTCTTGCTCTTGAACTGCGGATAGCCCACTTTGCCCCGTAGCTTGCCCTCTTTCTTGAGTTGGCAACGCCGGAAGAAGTGAGCAAAGGCGCTGACTAAGTTGCGCAGCGCTTCCTGTGGCGCACACTTGGAGACCGCGTACATCCAGGGCAGGTCGGTTTTCTTCAGGGCGTTGAGTTCCCGGTGCAATTCCATCGCGGAGGGACTCTTGCCCGTCGCCTGGTAGCGGTCCTGCTGCTGATGCAGGCCCCAGTTGTAGGCCCAGCGCGCCGCGCCAGCATGACGCTTGCAGGCGGTCACTTGCGCGTGATTGAGGTCTAACTCAGTTTTGTAGGCGCGGGAGATCTTCATGCGTCGGCCTCGCTTTGCATGGCGTGTTCGATGCAGGCTTTGATCTGCTCTGCCCGACGCTTACTGTTCCGGCGTCCGTAGATGCGCGCCGCCATGCTGGTAATCACCGCCACAAAGTCATCCACCAGATCATCGCCCGTATCGGATGGATAGATGGCTTCCACCCGGCGGCCCTGTTGCGCTAACAATGTGGCAATGTAGCCATAGCCAAAGCGCGTCAAGCGGTCCCGATGCTCGACCACCAGCGCGCCGATCTTGGGATTGGTCAGCAGCTTGTTCAACTTCGGGCGCTCATCGTTCAGGCCGGAAGCAATCTCGGTCACTTCGGCCACCACCTGATAGCCCCGCGCCGCCGCGTACTCCCGCAGGCGCTCCATCTGGCGGGCCGCGTCATCCTTCTGGTCGGCTGAAGACACCCGCGCATAGAGCGCCACGCCAGGAGCCGCTTGTACCGGCTCACGGACAATGACCGTGCCTGTCGGCAGTTGGTAGGCATCCAGTTGGCCCGCCTTCCACCACTGCCAGGCCGTCTTGTAGGTCACGCCGAGTTGTTTGGCATACGTTGAAAGCTTCATACGCATGGTACATCATAAAACAGGATACTATGCAACAAAATTAGGATTTAATTATCACCCTACCGGCACTGCTGGGCAGTCGTAGAGGCTGCGCACCGTCAGACTTTCCGGACGCCGCTGGAATTGATCTGGGGGGAGATGCAGACGCGCCTGGACGAGCGGGTGATCGAGTACCGTGTACTCTTTGCCGCGTGTCACAAAGGCGAAGCCAGCCAGATCCGCAAGCACGGCTCCAGTGCCATATTGTCCATCCAACCGCAGCAGCGCCGACGTTGGCAAAATATGGTATGCCTCCAGATACCTCCTGATGACAGTCAGCCCCCAGCGCAGTTCCTCCCGGTAGCGTCCATTGCCTGTGTTTCCAAAATTGCCGAGCCACTGGAAACCGTGAGCCTGACTGACGACCGTGCGGGTCCGCACGACTTGCCCGCGCTTGTGCCCCTGCTCGCCAGGGGCACAGACCTCATCCAACCGGCGAAAGGGCGGAGGCAGGTCTTCAGTCTGGGGCAAGGCACGCTGGCGAGCTGCCTCGCGTGTGCCAGCCAGATCAAAGACGACCCAGGTGTTCCTCGCTCGATCCACCACGCTCCCCGTTTGCTTCTCGTTGGAGCCGGTCGAGAGTGGGCGGCTGAGCAAATCATCGAGAAAGAGCGTGCGTAAAGCCTCGACGGGCGCTTCGGTCAACGCCGCTAAAAAACGCGAGAGGGTCGAGCGAGCTGGGAGCTGGTCACGCCCAAACAAGGCCATGAAGGGACCTGCAAAAGGCTGGATCCGCTCGTAGAAGGCTTGCAAAGTTCGTTCGCCACTGATGGCATACCCAAAGAGTACAGCGAGAAAATCGATCAGGTCGTAGCGCCCGAAACGGTGCCGCGCAAAACGCGTCTGCTCCTTGATCCTGGTCAGAATATCGTGCTTGCGAAGAAGTGCAGCCATCAGGACGATTTCTCCAAACCAGGAAGGGGGTGAGGGAGTGGACGAGGACGAGGTCTGGATGATTACCGCGTCATCGGCGATACTGGTCATATGTGCCTCCTTGAAGAAAGGTGTTTGGTTTGCCCTTCTCAAAGAGGCCCATGTTTATCGCTGCTCGCTATCGGTCAGCAGTTCGTTGCGTATCGCGTGGGATAGTGAACCCCGCCGATCAGAGGTCGGTAGAATTCTGCGTAGGACCAGCCAATCGGTTATTTAATGCTCCTCCCAAAATCGGGCGGGTTCATGTTTCTCCTGTTGCTGAAGGAGCCTGTGCCCGGCCCTCCTGAGGCGGCGCCTCACAACGCAAGGCCGCCAGCAGCATGGGTGTCTCTGGCGCCCCAGCCACGGAAGGCCAGCGCCAGCAGTCTCTTCACGCGCGCTTCTCCGGCTGGGGTTGGAGGGATTTGCCACAAGCATCCCAGAAGCAGCAAAAAATCCTCGGCGTCGACTCCACGGCGGATCTCGCCTGAACCTTCGCAGGCCTCCATGAGCTGGCGGACCGCACCCAGCATCGACCAGTAGGTTTCTTCAAAGTCCTGATCCGATTTGGCCGCATGGAGGATGTCAGCGACCGCGTGCTTCATCCTGCCGAATGTGGCGAGCCGATCGCACCACAGACGGAAGGCTTGGAGCGGCGGATGCTGGGTCAGCAGCAGCGGAGCCAGCGCGACGAGCGCGTCAATCTGCTTGCGATAGACGCCCAGCACCAAAGCCCCGCGGCTCGGAAAGTGACGATACAGGGTGCCTGCGCCGACCCCAGCCGGCTTGGGATCGCGTTGAGGGCCGCCGCCGGGTCAGCGGCAAGCGCGTCGCGCACCACTTCCAGAATGTGGTCCCTCTTTTCCCGTGCATCTGCTCGCGGTTTCTCGTCGTCGATCATGATGGCCTCTTCTTTTCCTTGACGAAGTGGAGAGTTCTCGGGGAGTATATTCTCTAGTAAACGGAGAACCTATCCGTTTTTATTCCCGATGAGGAGGCACTATGCACTACATCAAGCTGGGTCACACCGGTCTCGACGTCTCCCCCATCTGCATTGGCTGTATGGGCTTTGGTGATCCTTCGCGTGGCCCCCCACCTGGGCGCTCGGCGAGGAAGACAGCCGCCCGTTGATCCGCTACGCGATCGAGGCCGGCATCAACTTCTTCGCCACCGCCAACCTCTATTCACAGGGGACGAGCGAAGAGACCCTGGGCAGGGCGCTCAAGGATTTCACCCATCGTGACAGTGCGGTCATCGCCACCAAGCTCCGCGCCCCAACGCTGGCGGCTTGTCGCGTAAGGCGATCCTGACCGAGCTCGACCAGAGCCTGAGGCGGCTTGGCACCGAGTATATCGACCTGTACCAAATCCATCGTCGCGATCAAACGACGCCCTGGGAGGAGACGCTCGAGGCGCTCCATGATCTGGTGAAGATGGGCAAAGTGCGCTATCTCGGCGCCTCCTCCATGATGGCCTGGGAGTTCAGCAAGGCGCGTCATCTGCAACAGGAACACGGCTGGGCGCGCTTCGTGATGCAGCCACGCTCTACGAGGCAACGGCGGCGAGCGATCAGAACATCGTCGAGGCGGTGGGCGTCGTTGCGGCGGAACGTGGGGTCAGTCGAGCGCAAATCGCACTGGCCTGGCTGCGACGCAATCCAGTGCTTGCCGCACCAATCGTGGGCGTGCTCAAAACCAGCCACATCGATGAGGCGCTCGCGGCGCTCGCGATCACGTTGAACGACGACGAGGCGGCTCGACTGGAAGCCTCGTATACCCCGCGCCGCGACCTCCAAGAGGTCTCTGATCCGGCTGTGCTGGCCGGTGCGATGGCAGAAGGCGGGGTCAAAACTGCCCCCGCCTGACGAAGCAAGCGCTTCTGAGTAAAAGCTGGAAACGTGAAAGTGCCCTGCTCGTTTCGCAATGAACGAGACGAGTATGGAACTTCACTTCTGCATCTCCTTGCTCATGGCAAGCGACCTTCAATATTGAAATTGCGCTCAGTCCTATAGAGACGCATCAAAGGATTGAGCCTCTAGTGACACTCGTGTCAGCGCTCTGGAGCGGTTTCGCTCCCAAGAAATTTTTCCAAATGGCTCAATATTTGGGGTCACCGCTATAAAATAGGTGTTATCTGAGAGCTGCCTCTCGATGTGGAGAGGCCAGGGCAATTAAGCCTGGTCACCTAGACACTGAAACCCTTTCTGTCTTGACGCTGGTCTCCGCTGGGGAACGAGTCCTTCTTTAGAAGGGAATGCTAAGCAAGGAGCGTTAACTGAATGATCCCGCTCCCAATTGGCGGCTGCCGATGCTCTCTCAAATGGTCCGGCAGCCTCCGAGCTAGCAACCACTTTACCTCATCCTTGCTCCACAAGGGGATCTGCGGCGAACGGTACTGTGTCTCGAACCGACGGAGCAGCTTGACCGTGCGAAAGCGTTTCTTATCGGATTGGAAGGAGACGGTAAACTGGGTCAACGGGGTGCTGGCATACTCCAGGGTGAGCGTCTGCCCGTACAGCCAGAGCGTCGCTTGTTGTTTGGCAAGGCCCTCTTCTCCGTAGAGCGACCATTGGCGAAAGCGGAGATAGCCCAGGCGGTCCAGCCAGCGCGCAAAGCGGCGCGTGAAGAAGACCCGCTGGAGCTGTGCTGGTCCCCAGAGATGCCCAACTGCCTGATCCAAGACTTCAGCGGGTGCACGCTTGCCATCTTCGCGCTGCCGATATGCCCAATGCGACTGATGGTTATGCGACTCCATCCAGCGCTTATGCTCTAGCTTGGCCCCTTCCCAACTCGTCACCTGGGCAAAGTGGGAGTCAGCAAGCAGCCTATGTATGTTGAACTGGGTTTCAATCAAATTTTCCACGCTTGCTTTTTATGGATCTGCTCTTTCTGGATATGCAGCTTGTCGTAGATGAACTTGGCCTGTTTGGAGATGAAGATGCTCCCGCTATCGCTGACGAGCAGGTCGGGAGACCCATGCTGACGAATGGCAGCAATCAAGACGAGCAGGTAACTCATCTCAGCTTGCCGTTGGCACACATTGCTCGCCAGGATGGATTGGGTAAGGGCACAGCGCGCCCGCGCCTCTTGCGAGACGCACGTTTCTGCACCCTCCCCACCGAACCCGGCGTGCGAGTTTCCAGGCACCAGGCGCTCTTTTACTCGTTTCTCGCAGCTCTGGCACGCGCCTTGTCGTTTGCCACGACTTCGGCGTGATGTTCCTGGTCGTGACATGTTTTGCAGAGTGCCTCCATCATTTCCGGGCGGTTGTCCGAGTAGGCCATTCTCCGTCTCCCAGAGTGGCGTCGGTTGCGATGATGACCACCAATCGCGTCCTTTGCCCACACCGCTCGCACTGCCCTGCTGCCCGTTGGAGCACGATACGCCGATTGGCAACATACTCCAGGGCACGGGAGTTCCCTTCCCCGAGGTCTTTGAGCGTGGGAAGAACGTAGTGTTGAGCCTCCACCCGTTCGAGATATGGATGTGGCCAATGCCGTTTCAGGCTCGGTCGGTAGTAGATGAGCTTGGTTTGGGTGGCCCGAAAGCGCCAGACCCCCTGGCCTTGCTCATCCTGGGCCGCGAAGTCATCCATGCCTCCGTGCGGCCCTGGCCGATGCCGCATATACCGTTTCCTTACCTGCTTTGGCCCGATGCGGTGTTTCTTGCCGAGCCATTTCCTCAGCCGTAACCAGACATACTGGTCAAGCCGCTGAAAGGTCTCGGTTGGATTCACCGCCCGGTAATAACTGGCCCAGCCCCGTATCACGGCGTTGATGGCTTGTAGCTTGAGCAGGTAATCGTCGTTGAGGGTCTTGCGTCCTGTCAGCGCTTTGATCTTGGCTTTCACCCGTTGGACGCCAGCGGTGGTCGGGCGTGCAAAGACGCCAACTCGTCGGCCTTTGGACGGACGATTGCAGCGGAAGATGAGATAGCCCAGAAAATCAATGCCCTCTTGGATGTGGGTGATCTTGGTTTTCTCCTCGGACAGGTCCAAGCCCAGTTTGTCGTGCAGGAACGCTTTGCATGCCTGCTTGATCTCCTGGGCTTGCGCTTTGGTTCCGCGTACCAGCAGAATCCAGTCGTCGGCATAGCGAAATAGCTGCGTGGCTGCCGCTTGTCTCCCTTTCACCCGCTGATAGCGCCAGCGACTGTACCCACTTCAGTCAGTCCGCTGGTCTGGAGCAGCGTAGTGCTGGCTGTACCACACATCAAATGGATGCAGGTAGATATTCGCCAGCAAGGGCGAGGCGATGCCACCCTGGGGCGTGCCTGCTTCATTGCGTGCCACCTTGCGCTTGATCATGATCCCGCTTTTGAGAAAGCGGGTGATGAGCGTGAGGAGCTGTCGATCTGCGATGCGTCGTGCCACCGCAGCGACCAACTTTTCGTGCGGAATCGCGTCAAAACACGCCCGGATGTCTCCCTTCGATCACCCACCGATACCCGGTCTTCGTGCCGCACAATTTGTCGTGGGGTTGGATACAGTCCATCGTGCAGCGGCCCGGTCGGAACCCATTCGAGAAGTAGCAAAAGTTCGCTTCAAAGATGGGTTCCAGGGCCATTTTCAGCAGAGTTTGCACGGTTCGGTCCTTGATGGTGGGAATCCCTAACTTCCTTGTCATGTTCGTACCAGGCTTGGGGATTTCTACACGTCGGACTGGTAGTGGCCGGAACGTTTGCCGTCGCAGTTCCTCCTGTACTTCCTCGATGAAGCGCTGGCGAAACCGCTCTTGCTCGAAGTCGTTCTTGTCCACCTCCTGGAAGTGCTTCCAGCTTATCCCATCCACGCCAGGGGTGGTAGCCCCATCGTTGTCCAGGACGTGCTGAAGAGCCACTTCAATCCACTCCCGCTTGTACAGCAGATGATACAAGTCGGCAAAACGATGTGCTGGTTGTGCCTGAGCTTTGCGAGCCAAACCTTGTTGAGTCTTGATAATATCAGCGGTCATACGTATCCAGACCTCTCAATGCTCATCTCGGTTGGTCAAGTACCTGGCATCCTTCCCCTCAGTCCAGTCGTTAGCTGGCGTTCCTGGGTACTATGATGCCTCTGACTGACCCGCTGCCCGTCAGGTGCAAGCTACCCTAGCTGGGGACGCCTTTGTCTCAAGCGCACAGCAGGTCTCTCCCAAGTTTGTTACGTTGTAGACTGCGATGACCAGTGGGTGGCTCCTCTATAGCGGTGACCCCAAACATTGAGCCATTTGGAAAAATTTCTTGGGAGCGAAACCGCTCCAGAGCGCTGACACGAGTGTCACTAGAGGCTCAATCCTTTGATGCGTCTCTATAGGCCGAATACAGATGCGTCCCATCTGCCGTATAAGAGGGCTGGCTTCTACCCCTCTAGCCCTGCCCTTTTCCTGAGTCGAGAACAGGTTTTCTGGCGCATCCCGAGAGCGCACCATACCTCATACTCACGGTTGCCCCTTGCGGGTTGGCTACCTTCTGGCCGTGTAGAACTTAACGACCCGTCAAACAGAGCTTTCTTACGTCACCCGGTGTCATCTTTGGCTGGCAGCCCGAGTTAAGAGAGGTAGCTTCCTCTCCTTGTCCACGTTGTCCAGGCAGCTCTTTCACCTCCGGCTGCTCAACCGAAGGCTACGCCTGTAGCCATCAGGCTGCTGGGGACAGCCTGAAACCTACCAAAAGGCTCTCACCTCCTGCTTCGGTTACTACAACGCACCACTTCTTGGCGCACCGCGCGAAAAATTGTCCAGAATGGAGAGGATGTAGAAGGGGCCTTTGATGCCAGGAATCTGGTGTTCCTCGATGTACCTGACATCCACACTCCAGATAAGATGGCGATACTGGGCCTTGTACGGGTGCTCTTTCGGCTCTTTCTTCTCCTTCGGCTGCTTCCCCAATCCGTAGAGTTGTCTGTTTTCCGCCATAATCCTGCCGCAGGTGGCAGCGCTGACCTGAATGCCAAGCTGCTTGAGGGCGGCGTGCATGCGCCACGCACCCAGTTCAGGGTTTTCCTGGCGCTGGCGAATCTCTTGTTTGAGCGCCACATCCACCACCCGCTTGCGCGTGTTGGCCCGTGATTTATCCGCCAGGCCCGCCACCCCTTCGTCTCGCCAGCGCTGGAGGATTTGGTAGACGTTTTGCCGTCCCAATTCCAGGTAGCGCCCGATGCCGGTAGGTGTCCAGCCTTCAGCGTGCAACGTTACCACCGCCTGTCGCCGGGCGGGGAGGTCTGCAATGGCCGCGTAGGGTGGATAGCGCCGCCCACTGATGGTAGGACGCGGGCCATCCACTAACACCTGCTTGACCGTGATCGGCTGGGGCGGCGTCCAAAGCGCACATAGCAGATACCGGCGATTTCCTGCAAGCCCAGGCCCGCAAACTCTGCTTTGAGATCGACAATGGCTTGGCGCATGGGTGGCGGCAAGGACCGATGGTGGTCTTGTAGGTGCTTCTGTGTCGGGCGGAAAAGGCTGATGACTCCTTCCGCATCGAACTGATCGGCTTGCCCCCGTAACCGCCGCTCCGTGACCCCGGTTTCTCGCGCTCGATCAGCAGGCAAGTCTCCGTAAAGGACGATCGGGCGGAGTAATTCATATTTGCGTTGTTCCGGCCAGAGACACAATTGTGTCATTTGCTGCCAGTCTTCGGTATGGGCATGCTGGACACGAGTAGGCATTGAGGCAACCTCCCTCTTGAGAACAAACGACCAGGGATGGCTGCGCCTCATTGTAGCATCGGATGCAATAATCGTTCTGAGATCGGCGGGGTTCACTATATGGATCTGTCATGGAAGCTGTGATGAAGTATGGAGCAGAAGCCTGGTGCGAGTGGGAAGGCAGGACGGGTGCAGGTGCGCGTCGGCCTCATGTGCAGGTGACTGGCGCACACCTGCACGCTGGAATTCTCTGGACGGTGCACCGGGGGCAGCCCTGGTGGCATTTTCGTTCTCTGGTGTGCGCGGCACGTCACGGTCGTGGTGGAGTTGGCTCATGCGCAGTGGCTCGTAGCGGCGCTCAGGCTGGTGGCCATCACCATCGGGCTGGTGATGGCCACCAGCGCTCAATACGGTCGGCGTGCTGGAACAGCTGGCTCTCTTGGTGGGGCATCTGCTGCTGGCACTGTCCTGAGATACTACCAGCCTCTCCAGGGGCTTTGCAGGGCTCGCGCGTTGGCTGGTATGCTGAGGCTGGCTTCGACTGGCAGCAGGGCAGCTTCTCCGGCAGCCTGGTTACGAGGCACTGGTTTGTGATTCCTAGAGCCCTTCTTTCCTGCGATCGTCTGCCATCTCTTCGCCTTGTCTTAGGGGTTTCTTCGGGCAGGGCCTGCGCCGATCTATTATGGATCCCCGAGGGTGGAGGGGGTGCTCTTGTGCATGGCTGGGGGAGATGTCCGCTGACTCTGGCGTCAATCGCCTTCCGTTTTGATCGCCGGGGCTTCTCTGCTTTGACTGCCTTGCCAGGGTGGGAGGAACGTTCGCGCGATCGAATCGTCTAATAAGCTCGGCAATATGAGAAGGTCGAGAATGCCCCTGCTCTGGGTGGGGATATGTTTTTATTCGTTTTTGCGTTGGGCGGCTGGGCCGTCGGGCCCCTGCGCCTGACTGATCGGTTGGTGCCATCGCCTCCCTTCATATTTCTGTTCGTTTTACATTCCCGACCTCTCTTCCTAT
>JBJKSJ010000050.1:0-24310 GCA_046704085.1 Ktedonobacterales bacterium | reverse complement strand
CGCTCTGCCAGCAGAAAGACGGCAGCCTGGTGCAGCAGCTTTACAACCAACCTGCTGAGAATGCGCCCGACAACCATCCTGGCTCAATCATCGTCGAAGACCCCCATACCGGCGAGATTCTGGGCATGCTCAGTCGCCCCTACTTCAATGCCAACGAGATCGGTGACTACACGCCCTGCCGCCTCTACGTCAACGACCAGACCAACGCCAATGATCCTGTCTGCCCAGGAGCGCAGCAAAATCCTCCCGCCGTATCAGCAGGTACGGCCACACCCACGCCAACCCTGACCAGCACCATTGGCGCGGAATACTTCCAGCAACTGACCAATGACCCCCTCTCGCCGCTGCTGGTCAGGCCAACAAGCCTCTATGTTCCCGGCTCAGTATTTAAGACCGTGACCTTGAGCGCCGCGCTAGACAGCGGCAAGTACCCGCTGAACTACCCCTTTGGCGGCGGGGGCACCAGTTGCCTGGCTGACAACTCCCCAGCACTGACCTATACCGTCAACGGGCATACCTTCACCGACTTTGCCCCCAGGGACCAGTACTCCCCGAAGCCATCTTGCCCCATTGATCTGGAGCATGGCTATATCTATAGCGATAACGTCATCTACGCGCGCGTCGGGGTAGGGGTGGGCGCCGATACCTGGCTGAACTACATCCAGCGTTATGGCATGATAGACTCCAACGCCCAGACCAAACCGCCCTTTCCCTTCGACTTCCCGGTCAAGTCCAGCCGGGTCGATTTCCAGGGCGCGCGGAATGATAATGTCAACCTGGCTGCCGATGGGTTTGGACAGGGCACCCTGGAGGTGTCCCCGCTGGAGATGTCCTTTGTTACCAGCACGGTAGCAAACAACGGCGTTGGCTTACTCCCACATCTGCTTTACAGGGTTGTGCCGCATGGCGTCGATCCTAAGAGCATCCAGCCGGTAGGCTCGACGCCCTACACCAGCAACGGGGTGACGAACGGCCAGATCATCAACGCGCAAACCGCTCAGGACATCCGCGAGTCCATGCGCGGCGTCGTGCAGCAAGGCTCCGCAGGCATCATCAACGGCACCCGCGCCAACGTCGGCGGCAAGACCGGCACAGGCCAGCTTGGGAACGCAGACCCGCACTCCTGGTTCATTGCGCTGGCGCCCGATAATCCAGGGGACACCCCGAACCTCGCCATTGTCGTGATGAAAGAAAACGGCGATGAAGGGTTGTTCCAGGCGCCGGTCGCCGACTGCATTGCCTTACAACTCAATGGTTATCCGAACGTCAACCCACTACCAAACGTTCACAACGGAACATCTTACCCACGCTATCAGTGCGCGCCATGATCGACCCTCCATCAGACCCAACCATGAGTACGCCCGGAGAAACCCGCGAAACTGAAACACAACAGGCCGAGCAGCGACAACGGCGCTTGCAGAGCATCTATAGCGAGAGCGAGGGGCGATTCCTCTACGCCTGGCAGCGCGTGCGCCAGACCCTTTTTCTGCCCCTGGCTGCTGGCCTCGACAGGCTACATATCACGCCTGATATGCTCTCCTGGGCCTCGGTGCTGTTAGGCGTCGGCTTCTTCTTTATCGCCCGCTTCCGCTTTGATATTGCCTTCTGGCTGCTGGTCGGCTCGGTCGTTTTGGACGCGCTCGATGGCGTGCTGGCACGCTACCGCCGCGCCTCCTCCGCGAAAGGCTCGTTCACCGATACCTTTTGCGATCAGGCCGTCGTGGCTCTCACCGTCGGAGGGTTAGCCTGGCAAGGGGCTATCAACGCGGTGCTGGGGATCATCTTTGTCTACATCTACACCAGCCTGGTCACGTTTCTGCTGATCCATCAACTGCTAAGCGTCTCGTCGCAAGGGATCATCCGTCCCAGCCGCATGCTCCTCTACGCCCTGGTAGCTATCTACTACTTCTTCGGTAAGAACTGGCTTGATTACCTGCTCTGGGCCTATCTCCTGACCCTCCCCATGCTTGGCCTGAGCTACTGGCGCATCCGCCGGGCGCTCTAATTCACTTTTATCAAACCTGATCGTCTGATCGATCCAAAAGCTGACGGCCCATATTCGAGCAAGTTGGCTTGCTCGAATATGGGCCGTCAGGAATACATCTTGCACGTTCTTCTGTGCATGCCGGGTTATCTGCGGAGACCGTGCCTTCCTGCCAGGCACGCGCCTTCAGAAGAACCGAAGTTTCCACTTTGCCTCTCTACGCAAAGAAATCATTCAAGATGAGCCGATGCAGCGCACACGAGCATTGCTGAGATACACGAAGGGAGCTTTACTATGAGCGCCAGCGATCTCTCCACTCAGACGAGTTCGCCACAACCAGCAGAACCAGCCAAAGGCCAGGCGAGCATTCTAGTTGGCACGGCAAGCTGGACCGATCACGAGCCGTTTTATCCCCCTGAATACCAGCGAAAAGACATGAGCAGCCAGCGCATCAGCTACTACGCCCGCTATTTCTCACTGGCTGAGGTTGACTCGACCTTTTACCATCTTCAGCCCCAGCGCAACTTCCAACTCTGGAGCGAACGCACCCCTGATGGCTTTCGCTTTGATGTCAAAGCCTATGGGGAACTGACCTGGCATCATCGCACCGATGACGGGCAGGCCATCGAGCCAAAAGCCGAGACGTTCGCCCAATTCTCTGAGATGATGCAGCCCATGCGCGACGCGGGAAAGCTGCGCGCCATCCTCTTCCAATTCCCACCCTGGTTCACCTACAGCCCCACCAATCTGGATTATTTCTCCACCATCCGCGAGCAGTTGCCGCATGAGTCTATCGCCGTCGAGTTTCGCCACCGCTCCTGGCTGGATGGTCACCATACCGATGAGACAGCAAAGGCGCTGCGCGAAGCCCAGATGGCCTACGTCTGTGTCGATGAGCCGCAGGTTGGCTCCGGCTCCATGCCACCGATCACCCTGGTCACAGACCCGCGCCTGGCGCTCTTCCGCTTTCATGGGCGCAACACGCAGATGTGGTACGCGCGTGGCCTCCAGAGCAGCCGACAGCGTTTTGACTATCTCTACAGCAAGGAAGAGCTGACATCCTGGGCCGAACGGATCAAGGGCATCGCCGAACAGTTGGGGCCAGCCGGTGAAATCCATGTCGTTATGAACAACAATGCCCGCAACTATGCCATCCTCAACGGCTTCGACCTTCAGGCGCTGCTGGGCCAACAGCCAGGCCAGGGGCAACCGCTGCCACCGGCCATCCAGCAGGCCATAAGCGAGCGTTCCCAAACACCAACCGCATAAATCCAGGATGAAGGTGATCTAGAACGAGGGATCGAGGAGTGAGTACCCCGCGTCGTTACAGGTATTTTCCTACCAGCAACCGATATTTGTCCTGGACCTCCGCAGGGATGCGGCTGCGGTCGGTAATGATCGCTGACGCCAGCGCGTGCGGGCACTCACAGGCATTCTGCTCGCGCTCTGCTGGGATGCGCTGCGCTACTGCGCGAATAATGCGCTGAGCGTTGGTCACATTTCGCATCAAGTTCCCAATCACCATCTCGACAGTGACTGGCTCGGCGGTCTCATGCCAGACATCATAATCGGTCACGCAGGCAATCGTAGCATAGCAGAGTTCTGCCTCGCGCGCCAGTTTGGCTTCTGGCAGCGCAGTCATCCCAATGACATCTACCCCCCACTGCCGATAGATGCGCGACTCGGCCTTCGTCGAGAAGAGCGGCCCCTCTATGCAGATGTACGTTCCCCCACGATGCACTTTTACATCCGCCAACTCCTGCGCGGCTTCCCAGAGGATGCCTGAGAGCGTCGGGCAGAACGGCTCAGCAAAGGAGCAATGGACCACCAGACCGCCTTCAAAGAAGCTATTGACTCGACTCTTCGTGCGATCAACAAGCTGATTGGGGATCAGCAGGTCAAGGGGAGCAACATCTTCGCGCATACTGCCCACCGCGCTCACTGAAATCACCCACTCCACCCCCAGGCTCTTCAGCGCGTAGATGTTTGCCCGGCTGGGCACTTCAGTTGGGCTGAGCCGGTGGCCGCGCCCGTGACGTGGCAGGAAGGCAATCGAAACGCCCTCCACACGCCCAATAGTAATTGCATCACTGGGCGCGCCAAAGGGCGTCGCTACCTGCACATCCTCCCTATCAGTCATCTCTGCGATGTGATAGAGACCACTCCCGCCGATAACCCCAATCTTCGCCTCGGCCATACGCTTGTCATGCTCCTACACCAATATTGAGTACGTTTCGCGTTAGGGGTGAATGAATGGTCCCATATGCCCCACATGACCGATAAGCTGGCTAAGCAGCCAGGCTATGCCAAGCCCAATCGCAATGGCGCGCCCAGGACGAAATACGGCAACGCCGCGATTCTGCCCGGCGGGCACGAGATCATGGTCAGGAGTAGCATCGGGGCGGGCGATAGTGTATTGAACAGGAAGGTGTTCCACGCCCCCATTGCTGGTGACATCAATGACATCCTCGTAGTGCCTGGCATTCAAAGCATAGGGCTTGAGCCAGACGCTCACATGCGCCCGATAGCCAAAGGCAGGCACAACATCCAACAACAGCGCCGGATTGTTACTCGTAATGGTTGCCTGGAGCGGCGCGCCCCCCTCATTCTCAACCGTAAATTGCCGCTGATAGGCTCGTTGAGGATTGACTAGCCCAAACGTAATGGCATGGATGGGACGCACGCGCAGGATTGGCCGATCCGCCAGGGGAGTTAGCGCAGGCTCCAGGCTCAATGTCAGCGCATCTTGCCCAGGAGCAACCTTGAAGGACGCGCCAGCAGTCATCTGTTGTGATGGCCTTGTTAGGGTGATCGAAGGAGAGGTTGTTGGCCGCTGAGTCGGCGCGCTCGCGCCGACCAGCGTTGCCGACCTGCCACGCCCAATGCCTTCTAGCGCAGCCTGCATCTCACCAGCATCAGCATATCGCTGCGTGGGATGTACCTCCATTGCGCGCAGAATGACCGCCTCCATCGCAGCCGAGAGCGCCGGATTCAGTTGGCGGGGCGGAAGAAAGCTGGCAACATTTGCCACGCGCGTGGGCGCTGCCGCAGGCACCTTATTGGTCAGCAGGTGATAGAGGGTCGCCCCCAGCGCGTAGATGTCCGAGCGTGACTCAGTGCGCCCACTATATTGCTCAATGGGCGCATAGCCATCAGTACCCAGACAAACCGTGTCTTTGCTCTGCCCGGTCTGCTGGAAGCGCGCGATCCCAAAGTCGATCAGCTTGACCGTCTTGTCTGGCCGCAGGATCACATTCGATGGCTTCAGATCGCGGTAAATGATCGGCGGCTCCTGCTGATGCAGATAGGCCAGCACATCACAGATGGCGATGCCCCAGGCCAGAACTTGCGCCTCTGGCAATGGTTTCCCGGCTTCCGCCAGCACCTCTTCCAAATTGCGCCCGGCCACATACTCCATCACCATATAGTGCTTGGTATCCTCTACGAAGGTGGAGTAGACTTTCGCCAGCGCCGGGTGATTGAGCAGGCGCAGCATATCCGCCTCACGTTGGAAATCGGCCAGCGCCTGTTTGCGGTCTGCCAGGCTGAGTTCAGATTCGCTCATCTCCTTGAGCGCATATTGCTTGCTCTCATCCAGTGTATCAGCAACCAGATAGACGGCGCTCTGCCCGCCCTGCGCCAGCTTCTTTAGGATCAAATAGCGATTCTGAAGCAGACGGTTCGCGGGGAGCATCCCCGTCGCCTGGCGTACCAGAGCGCCCGTCAGCGTCGCGCCACACTCTGAACAAAAGCGCGTGCTAGCAGAAAACGAGGTTCCGCAAGACGGGCATTCGATCACCTCGGCCATCGGTAAGTTCCTCCCTTGACTGCCCCCAGACCAGCATCCACAGCGCGCCTCCAGTTGTGACAATTACTCCATCTACAATTACGCATCATGGGGGCCAGGGTTACATGAGTGCCGACCTGGCTTCTTCTCTCAGGGCTATACAGCGCGGATACGCACAAACTGAAACTTCCCTACCTGCACAATCAAGCCATCTTCAGGCTCAACTGTACGTCCAGGATCGCTCACGCGCTCCGGCGATCCAGCTTCGCCTTTTGGATAGAGATAGACGCCGCCTTGCTGTATCAGATCGCGCGCGCGACTTCGGCTAGGAGCCAATTTGGCGTCAGCTATCAAGGCCACGATATTCACCGGCTCAGAAAGTGGGTAGTCAGGAATCTGCTCTGGAAGCTGATGCCGCTGAAATTGGCGCACAAACGCCGCCTCAGCCTCTCGCGCTGCTTCCGCCGAGTGGAACTCTGTCACAATCTCGCGGGCCATGCGCATCTTCACATCGCGCGGATTCAGTGTTCCTTCGGCCATCTCGCGCTGCATCTCCTGCAACTCTTCCGTTGGTACAGAAGTGAGTGTTTCAAAGTAGATCATCATCGCATGATCGGGCAAAGACATCAGTTTGCCATACATATCATTGGCCGGAGCGGTCAGCGCGATGTAATTCCCCATACTCTTGCCCATCTTTTGCACGCCATCCAGCCCAACAACGAGATGGCAGGTCAAGATTTGTTGGGGTGGCTGCCCCACTCGTCCCTGAAGTTCGCGCCCTACCAGCAGATTAAACGTCTGGTCAGTGCCGCCTATCTCCACATCCGCCTCAACGGCGATCGAGTCATAGCCCTGCAACAATGGATAGAGAAACTCGGAGAGATATATCTCCGTCCCGGCATGATACCGCTTGGAAAAATCATCGCGGTCCAGCATCTGCGCGACCGTCTTATTAGCAGCCAGGCGAATAGCATCAGCCAGCGTAAAGCGATCAAACCATTCACTCTGCCAGCGCACTTCGGTCTGCTCTCGATCTACAACCTGATAGAATTGCTCCAGGTAATGCGCAGCATTCGCCTTCACCTGCTCGGCGGAAAGCGCCTCGCGGGCCTCCGTGCGGTCAGTGGGATCGCCCAGGCGGGCTGTCCAGTCGCCAACAATAACGACCGTCTTGTGCCCAAGCTGCTGAAACTGGCGCAGTTTGCGTAACACGACGCCATGCCCCAATGTCAGATCAGGACTTCGGGGATCAATTCCCAGCTTCACGCGCAACGGGCGACCATCGCGCCCGCCAGCTTCGAGCAGTCTGCGCAAATCTGCTTCCTTCTCCACCTGCGCCACGCCACGAGTAAGCAAAAAATCAATATCCACCTGCTCCATGCCCTCCAATGGCCCCCTTTATGCGTGATGACCTGCTGCAATGCAAGCACCTGATAAACAAGCTCAGGCTGGCTCCATCGGGCCTGCTCCTGCTCCTCACCCAAATTGTAGCACACCCTGCACAGCGGGGCAAAATAGCTCTCCTCAGACGCCATCTACTGCACTCGCCTGGCGCTACCTGGCAAGGAGATAAGTACCATTGCGCAGCCATAGTATGTTACCCAGGCGCCATCAGTAGAGTATAATAGGGCAGGCGCTCCAGAGCCTAAGCATATACAGGAGGCATCTATGGATTCACCCCATCGAGTTGGACAGAGGCTGGCAGGCAAGCGAGTAGTAACGATTGGCGGCGGCACTGGGCCATTCGCTGTTCTTTCTAATCTCAAGAAATACCCCTGTTCAATCACCGCCATTGTTTCGATGGCAGATAGCGGCGGCAGCTCGCGCCGCCTGATGGACGAATTCGGTCAGCTCCCTTTGGGTGATCTGCGCCAGGCTCTGGTGGCACTCTCGCGCAATGGTGTCCTCTGGCGCGATGTCTTCAACTTTCGTTTCCCTACAGGGGGGAATACAAACCACGCAAGCCAGGGAGAGCCAATCAATCGCATCGAGGGCGTTGGCGGGCACAGCCTTGGCAACTTGATTATCTCAGCTTTGCAAGGTATCAATGGAGGCAACCTCTTGCTCGCAGTGCAGGATGCGCAGGAACTCCTGGAGACCGCTGGAGATGTCCTACCCGTCACCCTGGAACATACCACCCTGTGCGCCGAGTTCACCGACGGCAGCACTCTCTGTGGGGAAACTGACATTGATACGCGCGGACTGAAAGACCCTGGCCCCCTACCACCCGTCAAGCGCATCTTTTTGAGTGGACCAACCCCAGCCTGTCCGCAGGCCATTCGCGCACTGCGACGCGCCGATGTAATCATTATTGGTCCTGGCGACCTCTATACAAGCATCCTCCCTAACCTGCTGGTGGAGGATGTTGCCCGCACAATTCGAGAGTCTGAAGCAGAGAAAGTCTACGTTTGTAATCTCATGACCAAGCATGGAGAAACCGATGGATTCCAGGCATCAGACTTTTTACGCGAAGTGCATCAGCATTTAGGTGGGCGCGTAGATCGGGTCATTATGCACGATGGCTCCTTCCCCGATCACCTCATCGAATCCTATGCGGAGCAGCAGCAGCATCCAGTAATAGCCGATGTTGCGCGAGTCCAGGAAATGGCGCCGGAAGTAGTCGTAGATCGGCTGATCGCCATTGGGACCGACCACTATGTCCGCCATGATCCAGAGCGCCTGGTCCGTGCTGTTCTGGCGCCAGCGAGCAATGAATGGCCCTCAGGCGCCTGGCAACTAGACCCATCAGGGCATGAAGCGAGGAGAGGATAGCGGAAGAACAGCAGGCCGCTAAAGGTTGAGGGAAAGCTGCTGACTTTCCAAGCGCGCCCTCACCGGGGCGAAGGTGCGACGATGCGCCCGACACGGCCCCAGCCTGGCAAGCGCATCCTGATGCTCAGCCGTTCCATAGCCCTTATGCCGGGCAAATCCATAGCCAGGATACTGCTCATCAAGCTGCTGCATCAGCCGGTCGCGTGTTACCTTGGCAACAATCGAAGCTGCGGCTATCGAAAGGCAGCGCGCATCCCCTTTAATCAGAGCAAGCTGCGGCAGACGCACTGCTGGAAGCTTGATAGCATCCAACAACAGATAGGTCGGGCGCACCGGCAGCGATGCCAGGGCTTGCTGCATTGCCAGCCGTGTCGCGCGCACAATATTATAGCGATCAATCCACTCTACCGAGACCACACCCACCCCAACACCCACCGCACGCTCCACAATAACAGCGTAGAGGCGCTCCCGTTGGGCAGGGCTGAGTTGCTTGGAATCGCGCACACCAGCAAAAAGGCGCAAACAATCCTCCGCCAGCGGCAACACTGCCGCAGCGGCTACCACCGGCCCGGCCAGGCAGCCGCGCCCAGCCTCATCTAATCCTGCAATCAGGGTATGTCCCTGGAGGATGAGGCGTTCTTCTTCCTCAAGCGTGGGATCACAGCGACCTTTCGCTGCGACAGACGCAGGTGCGCTGCTGACGGCTGCATCACGCTTGCGCGATAGCATAGATCGCGCCCCCTACTGCTCGCGCCGCTCCCGCAAACGCGCCGCCTTGCCAGAGAGCTTACGCATATAGTAGAGTTGCTTGCGACGCACCTCAGCATGCCGCACAATCTCGATCTTATCAATACGCGGTGAATGTAGCAAGAAGGTGCGCTCAACCCCGACCCCATGCGTGACACGGCGCACCGTGAAGCTGCGATTGACCCCTTGCCCATGCAAGCGAATCACAATACCCTCAAATACCTGCAATCGCTCGCGGGTGCCCTCGACCACCTTCAAATGAACACGAACAGTATCACCCGACTCCAGTTTGGGCGCATCTTCGCGCAAATAGTCTGCTTCTACTTGCTTAACCAGTTCCAGCATGATGTATATACCCCCTTTCAGAGTGCCAACGGCCAGTATAGCATATGCGCCCAGCCTCGCGCAAGGACTTGCATCCCCTCGAAAGAAATGGTATAGTACACAACTGAAGAATCCTTTAAATCCAGCCCTGTGAGGCTGGCAAGGAGTTCGTTTTGCGTGTGCCTGCGCGCGGCCCAGGTGGCTGCCTTCAAAAGCTATGTTCTGGCCTTTGTGCCCACAACTGGTGGGTACGAAGGTCTTTTTTTATGCCTTTTGGCAGAGATACGCGGCAGTACCATCACGCCACAAAGGAGTAATGATTGATGAGCCAGATCACCGGCCATGAAGAAGAGGCGAGAACCATTCTCAACGAAGACGAGATGCGCCGGGCCATCTCACGGATGGCCCACGAGATGTTAGAGCGCAATGCAGGCGCTACAGAATTAGTGCTGGTGGGTATTCGCTCGCGGGGGGTGCCGCTGGCACAGCGGCTGGCAGCCAAGATAAGCTCGCTGGAGCATACCAGCGTTCCGGTCGGCCAGCTCGACGCCACACTCTACCGCGATGATCTGCGCTCACGCGGCGCGCAGCTCAAGGTCCACCCAACAGAGCTTCCTACCGACATCACCGACCGGGTCGTGGTACTGGTGGATGATGTCCTCTATACCGGACGCACCGCCCGCGCAGCATTGGATGCATTACTAGATCACGGACGCCCGCGCAAAGTGCAACTCGCCGTGTTGATCGACCGGGGCCACCGTGAACTGCCCATCCGCGCCGATTATGTAGGCAAAAACGTCCCGACTGCCCGCGAAGAAAGCATTCTCGTCCGACTTGCCGAGTACGATGAATTCGACGCCGTGCTACTTAGCCGCCAACCCAAAGCCTGATGTATCAAGCACCGCAAATAGAACCATAATAGAACCATATATGTACACAGACCATGAAAAGGAGCCTCCCTTGGAGAGAACAACCCTGTATTTCAGCCCATCCGAACAGGCACAAGGTATCAAGCCGACCAACACCGCGAGTTCTCCTCAGCAGGCCATGATGCCAGATCGCACGCACATTCAATCCAATTTTCAGCGTCGCCATCTGCTCGATCTGGATGACTTCAGCGCCTCCGAACTGCGGCTCTTGCTTGAGATTACCCAGACCATGAAAGAGGTGCTGGCGCGTCCGGTGCGCAAGGTGCCCGCCCTCCAGGGCAGCACCGTCGTCAACCTTTTCTATGAGAACAGCACGCGCACGCGCATCTCCTTCGAGCTAGCTGCCAAGAACCTTTCCGCCGATGTGGTCAACATGACAGCCTCCAGCAGCAGCGTCACAAAAGGCGAATCGCTGATTGACACTGTGCGCACCCTCCAGGCGCTGGGCGCGGATTTCGTCATCATGCGCCACAGCCAGTCTGGCGCGCCCTATCTGGTCGCCCAGCAGATTCGTGGCTCTGTTATCAACGCTGGCGATGGCTGGCACGCGCACCCGACCCAGGCGCTGCTAGACCTCTTCACGATGGTGGAGCATCTGGGTTCGGTAGAGGGGCGCAAGATCGTCATTCTCGGCGACATTCTGCATAGTCGCGTCGCCCGTTCCAACATCTGGTCGCTGACCACCCTGGGCGCGGAGGTCGTCCTGTGCGGTCCCCCGACTTTGATGCCACCCAACGCCCTGGAGAGTATCGCTTCAGCCGATGATGCAACTCCTCGACGGCTGCGCGTTGAATATCAGATTGAGCGCGCGCTCGAAGGCGCGGATGTCGTCATGGCCCTGCGCCTCCAGAAAGAGCGCCAGGGCGCCGGTCTGCTCCCCTCGGTGCGCGAATATATCGCGCGCTTTGGCCTGACCCCGCAGCGCCTGGCAATCGCCAACGCCAATGCGCTGGTCATGCATCCCGGCCCGATGAATGAGGGCGTCGAAATTGCACATGAAGTTGCCTATAGCGACGCCTCCGTCATCGAAGAACAGGTCACAAATGGGCTTGCCGTGCGTATGGCCGTGCTGTACGCGCTCTCTCAGGCCAGACAGCGCGCCTGAGGGCACGACCATCTCAGGCAAAACAAGAGCAAGCAATAAGAGAGAAAGAGAGAAAGAGATATAGGCACGATGAAAGAAGATACGGTACACACAGGCATCCTGCTGTTGCGCGGCGGCCACATCATTGACCCGGCGACAGGCCAGGCGGTCATCGGCGATCTCCTGCTCGCCGATGACCGCATCGTCGCTGTTGGTCCGGTCAGCGAGGTCGCCCAATCCGCTGACCAACTGGCGCAAAGCGGCCAGCAGGTCCAAACGCTCGACCTGCATCCTCGCCTGATCGTCTCCCCCGGTTTCGTCGATCTACATGTTCACCTGCGCGAGCCAGGCTACGAGGAGAAGGAAACCATCCAGACCGGCGCCCAGGCAGCGGCGCGTGGCGGCTTTACCAC
Source organism: Ktedonobacterales bacterium (assembly GCA_046704085.1). GTDB lineage: Bacteria > Chloroflexota > Ktedonobacteria > Ktedonobacterales > DATBGS01 > DATBHW01. The sequence continues at coordinate 12,270 of JBJKSJ010000050.1, read as the reverse complement.
CATCTGCTGCATGCCCAACACCAAACCAGTCCTCGATTCCCAGGCCATGCTCGAATTCGTCGCGCGCGCCGCTGGCGGCGCTCCGGCGCGCGTCCTGCCCATTGCCGCCATCAGCAAAGGCGAGAAGGGCACCGAACTGAGCGAGATGGCCGAACTCGCCGAGGCAGGGGCGGTAGCCTTCTCGGATGATGGCAAGCCAGTCAGCAACAGCAAGCTGATGCGCTCGGCACTTGAATATGCCACTATGCTGAACCGCCCCATCGTCGAACACTGCGAAGATGAAGGGCTGGCGGCTGGCGGCGTGATGAATGAAGGTCCGATTGCCACAAAGCTGGGCCTCAAAGGCTGGCCTGCGGCGGCGGAAGAGATCATGCTGGCCCGTGATCTGGCGCTGGTGCGCCTCACTGGCGGGCGCTACCACGCCGCGCATCTCAGCACAGCAGGGTCAGTTGACCTTATCCGGCGCGCCAAAGCCGAAGGACTGCGCGTGACCGCCGAAGTCACCCCGCATCACCTCCTGCTGACTGACGAGTGGGTTGCTGGTCGCCATACCGGCCTGCTCGACGCGGACCACGCCAGCCAGGGACATCCCTATGACACGGCTACCAAGGTCAATCCACCCCTACGCGCACAGCGGGATGCCGAAGCCTTGCTTGAGGGGCTGCTCGATGGAACTATCGACGCCATCGCCACCGATCACGCGCCCCATACCTTCGTGGATAAAGCCTGCGAATATGACGAGGCTGCCTTTGGCATCTCTGGCCTGGAAACCGCGCTGGGCGCGCTGCTGGCCTTAGTCCATGCTGGAAGATTGCCGCTGACCACCTTGCTCGCCGCGCTCACCATTGGCCCGGCACGCACTTTCTCACTGTCAGCAGGCACGTTGCAGCCCGGCGCTCCCGCTGACATCACCGTTTTTGACTCAGAGGAACGCTGGATGGTAGAGCCGCAACGCTTCGCCTCCAAGGGCAAGAACACTCCCCTGGCCGGGCTGACACTCACAGGCCGCGTGCGCTACACCATCCTGGCCGGGAAACTCGTCTATCAGGCCGAAACCCGCGATCAATCGCTCGCCGCTAGCCGCTAGCAATGTGTGGTTAGTAAAAGTTGGGATAGAAGGAAACAGGTTTATGGATACACAGGCAGTGCTGGTACTGGAGGATGGCTCCTCGTATGAAGGGCGACCTTTCGGCGCCATTGAGGGTATTGTATCAAGCCAGCGCAAGGGCGAGGTCGTTTTTGCCACTGGCATGACGGGCTATCAGGAGATTTGCACCGATCCCTCCTATCGCGGCCAGATGGTGGTTCTCACCTATCCGTTGATTGGCAACTACGGTATCAACCTGGAAGATGTTGAATCCCGCCGCCCCTGGCTCTCTGCTCTGATTGTGCGCGAGTGCAGCAACGAGTATCATCACTGGCGCGGGCGCGAATCGCTTAGCGCCTATCTAGCGCGCGCAGGCATTCCGGGCCTTGAGGGTATCGACACGCGCGCCCTCACCCGGCGCCTGCGCGCCAGCGGCACGCTGCGCGGCGTCCTGCGCGCCTATCAGCCCGGCCAGAAACCCGACATTCCAGAGCTTGTCGCGGCGGCACAGGGGGTCAAGACCGTTTCGGACCTGGATGTTGTGGAAGAAGTCTCTCTTGGCGCTATCGCTCCCTGGAGCGCCAGCAGCCATACCAATAGCCAATCGATCAACACAGCATCAGGCTCCATACTGACACAAACAAACAGCGGTGGGCGCGTTGTCCTGATCGATACCGGCTATAAGGAGCAGATCGCTCGCTGCCTCTATGACTGCGGCATAGAGACCATTCTGGCGCCAGCCCACATCAGCATGAATGAATTGCTGGCGCTCCATCCAGATGGTGTCCTGCTGGCGAATGGTCCTGGCGACCCCGAAACAGTTGCTTCTTTGATCGCTGTCTGTCGGCAGCTTCTGGGCGCCCAGATACCCCTGATGGGCATCTGCCTGGGACATCAGGTACTCGGCCTCGCCGCCGGGGCGCGGACGAGCCGCTTGCTTTTCGGCCATCACGGCGCGAACCATCCGGTACGTGAACTGCGCACCGGGCGTGTCACCATCACCTCGCAGAACCACAACTTCCAGGTTGATGCAGCCTCACTGCCGCCAGAGAGCGGCTTTTATGTGAGCCATAGCAACCTTTCGGATGGTTCGGTTGAGGGGCTGGCCCACGAGACATTGCCGGTTTTCTCCGTTCAGTATCACCCGGAGGCTTCGCCTGGACCCCATGATAATCGCTATCTCTTCAAGCGATTTGCCCAAATGATTGCTGAGCATCGCCAGCTCGCTGTTGCTTGACGTATTGTATGCAGGCAAGAAGAGGTCAGCGCATCGACTTTGCACTCAGCAGAGGAGAGATCAGCCAACGCTCAAGGGCTATACGAAGAATTATAACCGCTGATAAAATCTCTAGAAAAGGAGCGCGCCTATGCCCGCCCGCCCAGCCATTCAGAAAGTCCTGGTCATTGGCTCCGGCCCCATCATCATCGGCCAGGCCGCTGAATTCGACTACGCTGGCACACAAGCCTGCAAAGCCCTGCGCGAAGAAGGTATCACCTCCGTACTCGTCAACTCCAACCCGGCCACCATTATGACCGATGCAGGCGTCGCCGACATTACCTATATCGAACCGCTGACCGTCGAGGTACTGGAGCGCATCATTGCACGCGAGCGCCCGGATGGCCTCCTGGCAACCCTGGGCGGACAGACCGGCTTGAACCTGGCTATCGCACTGGCCGACGGCGGAGTCCTCGAGCGCCATCATGTCAAATTGCTGGGTACACCGCTAGAAACCATCCGCAAGGCCGAAGACCGCGAAGCGTTCAAGCAGCTTCTCCAGCAGATTGGCGAGCCAGTTCCCCCCAGCGTCACTGGCTCAACATTGGCCGAGGCCAGCGCCTTTGCCGAGCAGAACGGCTATCCGGTGGTCATTCGCCCGGCCTTCACCCTGGGAGGCACAGGCGGCGGCATCGCTTTTGATCCTGATGAGCTAGAGCGCATCGTCAGCGGCGGGCTGGCGGCCAGCCCGATCCATCAAGTGCTGATTGAGCAATATCTGCGGGGCTGGAAAGAACTGGAATACGAGGTCATCCGCGACAGCGCCGACACCTGCATCATCGTCTGCAACATGGAAAATATCGACCCGATGGGCATTCACACAGGCGATAGCATCGTTGTCGCTCCCAGCCAGACGCTCTCAGACAAAGACTACCAGATGCTGCGCGATGCCGCGCTGCGCATCATCCGAGCGCTGGGCATCGAGGGCGGCTGTAATATCCAGTTTGCGCTGGACCCTTACTCCGCGCAGTATTACGTGATTGAAGTCAACCCGCGCGTCAGCCGTTCCTCGGCGTTGGCCTCCAAGGCGACCGGCTATCCCATTGCCCGCGTGGCGACCAAAATCGCCATCGGGCGGCGGCTGGAAGACATCCCCAACCCGATCACCGGCCAGACCTCGGCAGCCTTCGAGCCTGCGCTGGATTATGTGGTCGTCAAGATTCCGCGCTGGCCGTTTGATAAGTTTCCCGCCGCCGAGCGCCGCCTGGGCACCCAGATGAAGGCAACTGGCGAAGTGATGGCAATTGACCGCAGCTTCGAGGCCGCTCTGCAAAAGGCCATCCGCTCGCTGGAATTGGGCAGCCGCAGCTTTTGGGAGCAGCGGGGCGAAAACGCCCTTGAGTGGAACCTGGCTCGCTCGCTCGCGCCAACCGACACCCGCCTCTGGCAGATCATTCATCTCCTGCGTGGTGATGCTTCTGACAGCATGCTCCAGACGCTCCAGGAGCAGACTGGCATCGACATCTTTTTCCTCTACAAGCTCCGCAATCTGGTGCTGATGGAGGCACGTCTGAAAGCTGGGCCGCTCACAGAAGACCTCCTGCGCGCCGCCAAACGACTGGGATTCAGTGATAAACAGATCGGCGCCTGCGCTGGGCAATCCGCCGATGAGATACGTCGCCTGCGCGCAAGTTGGAACATTCGGCCCGTCTTCAAGATGGTCGATACCTGCGCGGCAGAGTTCGTCGCCCAAACGCCTTACTTCTACAGCACCTACGAGCAGGAGAATGAGGCCGAACCGCTGGAGGCGCCGAGCGTCCTGGTCCTGGGGTCTGGCCCTATCCGCATCGGCCAGGGGATCGAGTTTGACTATTGCAGTGTCCGCTCGGCTACCGCCTTGCATGATGCAGGCGCCCAGAGCATCCTGATCAATAGCAATCCTGAAACGGTCAGCACCGACTTTGATATGTCTGACCGCCTGTATTTTGAGCCGCTGGACGACGAGAGCGTGCTGGCCGTCCTGGAAAACGAGGGCTGCCCAGGCGCCATCGCCCAATTTGGTGGACAAACGGCCATTAACCTCGCGGCGCCCCTCGCCCAACGAGGCATCTCCATCCTGGGCACATCGGTAGAGGCCATTGATCTGGCCGAAGATCGCCGACGCTTCGATGACTTGCTGGAGCGCCTGCATATCCCCCGTCCGCAGGGCAGCGCCATCAACAGTGTCAGCATGGCGCTGGCGGCGGCGGCGCGCATCGGTTATCCGGTTGTGGTCCGGCCCTCGTATGTCCTGGGTGGTCGCGCAATGGAGATCGTCTACACACCCGGTGAACTGGAGCGCTACGTGATGCAAGCGGTAGTAAGCTATGGCGAGCGCCCCATCTTGATTGATCGTTACCTGAAAGGCACAGAGGTTGAAGTTGACGCTATCTGCGACGGAGAGAATGTGCTGATCCCTGGCATCATGGAACACATTGAGCGTGCCGGGGTGCATTCCGGCGACAGTATCGCCGTCTATCCAGCGCGCCGCCTCTCCGAGCAGGAAATCGCGCGCATCATCGACTATACGACACGTATCGCGCACGCGCTCAAGATTCGCGGCCTCCTCAATGCGCAATTCGTCATCACTGAACAATCCAACCAGGAGACCCTCCAGCCATCCACCAACGAGGACTCATCCAACGTCTACGTCCTGGAAGTCAACCCGCGCGGCTCGCGCACCGTACCCTTCCTCAGTAAAGCGACCGGCATCCCGATGGTCACACTGGCAACGAAGATAATGCTTGGCAGGAGCTTGCACCAGGAGGGCTATCGTGGCGGACTCTACCCCGCTCAGCCGCTCGTAGCGATTAAAGCGCCCGTCTTCTCGATGGGCAAACTGGTCGGCGCCGAAACCGCCCTGGGGCCAGAAATGAAATCCACTGGCGAAGTCATGGGGATTGACTCTACCTATCATGCCGCCTTGACCAAAGCCCTGATCGCCGCAGGCGCGCGGCTGCCAGAGACTGGCGCGGCCCTGGTCTCCATTGCCGACCGCGACAAAGCCGAGGCGCTGCCTATCATCCAGGCGCTGGCGTCAAGCGGCTACCGTCTCTATGCCACCTCTGGAACAGCCCGCTTCCTCAAGGGGCAGGGAATAGCCGCAGAGATGGTTGGCAAAATCAGCGAGGGCGACGAGCGCATCCCTACCTTGATTCGCCAACGCCAGGTGCATACGGTCATCAACACGATTAGTGGCGGGCGCAGCCGACTCCACGAGGGTGGAGAGATTCAAGACGGGTTTGAGATTCGGCGTGCCGCCGCCGAAAGCCAGATTCCCTGCTTTACCTCGCTGGACACCGCCAGGGCGGTTGTGGATGTGCTTCAGCGCCGAGAAATGTACACCATCGATCCCTTTGACGCTTACCGCTCACTGAAAACCAGCTAATGCTTGCCCACCGTCATCAGTGACCAATCAGGAACCATCAGACCCAATGGCGTCACGACGATTCCATGCACATAGGGAGCAATGAACGCCGTAAACTTGGGGTGATCGAATGGTATCCAGGCGGCCTGACTCACCGCCAGTTGTTCGGATTGCTGATATAATGCGGTCCTTTGCCCTGGATCGTTGAACATCAAATCCGCTTGATCTACCCCCTGATCGAATTGCGGATTCGTCCAGCCACCCACATTCTCAGGCGCGCCGCTGCGCAAATAAAGGGTCAGCAGATCCCAGGGATCGGCCAGATCAGCCGTCCAGTTCAGCACCCCAAGCTGCACCTGGCCCTGATCAAGCTCCCGCTCATAGGTAGAGGGATCGATGGGCGCCAGATTCACATGCACCTCCAGCGCCCGCTGCCACATCGATTGCATCGCCTGGGCTTCGGCTTGAGGCAGATCACTCGTCGGATAGGTCAGCGTCACCGGAGGCAGCATGCTTATATCCGGGTATACCGATTGGAGAAGTTGCAGAGCCTGCTGCGCATTCGGCCCCAAGCCCTGGACAGAAGAAGGCATGTAATTGGGCATGCCCGGCGGCACGAGCGTCTTCGAGGGCGTCACACTATCTCCCATGACCTCATGCGCCAGCACCTGCGCATCCAGCGCCAGCGCAAACGCCTGACGCACTTCTGGGTGATTAAACGGCTCCATCCCGGCATTCGGTATCAACGCGTCGGTCCCCAGGAAGGTAGCCTCGTAGAAGTTTTTTTCAGTGTGCGCCTGAGGATAATCTGGCCCAATGATGCTGGTGGTCAGGTCATACTGACCAGCGCGATAGGATAACAACGCCGCGTGAGGGTCTTGCGCAAAGGGCATATCAAGTTCATCCAGCGTCGGCTTATCCCCGTAGTAGTAGGGATTCGGCAAGAAGGTCATGCGCACACTATGCGTCCAGTGCCCCAGCAGAAACGGCCCGGTACCCAGCGCATGATCGACCCAGTTCTTTCCACCATAGTGCTGAATCAATTGACGCGGCACAATAAAAGCCGGTGGCGCGGTCAGATCGATCAGGAAATAGGCTATCGGAGCATCCAACTGAATCTGAAGGGTATGATCATCGAGAGCCTTGAGGCCGCTCGCGCTGCTGGCGTGTCCCGCCGCTACATCTGCTGCTCCCAGAATATGGCCCAGATAAAACAGACCCCCGTTCCCACCCTCTTGTATGGCTGTTGCCGTCATCTGCAACGAGCGGTCGAATGAATAGATGACATCCTGGGCAGTCACTGGTGCGCCATCGGCAAAGCGGAGTTGGGCAGGCAGGTAGAAGGTATAGGTTTTGCCATCCGGGGAAACCTGCCAGGAATAGGCTGCATCTGGAACTACCTGCAAATGAGGATTCAGCTTCACCAGCCCGCTGAAGATCAACTCCACTGCCTGGTCTGAGTTGCTATCGCTGCTGAGGGCCGGGTCCAGTTGGGGCAGATCCGTCACGCCCACGTTCGGCCAGACGAGTACATGCCTCTGGGGCTGGGTCGGCTGGCTCTGATTGCACCCGCTGACAAACAGGACAACGCCAACCAGCAGGAGTAACACAAGCGAAGAGGGCTGCCATCGGCAATGAGCGATCCTTGCCACAGGATAAACACGAGACAGGCACATCCCCATCTGGGGATGCAAAGAGGCGCCATGCTGCATATGACCTTCAGACGTATGAGAAATTCCGGCTGGCCCCAAGATGATCGAGGCGTCTGGCATATAACGTACTATATGCGGCAGCTAAGAGGTGTGTCAAGCCAGAGCAGCAGCCTTTCTTTTGGCCCGGATACATTTGCTATGATACTATTCTGCGTAGCACAGTTTACATATAAAGGCAGGCAATCTTGTGACCATCCAGGAAGACATGAACACGGAAACACCAGCAACCAATATACCCACCCAAGAAACGCTTCCCATTGGGGAACTTGCCCAGACGCTGAGCCACGAGTTAAGCCTCAGCGGTGGGCAGATTGCCCGCACCATCGGGCTGCTCGATGAGGGCAACACCATCCCCTTCATCGCCCGCTATCGCAAAGAGGTGACCGGCAGCCTGGATGAAGTGCAGATTCAGGCGATTGCCGACCGGGCCACCGCCCTGCGCGCGCTGCATCAGCGCAAGGCAGATGTACACCGGCTGATCGACGCTCAGGGCAAACTGACTCCTGAACTCGACGCCGCCCTACGCACCGCAAGTATCCTGCAAGAGGTCGAAGACCTCTACCTGCCCTATCGCCCCAAGCGCAAAACGCGCGCCAGCGCGGCGCGCGAAAAAGGGTTGGCTCCCCTGGCCGACCTGATCTTGCAGCAGTCCGAACTAGCCGGTGAGCGCAACGCGCTTCTCGAACAGCACGCGCAGCCCTTCCTGGACGCCGAAAAGGGCGTGAACACCATCCAGGAAGCCTATGCCGGCGCCCGCGACATCGTGGCCGAGATCATTGCCGAAGATGCCAACGTGCGCGGCAATCTGCGCGCGAGCTTCCTCAAAACGTCCACCCTCAGCGCCAAACTGGTAGACCCCGATAAAATCGCGGAGAAAGACCCCAACGGGGTCTATCAACTCTACTACGATTTCAACGAGACCGTGACCAGATTGGTTCCCCATCGTGTGCTGGCCTTGAACCGCGCCGAGCGCGAGGATGTGCTGCGCGTGAGCGTCGCGCTGCCCTATGAGCAGGCGCAGCCCGATATCCTCCAGCACTATCCGGTCAAGGCCGCCTCGCCCTTTGCCGCACACCTCTCTGAGGCAATTGAAGATGGCTATAAACGCCTCCTCGCGCCCGCAATGGAGCGGGAGATGCGCGTAGAACTGACCCGCAAGGCCGAAGAGCATGCGATCACCATCTTTGCCACCAACCTGCGCAACCTGCTCTTGCAGCCGCCGCTGCGCGGACATAAAGTGCTGGGTATTGACCCTGGCTATCGCACTGGCTGCAAGCTGACCATCGTCGATGAGACCGGCAAATACCTCGAATCGGACACTATTTACCTGCACCAGTCCGAGAAGGCCCAGCAGACTCTGCGCAGGCTCCTGGCAAACCATCAGATCAAGGTGATCGCTATCGGTAATGGCACCGCCTCCCGCGAGACAGAGCAACTGGTCGCTGGACTCATCCGCGAGTTGGAGCAGGAGACCGGGAAGCATGGCGAGATCGGCTATGTTCTGGTGAACGAGGCGGGCGCCTCGGTCTACTCTGCTTCAGAGTCGGCGCGCCAGGAGTTTCCAAACCTTGACGCCACACAGCGCGGCACCATTTCTATTGCCCGGCGCCTGCAAGACCCGCTGGCAGAACTGGTGAAGATCGATCCCAAAGCCGTCGGCGTGGGCCTCTATCAGCACGATGTCGATCAGAAAGACCTGGCCGCCATGCTGGATCGTGTCGTTGTCTCCTGCGTCAACTTCGCCGGGGTCGAGGTCAACGCCGCCTCCGCCACGCTCCTCAAGTATGTCTCCGGCATCAACACGCGCACCGCCAACGCCATCGTCAAATATCGTGAAGAGCATGGCGCGTTTCGCTCGCGCGACGAACTGCTCAGGGTGTCGGGGCTTGGCCCGGCAACCTTTGTACAGGCGGCAGGCTTCCTCAAGCTCGCCAATGGGGTTGAGCCGCTGGACAATACCTTCATCCACCCAGAGAGCTACGCGGCGGCACGGGCGCTGCTGGAGATGCTCCCGGCTCAGGATGATGATAAAGCAAGCAAACCGGCTGAGCGCATAGCGCGGTTCCGCCAATTGATCAAACTACAAACCAGCCTGGGCCGTACAAATCGCAACCGAACGGTTGCAGCCAATGGCGATGATGAACCAGCCGCCTGGACCGACATTGCGCAAAAGATCGGCGTGGGTTTGCCCACCCTCAACGATATCCTGGAGAACCTGGAAAAACCAGGGCTGGACCCCCGCGACGCGCTGCCTGCGCCCATCCTGCGCCACGATGTTCTCAAAATGGAAGACCTCCAGCCCGGCATGCACTTGCAGGGCACGGTGCGCAACGTCGTCGATTTTGGCGCCTTCGTGGACATTGGGGTCAAGCAGGATGGCCTGGTGCATGTCTCTGAACTGGCCGACCGCTTTGTCAAAGACCCGCTCACCGTCGTAGCGGTCGGCCAGGTCGTGCAGGTGCGCGTTCTCAAAGTCGAAGCCCAGCGCGGGCGGGTGCAATTGAGCATGCGCGGGATCAAACAATAAGGACGAATGGGCTTGCTGGACAGCCGGTTGCAGGAGACATATAATGCCCCTGGAAACCCTCTGTTCAACGGCGAACAGTGGAAGATGAGGCAACGTAATGAATATTCATATTATTGGCGCCCCCATCGACCTGGGGGCTGGGCGGCGCGGCGTCGATATGGGGCCAAGCGCCATTCGCTACGCCGGGCTGGGCGAGCGGCTTCATCAGCTTGGCTATACCATCACCGATGAAGGCAACGTTGCCGTTTCCCAGCCGGAAACCTTTCCCATCGACCATCCTCACCTCAAGTATCTGGAACCCATTCTCGACGCCTGCGAAAAGCTCGCCGCAGTGGTTGAGCGCGCTTCTGGGCCAGATGATTTTCCCCTGGTCATTGGGGGTGATCACAGCATCGCCCTTGGCTCTATCACGGGGGCTGTCAAGGCGCCCGGCAGCGTCGGCGTGATCTGGGACGATGCCCACGCTGACTTTAACACCGACCAGACCACGCCATCCGGCAATATTCACGGCATGCCTCTTGCAGCCCTGGCAGGCTTGGGGGATCAACGCCTGGTCAACCTGGGAGGTTTCAACCCGAAAATCTCTCCGGCGCATATCGCTATTGTCGGCGCGCGCGATCTTGACCCTGGTGAGCGCGAACTACTCCGAGCGGCCCATGCGCATGTTTTCACCATGAAAGATATTGACCATCTGGGCCTTCCCGAAACGATTGCGCGGGCGTTGGAGCTTGCCACGACTGACACCAACGGCCTGCACGTGAGCTTCGATATGGATTCCCTGGACCCACGCGAGGCGCCTGGGGTGGGCACTCCAGTGCGCGGCGGCATTACCTATCGTGAGGCACACCTGATGATGGAACTCATTGCCGACACTGGCAAACTGACCTCGCTAGACATGGTTGAGGTCAATCCCATTCTTGACCAGGAGAATCGAACCGCCAACCTCGCGGTAGAACTGATTCTCTCGGCGCTGGGAAAACGCATTTTCTGATGGCTCCGGGGCAGTCAGCATCCAGGGGACAAAGCGCCAGCCTGCCCAGGCAGGCTATACAATCTGGAGGCAGCATGGTATCATATACGTGCCCAATCGTTCCCCGGCGGAAGAGAGGTGCCCAGGCAGCGTTTTGTAACCAACTGGCGAAGACGAAGAACGCCAGATAGCGTCGGGTAGGCTACCCTCCCGGCAAAGTATCGCAAAGGAGGACCATCCAGCAGCGTCGCTGGATCAAACAGAGCGATGGATACAAAAGTCGTCTTTATGAATGGCGAGTTCATTCCGGCCTCTGAAGCCAAAGTGAGCATCATGACTCACGGCCTTGCGTATGGGACTGGCTGCTTTGAAGGCATTCGTGGGTACCTGGCTGATGATAAGCAGCAAGTCTATATCTTCCGCGCGCGGGAACACTTTGAGCGCCTCCACCACTCCTGTCGCATCCTGAATATGGAACTTCCCTATTCCGTCGAGGACTTAGTGGAGATCAGCGCAGAGCTGATCCGCCGCAACGATCAGTATCAAGATGTCTATCTCCGACCCTTTGTATTTAAAGCGGATGAAGTTATTGGCGTCCGCTTGCATGGATTAAGAGATCACATCACCCTCTACTCTGTTCCGATGGGGAACTATATCGATACAGAAAAGGGCTTGCATTGCGGCGTGTCGTCCTGGCGGCGAATTGACGACAACATGGTCCCGGCCCGCGCCAAAATTAGCGGTGGCTATATCAACTCGGCTTTTGCAAAATCAGAAGCCATCCAGAACGGCTTTGACGAAGCCATCATGCTCACCGCTGATGGGCATGTCTCGGAGGGCAGCGCCGAAAATATCTTCCTCGTCCTCAATGGTGAACTCGTGACGCCGCCCCCTTCGGAAAATATTCTGCTGGGCGTCACCCGCGATACGGTGATGAAACTTGCCCAGCGCGAACTGGGGCGCATCACCCGCGAGCGCAGCATCGACCGCACCGAACTCTACTGTGCCGAAGAGGTCTTCCTGTGCGGCACCGGAGCGCAGATTACCCCCGTCACGAAGATCGATCACCGGCCCATCGGGACTGGCAAAGTTGGCCCGCTCAGCGCCGAAATCCAGCGCATCTATTTTGATGTTGTGCGTGGCCGCCGACCAGAATACCGCGAGGAGTGGTGTACGCCAGCCCATCCCAAGCCAGCCTCTTCCTCCAAGCCGGTCTCACCTCAGGTTGAGGCCCAGACGGCCTGATACGATCCCTGTTGAAAAGCCGTGTGGTGGGCTGGCCGGGGGGGCGTGCGCCAGACCGGGGTGGGTTATTATGTAGCGGCTGGGGGGCCGAATACCCACAATGCCAG
>JBJKSJ010000049.1:0-16090 GCA_046704085.1 Ktedonobacterales bacterium | reverse complement strand
GGCAATATCAGCTTGAACTGGTCCAGCAACAGTCTGCCCGCCTGGGTCAGCGTGAGTCCGACCTCCGGGACATTGGCGGCGGGAGCTTCGACCAGCCTGACGCTGACCTTCAGCACAGCAAGCCTGGCAGCCAATACCTATATGACCACGCTGATGTTGACTGATCCCAACGCGGATAACTCGCCCTTCGCTGTCGCCATCACCGTGCAGGTGCAAGCCGCGCATATCCAGGTGACGCCTGGCTCGGTCAGCCTGACGATCCCCGCTGGAACCAACGCCAGCCAGCAAACGCTGATGCTGAGCAACACGGGGAATTATGCGTTGAACTGGTCCAGCAACGCGCTGCCGGCCTGGGTGAGTGTCAGCCCCACCTCTGGCTCGCTGGCGGCGGGGGCTTCGACCAGCCTGACCCTGAACTTCAGTACGTCGAGCCTGGCAGTCAATACCTATATCACCAATCTGGTGCTGACCGACGCCCACGCGGATAACTCGCCCTTCGATGTCTCGATTACGGTGCAGGTCTTGGCGCCCAGCCATATCCAGGTCAAGCCGGCGGCGGTGAGTGTGGCGACGGCGCCAGGCACCAACGCCAGCCAGCAGACGCTCATGCTGAGCAACGGCGGCGCGGGACCGCTGAACTGGACGGCAGGCTCGCTGCCCTCCTGGGTCAGCGTCAGCCCCACTTTTGGCTCGCTGGCGTCGGGCGCGTCGCAGACCCTGACGCTGACCTTCAACACTGCTAGCCTGGCGGTGAACGCCTATACGACCACGCTGGTGCTGAGCGATGCCAACGCCGATAACTCGCCTTTCTCCGTGCCGATCACGGCGGTGGTCGCTTCCGTCTCGAAGACATGGTACTTCGCCGAGGGCTATACCGGCGGGTCTTTCAGCGAGTTCTTGACGCTTGCCAACCCCAACAGTGTGCCGGCCAATGTGACCGTGACGTACCTGCTGGGCAGCGGCAGCCCCATCGCCCTCCCCTACGTAGTGGCCCCGACCTCGCGCTATACCATCAGGGTCAACAATGAGATTGGCTCCAACCAGAATGTCTCGATGGTCGTCACTTCGGACCAGCCGATCATTGCCGAACGGCCCATGTACTTCACCTTCACCGGCCTCTCTGGCCTGAGCATCCCCGGCGGCAGCGACGTGCTGGGGGCGACCAGCCTCTCGCAGACCTTTGACTTTGGCTATCTGGATACCACCAGTAACCACGCCACCTTCCTGACCATTCTCAACCAGAACAACGTGCCCATGAATGTGACCATCAACTACTTCCCGGCGGCGGGCGGCAATCCCATTCCGCGCACCCATCAGGTGCCTGCCAACAGCCGGGGCACGGTCAATGTCAACCAGGAGAGTCTGCCGCCCGGCACCTACAGCGCCCTGGTCAGTCTGGACCAGCCGGGGCTGGTCGAGCGACCCATGTATCTCAAGGACAGCACCACCGGCTACACCGGCTCGGCGGATGTCGTGGGCGTTGCCACGCCGCAGCCGAACTGGTACTTTGCCGAGGGCTTTACCGGGCCGACCTTCGACGAACGCTATATCCTCTCCAACCCCAGCACGACGGCGACCGCGCATATCACCGTCACCTTCTTCCGCAGCAACGGCACGACGGCCACCGCGAATGTCACGCTGGTGCCAGGGGCACAGCAGGTCGTGGATGCCAACAGCGTGCTGGGGCTGAACGTCAACAACAGCGCCCAGGTGCAGGCGGATGTGCCCATCCTGGCCGAGCGCTTCATCAGCTTCACGTACACCGGGGTGGTGGGCGGCGGCGTCGGGTTCATTCCGGGCGCCTCGGATGTGCTGGGCGCCAGCGCGCCCTCGCATCTCTTCTACTTTGCCGAGGGCTACACCGGCAACCAGTTTGCCGAGTACCTGACGATTGAGAACCCGGACCCAACCAACACCGCCTATGTGACTGTCACCTTCCTGCCCGCTACTGGAGGTGCGCCGACAGTCAAGGTCTACGCCATTCCCCCCAGCAGCCGCTTCACGCTGTTGACCAACAGCGTGCTGCCCAACCAGTCGTTCTCGATGGTGGTGGAGTCGAACGTCGCCATTGTGGCCGAGCGGCCCATGTACTTCGACTTCACGGGCGGGCAGACTGGCGGTAGTGACATTATCGGCTACCAACCTTGAACCACGCCTGAGGGCGCCTGCGTGCGAGACGCGCGGGCGCCCTCTTGACGTTTACGTGAAGGTGCAATATGATCGAGGCATGATGCCAGAGTTCTCTCTCCGCGCCTATCTCACTCGCTGGATACCGCCAGGCGACCTGCGGCGGCTGGTCGTCGTGCGCGGCCTGCGCAGCTTCACGCAGCCTGCTATTTCTCGGTTTTGGCAAGCTCTTCGTAGAGCGCGGCGATATTCGCGCCGTAGCCTTCGGTCCAGGCCCAGCGTGCGAACGCTTCAGGGATGGGCGTGGCCTGCGCTTCCGCTGAGGATTTGCCGCGCTTGAGCGCGTCTGTGACAATCTGCTGAATGGCTTCGATATACTCTGCCTCGCGGGTGAAGTCTGCGGGCATGCCGACGGGGCCGTGACCGGGCACGACGGTTGCCAGATCGATCTGCTTGACCTCTTCGATGATGCGCAGCCATTCCTGCGCGTTGCCGTCGCCCATCCAGAGGTGCGATTGCACGAAGAGCAGATCGCCCATGAAGGCCAGGCGCTCGTCGCGCAGCAGCAGAAAGGCGTCGCTCTCGGTGTGGCCGCCGCCGTAGGTGAGCAGTTCAGCCGCGCGGCGCGAACCCTGGAAGACGAAGCGATCCTCAAAGGTCTGATCCGGCAGGCGCAGCGTCAGCGCGGGCGCGCAGTCGGCCAGTTCTCTGGCCTCGCCCAGAGCGAGGGTCAAGGCGACATGTTGCTGCTCGTCCTCCTCCTGCGCCCCTTGATGCTCCAGCGTCAGTTCATCTTCCAGTTCGCGCAGGCGCTCCGGCGCGTGCTTCTTATAGTCTCCGATAGACTGGGCGCTCCTGGTTGCCATCAGTTCGCTGGTGCGGCCTGTGGCGATGATCGGCGTCTCCGGCGCGAACGCCTGATTGCCCTGGATATGGTCGCTGTGCCAGTGGCTGTTGATGACGTAGGCCACCGGGCGCCCGGTCAGTTGCTCTGCTGCCACGCGCAGGTCTGCCGCAGCCTGGGGCGTAAGAAAGGTATCGAAGACGAGCGTGCGGTCGCCCAGGTCAACGATGCCCGCGTTGCTGCCGGAGCCGGTCCCTTCGATGCCGATGGCCGCGTAGACGCCATCGGTCAGTTGCTCCAGCCGGAAGTGTTTCGAGATGGGAAGCTGCGCGTCGTGTGCTGTCATTGGGTGGTCACTCCCTCATTGGCGCGTGCTGGATGGCAAGATAGGTCTGAAAAAAGTCGAGCGTGTGTTTGATGATCTCGCGGGAGCGGGGTACAGCGTCGAGGAAATCAAAGCCGTGCCGCCCCTCTGGATGGTTCAGGCAATCGAGTGTGATGTTGCTTGCCAGGGCCGCCTGCACGAAACGATCAAGAGATTCATTGATGATCGGGTGATCTTTGCCTGCGCGGGCAACCAGCATGGGTGGAACAGCTTCAGGCTGCTGAACAATGAGATACGCGGGCGAAAACTGGCGTACCGTCTCGTCATCAACATCAGGAATCTGCTCGCGCCCCTGTTGGAGGTCCATGACCGTATAGTAGGCGGCGACGCAGCGAATATGCAGCCTGGTTTCGCCGATTGCGGCGCGAACCCCGTAGGGGCCACCTGCCGAGAAGACCCAAAGGCCGATGTGGTCCGGGTCTATCTGGAGCGTGTCCGCGTGCGTCGCTAGATAGCCGAGCAGATCGTCGATGTCGCTGGCGGCGTCGTGCAGGCGGGTGTAACGCGCTGACGGGCGATGATTGAAGGTGACGCCAATCAAGCCAGATGCTGCCAGAATCTGTCCAGCCGAGACAAAGCAGCCCCACTCCTTGGGCTGCGCCTCCAGGGGCGCCTCGCCATGAACCAGCAGAACAGCGGGCAGGCGTGTTTCTGCCGCCAGGTCCGGCGGCAGGTAGACATCAAGCTGCAACTTGCTCGTATCCAGTTGTTTATAGGTCAGGTTCTTACGGATATGGACCTGTTCCATGCCGGGAACAGTGTAGACGACGCGCAGCGTGGCAAGCTCGTTCAGGTCTGGCATTGCTCCTTATCTCCCGTTTGTTTCATTCGCTGATCGTGGTTTGCTTCCCCTGGTAGCGCGTTGTAGGCGCTCCAGGGACTCGGCGCGCTGGGCAAAGCGGTCGCGCACCATCGCGCGCTCGGAGTAGCTGAAGAAGGGGCAGCTATCGGTGCGATGCACAAGGTCATCGCTGGGGGCGGCCAGGCAGCGCCCCAACCCGTATTGGCCCTCCAGCGGCGCGTAGAAGCGGCAGCGCCCGCAGTGGCTCTTGACCCGCCGCAGCCTCCGCGCGGCGCGCTCCACCGCGTCAATCAGGATCAGCATACTGCCATAGATCAGAAAAGGGCTGCCTAAAAATAAGAAGAGAAAACCGGCGTAGCCCAGGCCGGTGACGAGGGCGAGCAAGACGCTCCCAACCAGCAGGGAAAGGCCAATTCCTGTTAAGGCGAGGCCAGTCCGCAGCCCGATGGGGTCTGGCGTATTCCACTGGCCCAGCGTTGCCTGATAGCGCAGCCGCCGCGCGTGGCTGTGGTGGTCGAAACGTTTCTGCTGAGGATGGAGCGCCGCCATAGCACGCCTCCTTGGCGCCTGCCGGTGCAGGCAGAGACAGAACAAGAGAGCGTTGAACCTGATACGCTAAGGAATACGCCTTGAGGCAACGTTTATGCGCCCGTCGCTGCCTGCGTCTTGAGATCGTGGAGCGGCTGCTCCGCTGCGCCAGGAGAGCGTTCGTGCGTGGGATAAAAGCCGAGTAGAAATTCGTAGAGTTGCGTGTCCTCGGTGGGCGCGTCGCTGTGCAGGCGCTGAAACTCTTGCTCCAAAGCCCACAGGCGTTCCATGAAGGTCCGCGCCTCGGCTGGGGTGAGGTGAAACCAACTGCGGCCCACCGTCAGCTTGCGCTCTGGCGGCGCGTCTTCAGAAAGCTCGGCCAGCCCCGACTGCACGCTGCGCATCATATCGCTGTGCGTGTAGTCCAGCACCGCCGAGAGAAAGACCTCCAGCCCCTCGTACCCGGCGGTCGCGCTGGGCGTGGGCGAAAAGAGCTTGCGGTCCACCGAGAGCTTATAGGCCGTCGCCTGATATTGCTTTTCCAGAATGCCGGAGACCAGCCGCGTGCCAACGACGCGAATCAGGCCGCGCTGCTCCAGCAAGCCGAGATGATAATACAGCTTGGTCTGCGAGAGATGCAGCGCCCGCGCCAGTTCCTTGGCCGTGCGCGGCGCCGCCCGCAAGAGATTGAGGATGTTCAGGCGCAGCGGATCGGTAACGACCTTGAGCGTCTCCAGGTCCGCGATCATCAAGAGGTCTTCCGGCTGGACCTTCTGCTGTAATTTCTTTGGCATATCTTCTGGCTGCTCGCCCATTGCCCTACCCCTGAAGCATTCATATCTCTTAGAATGATCATACCTGAATTGAATAGAAACGGCAAGGGGGTTTCAACGGATGTCTCAGTGGGCCTGATAGAGCAGTTCGTTGATGGTCGCCGCGCCCTGGTCGATGAAGTAAATGCCGTTGGTGTGATAGAAGGTCGTGTTCAGCGTCAGCCCGCGCGGCTCGTTCAGGTTCTTGGCAAGCCAGGCAACAAGTTGGCCGGTCATCGGGTTCAGTCGCACCACCGCGCCAGCCCCTGGCGCGGCGTCCAGCAGGCTGGCAACCAGATAGCCATCGGCATCCACGATGATGTTCTGCGGTGCGATGAAGGATTGCTGCCAATCCAGCTGGCCCGTCTGCCCGTTGAAGCGCATGATGGTGTTCGTGCCAGCATCAGCGACATAGATGTTGCCCTGGTCATCCACCGCCGCCGCCACCGGATGCGTCAGGCCAGTGATGAAGGGGGTGCTGACGCTGCTGCTGCCTTTGCTTAGGCAAGCCAGCGTGCCATTGGTCGGGCTGGGGACCAGCAGGGCATCGTTGACCGGGTTGAGGCCCAGCGCAAAGCCGCTCAGCGGGTCAAAGCCGGGGACAATCTGCACCCCGCTGTCCTCGAAGGAGGCGATGATGCTCTGGCCGTTCTCGTTGATCGCCTGACTGTCCGTTGCGCCTTGCTGAAGATAGTAGAGCGGGTAGGGTTTGTCTGGGGAGATGATGACCCCGCTGGGCTGGGACACCCCTGGAATTACCGCGTAGGCATGGCCGGTGGCCGGCGAGAGGACATAGATGGCCTGAGCAGTCTGGTCGCTATAATAGACCGAGCCGCTGCCATTGCTGGCGGCCAGGAAGGCGGGCGAGCCGCCAACGGCCTGGTAGACCAGCGCGGGGGCGCCGTAGCTGCCGGGGGTCGCGTTGGGGCCGTTAGGATGGGCGGCAGCTTGCGCGCAGGGCGAGCCGACGGTAAAAACGATGTTGGCGCCTGGCGTGGCTGTGTGGCCGACGCCGGGTGTGGCAGTCCCGCCAGTGTGGGCGCTCGTCGTCGGCGATTTATGCGTGAGGATCAGGCCCGCTGCCAGTCCTGCCCCACCCAGGATGATGAGGACCAGGGCCACCAGCATGGCGACCCGCGCCTTGCCGTGTCCCGCGCCAGAAGCCGCCTTGCCGGGCGCGACAGGCGGCGAGCCTGTGTATCTTGGCGCTACAAAGGCGGGTGTCCCCAGATACGGTCGGGGTGGGGGGAACGTCGGCGCTGGCGCCGTGCGCGGCGCCTCTGAGAGCCATTGCGGCAAAGCGCCTTCTAGCTGCTGGTTATCTGGAGACCAGGAAGGTGGCAGCGGCTTGGGCGCCAGAACTGGCCCAGGGTCTGGCTGCGTCGAGAAGTCGGGTTGAGGCTGGGTAGGTCGTTTGCTGGTGAGGGCCGGTAACGTGGTCTCACCTGTCTGGCAGGCTTGCTCAAAGGCGTGGGCAAAGGCGCGGATACTGGCAAAGCGGTCTTTGGGGTCTTTTGCCAGCGCCGTCATCACCACTGTCTCCAGTTCCGGCGGAAGGGCCGGAGCGCGCTCGCGCAAGGGAACGGGGTTCGCCAGCATGTGCTGAAAGGCGATCTCGCGGTACGTGCCCTCAAAGGGCCATTCGCCGCTGAGCCATTGGTAGACAATGACGGCCAGGGCGTATTGATCGCTGGCCGGACGCGCCTTGCCCTGAAGTAGCTCCGGGGCCATATAGACGACCGTGCCCCCAATTTCCTGGGCAATCTGGGATTGCGAGGTACGCGCAATCACCGCCAGCCCGAAATCGCTGAGCAAAATCTGACCCTGTTTGCCGATGAGCATATTTTCCGGCTTGACATCCCGATGCACCACCTTCTGCTCGTGGGCATAGTGCAGGGCGGCAGCTACCTGTTTCACGTAGGGCACGATCATGTCTGGCAGGAGTGGGATGCCTTTGGGATGGCGCTCGCGCAGCGTGCCGTTGGGCGCGTAATCCATCACCAGAAAGGGGGTGCCCTCCTGCACGCCAAAGTCGAAGACGCGCACGATGCTGGGGTGTTCCAGGCGGGCGATGGTGCGCGCCTCGTGCTGAAAGCGTTCGATGTCCTCGCGGGCGTGCCGGGTATACAGCACCTTGATGGCTGCCTGTGTGCCCAGGTAGACATGCTCGCCCAGATAGACCTCGGCGTAGCCGCCATCGCCCAGCAGCCGGACGAGGCGATAATTGCCAAGCTGTTGCCCCACGCGGTCGGCCATCCTCAAACTCCCCCCTCTGCAAAAGGAATCGTACCTGGCAGAGTCCTGATTGTCTTGCTTGCAGGCCACATTCTAGAGCAGCACGACTGATCTGTCAAGTACGTCTGGCGGTTGAAACCGCGCCTACGGCGGCGGGCGCTTGCGGGCGCTGGGCGCCAGCAGTCTCGCTGCGCTCGCGCGCCCGCGCCTACGGGCGGCCTCTGGCCGCCACAAAACCCGCCTGCGCGGGTTAGGACGAACGCACGCCAACTGGGGTCCGGTGGGGAGTCCGCGCAGGCGGACTTGGTGGCGCCGCAGCGTCTTTAGGCGCGGCCTTCAGCCGCCAGCCCTCCGTCGTTTAACTCACCTGCACGACAATGAAGCCGTCGCTTGTGCCCGCGTGGGCGACGAGCAGCCAGCAGCCGGGGATGCCCAGGGTGAGTGGGGTGGTCGTCTGATAGAAGAGGCCGGTATCGCTGCTGCTGATCTGCGCCTGGCCGGCGTTGAAGGCGAGCGATTCGCCCTGATTGGCAAGCTGCACGGCGCTCAGCGGCATTGTGGGGGCTTGGTAGCCATTGGTGACGCGCAGGGTCAGCAGAAAGGGCGCGTGCGCCATGTAGGGCGGAGTGGCGTCCCAGAAGACGGGATCGGCGCCATAGGCGAAGACATCGCCGGGGGCGACGGCTGAGGATGGCTGGCTGGCCGGGCAGGCGCTCGCGCCCGCCGGGGCGTCGGCGCGCACAGCGATGCTGCTGGTTTTGCCCTGAAGCTGCGTGCTCAGCTTCCAGCAGCCCGCGATGGGCAGGGACAGTGTGACGGGATAGATGGAGCCTTGCGTCAGCTTGCCGGTAAAGTTCAGGGTAACGGCTGGCGGCGCGCTGAGCGCCTGGCCGCCCAGGCTGAGCGCGAGCGGCTGCGCGGCGACCTGAAGCGCCGCGCCAACGCTCCCGCTGGCGGGGGTGATCGTGACCTGCTGGGACTGGTCGATGGTCCAGGCGCTGCCAAACTGGCCGTCCCAGCGCGCCGGGCCGCTCTGAAGCGTGTTGGACTGGCCGCCGCTGGCGCAGGTCGTTGAGCTTCCGCCAGCGGCGTTGCCTATGCCCGGCGCGCCGCGCAGCACGAAGGTCAGCGTGGCGACAAGGGCCGCGATGACGACGGCCCCCGCGACGGTGGCAATGACGACTCGCCGCGTAAAGGCAGCGTTGGAGACGGGCGCCTTGTTACCCTGCGTGGCGGCTTTCTGCGCTGCTTCGCGTTTCGCGCCCTTCTTTGGCATGCTGGCCTCCCCGGCGTTTTAGTCGAAATCCGACTCAAGAAAGCTTGTACTGCCGTCCCTGGTTGTGCATTCGCGTGTAGCCCCAGCCTTCCAGGCGGCAGCCCGCGTGTAGCGCCGCCGTCCCTGGCGGCAAACCGTTGGGCTATCGGGACGCGCCGCGCTCTGGGGCGAACGTGCGCGTGAGCGCCACACCCTCCCCCGCCCCAGCCGGCACGGAGGCCGGGGGTACACGCAAGCCGCCTGTACCCCCGGCTTCTAGCCGGTTCGTCCCTACCGGACGCGATACCAGTCCCAGAAGGCTTGCACGCCTTCGCGCACGGAGACCCTGGGCTGATAGCCGAGCAGTTGGCGCGCCTTGTCAATATTGGCGTAGGTATAGGGCACGTCCGATGCTGGCAGGGGCTGGTGTACCAGCCTGGCCTTGCTTCCGGCCAGTTCCTCGAAGATCGAGAGGAACTCTTTGACCGCGACGGGTTCACCCCGGCCCAGGTTGAAAATCTCATAGCCGAGCGGGCGATCCAGCGCGGCCACCAGCCCATCGGTGATGTCATCCACAAAGGTCCAATCGCGGTAGAGACCCTCCCCGCCGTTATACAGCGGAATCTCCCGGCCTTTGGCGATGCTGTCGGCGACGAGAAAGGGCATCATGTCGGGCCTGCCGCCGGGTCCGTAGACGGTAAAGAAGCGCGTGGCGGTGAAGTTGAGGCCGTAGAGGTGATGATAGGTGAAGCCCAGGATTTCTGCCGCGCGCTTGGCGGCGGCGTAGGGCTGCAAGGGCCGGTCGCAGGAGTCGGTTTCGACAAAAGGGATCTGCCGGGTGGCGCCATAGACGGACGAGGTGGAGGCGCAGACGAAGTTGCGCACCCCGCCAGCGGCCAGCGCGGCGTCCATCAGATGTTGTGTCCCGTTGAGATCGACCTCGACATACAGGCTGGGTTTGGCGACGGCGTTGCGCACGCCCGCCATTGCGGCCAGGTGCGCCACCGCGTCGAATGATCCCTCCCGAAAGAGCCGAAACAGCGACTCGCGGTCACGAATATCGGCCTCGATCAGCGTGAAGCGCGGGTCTGCTTGCAAGTCCCGCGCGTTGCCCCGCTTCTGGGCCGGGTCGTAATAGTCGTTGAAGTTATCCAGGCCGGTGACGCGCTCGCCGCGCTGGAGGAGCTTTTTTGCCAGGTTGCTGCCGATGAAACCGGCGGCGCCGGTCACAAGAATCTTCATTAGAGTCCCTTCAATTGGAGTCGATCTGGGCGCGCTGGAGCTTGCCGCTGTAGTCGATGTAGATGCTCTTCCATTCGGTGAAGGTGTCGATGGCGCCCAGGCCCGCCTCGCGGTGGCCGTTGCCTGTCCCTCTCGTGCCGCCAAAGGGCAACTGAATCTCCGCGCCGATGGTTCCGGCGTTGATGTAGAGGATGCCGGTGATCACATCGCGCATGGCCCGCTGCACGCGGTTGATGTCCTGGGTATAGAGCGAACTAGACAGGCCATAGGCGACGCCGTTGTTGACCTGGATGGCTTCTTCCAGGCTGGCGACCTCGATGATCGACGCGCAGGGGCCGAAGATCTCTTCCTGGGCCACGCGCATCTCTGGCCGGACGTTGCTGTAGAGCGTGGGGCGATAGAAGCTGCCCTTTGCCAGATCGCCCTCGCGGGCAATCGCGCCGCCGGTCAGAACGGTTGCGCCCTCTTTGCGCGCGATCTGTGTATAGCCATCGATGCGCTGGATTGCCGCGTTGTTAATCACCGGGCCAACATCCGTCGTCGCCAGCAGCCCATCGCCCAGCCGCAGCGCCTCGGCGCGGGCGACCAGCCGCTCCTCTAGCTCTTTGCGGATGGCCCTGTGCGCGATGACGCGGCTGGCCGCCGTGCAGCGTTGCCCACTCGTGCCAAAGGCGCTCCAGAGAATGCCATCGACGGCCAGGTCCAGATCGGCGTCGTCCATGACCATGATGGCGTTCTTGCCGCCAAGCTCCAGCGAGACGCGCTTGACGCGCCGGGCCGCCTCGACGTTGACCTCGCGCCCGGTCTCGTTGGAGCCGGTGAAGGTGATTACGTCCACGTCGGGATGCTGGACGATGGGCATGCCAACGTTGGGGCCGGAGCCATGCACCAGATTGACTACGCCCTCCGGCACGCCTGCCTCGGTGAGTAACTCGACAAACTTCGTCGCGCAGAGCGGCGTGTCCTTGGCGGGCTTGAAGATGATGGTATTGCCGCAGATCAGCGCGGCCAGTATCTTCCAGGAGGGGATGGCAATCGGGAAGTTCCAGGGAGTGATCACGCCGACCACGCCGATGGGGTCGCGCACGGCCATGCCCGATTTGTTGGGCAGTTCCACTGGCGTGACAAAGCCGAAGAGCCGACGGCCCTCGCCGCCCATGTAGAAGGCCATGTCGATGCCTTCCTGCACGTCGCCACCCGCTTCTTTCAGCACCTTGCCCATCTCCATCGTCATCAGCCGGGCGATCTCGTCTTTGCGCTCGCGCAGCAGTTGGCCGAAGCGGAAGAGGATTTCGCCGCGCTTGGGCGCGGGATAGATGCGCCAGGAGGCAAAGGCGGCGCGGGCGGCGGCAACGGCGTCGTTGACATCTTCCGCGCCGCTGTCGGGGAAGAGACCCAGCAGGTCGCCATTGGCCGGGTTGCGATTCTCGAAGACACGCCCGGAGCGCGCCGCTGCCCAGCGGCCCTTGATGTAATTCTGGTAGGTATCAGGCATGGTAATGATCCTCGCTCGTCACGTTATTGGCTGTGGCTCTTATCCATGTAGTTGGCGATTTCAATCAGATTTTTATCTGGATCGCGCAGGTAGATCGAGGTCATTGGTCCCCTGGCTCCCGTGCGGCGGACGGGGTTCTCTTCAAGCTTCACGCCGCAGGCGCGCAAATGGCTGATGACCTCTGCGAGAGGCGTCCGGGTGATAAAGCAGAGATCGGCTGAGCCGGGCGTGGGCCGGAAGGCTTTGGGTTCAAACTCTTTGCCAGCTTCATGCAGATTGATTTTCTGCATCCCAAATTGCAGGGCGACGCGCCCGGTGCCAAAGGTTGTAACCCGCATGCCCAGGACATGCCGATAGAACTCGCACGTCGCTTCGATGTTCTGAACGGTCAGCACCAGATGATCGATGTAATCAATGTTCATCAGTCTCCACTGTCTACCCTGTCTCCACCTCTTCAGGTGGTGATCGCGCTGCGCCATTCGAAAGCCAATGGGGGCAAGGGACACGATAGCAGAAGAGACGCGGCGGTGTCAAGCGCCGCCCTGGTCTGATTTGTGCAGCCATGAAGAGGGGATTTTCCTACGGAGTCTTGTCACAAGAGAAAGGGGAGAACATTATGGCAAATGCCGCTCTCTTCCTCGGCTGGGGGACGCCTGTGCGAGGCAGAGAGGACAAAGCGGTGCAGGTCTTCAATGACACACTTCAGTATTACACTCGCTTGCAGCGCGAGGGGACGATTGAGAGCTTTGAGCCGGTGCTGCTGGAATCACACGGGGGCGACCTTGGGGGATTTATCCTGCTGCGTGGCGATCAGGAGCGGCTGAATCGCCTGCGCGCCGACGCGGAGTTCCTGCACAATGTTACGCGGGCGAGCCTGGTCGTCGAGAATCTGGGGGTGGTTGGCGCCTTCATTGGCGAAGGTCTCAATCGCTTCATGGGTGATTACCAGGCGCAAGCTGGCGAGTTGACCTAGAGGATACGACGCCTGGGTAGCCAAAGGGCTCGTTGAGCAGTTGATGCACGTCAGCGGAGGGACAGGCACACGCCTTCCCTCCGCTGACGTACTTCTGTCTTTTTGGCGCCCACTCACCACTGCTGGCTATAATAGAAGAGGCGCATCTCGACGACGGAGGAAGCTGATCAATGGTGAGTACGGTTATCTTGTTCGTGGTGGTGGTTGCCTTTGCCTGGAATCTTGGTGTGCATTACACCGGCGCGGTGATGGGCATGCCCTACGCAGCGCGCGCCATTAGCCTCTGGCCCGCGCTGATCCTCATTGGTGTGATGACGATTCTGGGCGCAACCTTTGCCAGTGGCCGGGTGGAAACAACGGTCGGGCTGAATATCATCGATGCTCGCTTTGTGACTATGCAGGAAGCCATTGTGATTGTGCTTGCCGGCGGGCTGCTCACACTGCTGTACAATTACTGGAAAATCCCAACCTCAACCATTCAGATTCTGGTGTTCTGCATTGTCGGGGTCGGGTTGGCTGGTGCCGTGCCCATTCACTGGCCGACCATTGGCGCGCTCGCCATTGTCTGGGTGGTGGCGCCGCCTGTCGCGTGCGCGCTCGGCTTTCTCTTCACCCACCTGCTCGATCTGGTTGTGCCGCCTGAGGCGGCGCGCATCCCTCCCACAGCGTCCCTCGCGGCTGGCGCCGCCGATCCACAGACGCAGGGCGCGCTGCGTCGCCTCTTCGTGCGTGCCTTTCCAGGCCAGGCGCTGGCGCGGTATCGCCTGGCGGAGGAAGCAGCCCAGAAAGACCCACCGCGCCTGACCCGCCGAGCGCGCGTGGCGCTGCGCGTGGCGCCGGGGCTGCTGGCGCTGATCGGCGTCTTCGCCTCTTTTGTTCTCGGCGCGAATGATGTCTCGAATGCCACTGGCGCTTTCATCCTGACGCATCGCTTCTCGCTGATGGTGGCCGGATTCATCGGCGGGTGCGCGATGGCCCTGGGCGCGCTGACCTGGGGACGGCGCATCTTGCATACGGTCGCCTTCGATGTGGTCAAGATGGACCTCACGATGGCGAGCGCGGCCCAGGGGGTGCAGGCGCTGGTTGTGCTGGTAGCAGTGACCCAGGGCTTCTTCACCTCGATGAATCAGGCACTCATCGGAGCAATGGCCGGAACCGGCCTGGCGCGCGGGCGTCAGACCGTCCAGCGCAAGCAACTGATTGGCATCCTGCGAGGCTGGCTGATTGGCCCCTTTTCCGGGTTAACGTTGGCCTTCGCCCTGGAATGGCTGGCCCGGTTGATCGTGCGCTAAACCGGCCAGGCGCGCTGCGGTGGCCGGGCGGCGTGCGATCCCAGAGATCGAGCGCGCCCTCGATGGCCTCCACCAGCCCGCGACAAAGGGCAGGCTTCGATGAACGCAGGTTAAGGCGCAACGGCGCTGCGAGTTCGCTCACAACGGCTGGCTGTAGTATACTGGAGGTAGCTGATTCGTCAAGGTTTGTAGCCATGAGATGGAGGATCGTCCTATGTCTCAGCCGCCGCAGGCGCGCGTTCCGCTGCCTGGCAGTGAGCGCCAGCCGTTGACCGACGTGTTCCCCGAAGCGCGCAAGATTGGGCCTGTGTCGCCCGATGAGCAGCTAGAAGCCAGCGTCTATCTCAAACCTCCGGCCAGCCTGGCCTCGCTGCCTCCGGGCGCGCGCCTGACCCGCGAGGAGTATGCCGCCAGAGCGCGGGCGGGCGCGGGTGATCTGGCGGAGGTGGAGCGTTTTGCCCGCGAGCATGGCCTGGCCGTCCTGGAGGCCGATCCGGTGCGCCGGGTGGTGCGGCTGCGTGGCGCGGCGGAAGCCATGCAAAGAGCGTTTGGCGTTGAACTGCACCATTACCAGTATGAGAACGACGACTATCGCGGGCGCGCCGGGCCGGTGCTGCTTCCTGCAAATCTGGCGCCGCTGGTAGCGGGCGTGGTCGGGCTGGATGATCGCCCGCAGGCGCGCCAGCGTCGGCATATCCTCGTGACTGAGGCGACGGCAACCTATACGCCGCCGCAGGTCGCCAGCCTCTACAACTTCCCGACGCAGGGCAACGGCGCGGGCCAGGCGGTTGCTATCATTGAGCTTGGCGGCGGCTATCGCAGCAGCGACCTGACGACCTACTTCGGGCAGTTGGGCCTGCCCGTGCCCACCGTGACGAGCGTCAGCGTAGATGGCGGGCAGAATGCGCCGACGAACCCGCAGGGCGCCGATGGCGAGGTGGCGCTGGATGTGCAGATTGTTGGCGCGGTGGCCCCCGGCGCGCATATCGTCGTCTACTTCGCGCCCAACACCGACCAGGGCTTTCTGGATGCGATTACCACTGCCATTCACGATACGACCAACGCGCCTTCGGTTCTCTCGATCAGTTGGGGTGGGCCAGAATCCTCCTGGACTGCTCAGTCGATCCAACTGATGGATCAGGCATTTCAGACGGCGGGGACGCTTGGCGTCACGGTCTGCTGCGCGGCGGGCGATCACGGCGCGAACGATGGCGTCACGACGGATACGCTGGCGCACGCCGATTTCCCCGCTTCCAGCCCCAACGCGCTGGCCTGCGGCGGCACGCGGCTGGAGTCCGCCAGCGGCGCGGTGACGGGCGAGACGGTCTGGAACAACGGCGATGGCTGGGCTGGTGGCGGCGGTGTGAGCGATGCGTTTGCTCTGCCCGCCTGGCAGGCCAACGCGTATGTGCCCCCCTCGATCAATCCAGGCAGCCGCGTTGGGCGTGGCCTGCCAGATGTGGCCGCCAATGCCGACCCGCAGACCGGCTATCAGGTGCTGGTGGATGGGCAGGCGCTGACCGTTGGCGGGACCAGCGCGGTGGCGCCGCTCTGGGCAGGGCTGCTGGCGTTGATCAATCAGCAGCTTGGCAAGCCCGTTGGCTTCCTCAACCCGACGCTCTACCAGCAGGTCAATCAGAGCCAGGTCTTCCGCGATATTGTCAGCGGCAACAACAGCACCGGCACTGACAACGGCTACACGGCAGGGCCGGGCTGGGACGCCTGCACCGGCTGGGGCGCCGCTGATGGCGCCAAACTGCTGGCGGCCCTGAAGACGGCTGCTGGTTAAAACCTCGCCCGCGTGTACCGCCAGCCTCCGTGCTGGCCGGGGCAGCCTTGTAGCGTCGGCGTCTCGCCGGCAGGGGCGGGGGGTGCGGCGCGTCCTGTCTGGCTTGCCCAGAGGCCAGACGACACGGCAGGCCAGCATTTCGCCGCCAGGGACGGCGGCGGTACACGCAGGATACCGCCCGCGTGTACCGCCAGCCTCCTTGCTGGCGCAACGACTCGCCGCCATCCCTGGCGGCGCTCCGCGCAGATGCTCCCTTCATGGCCTTGACACACGTGCTTTTTCCGGTTACTATATCTGTGACGGATGTATCT
>JBJKSJ010000048.1:0-17341 GCA_046704085.1 Ktedonobacterales bacterium | reverse complement strand
GACGTTTGCCAGATGTCATAGCCAGAACTTTGGATCGTCCACACTCCATTGTTGAGGGTCTGGCTGCCAGGCGTTAGCGGGTTGCCGACGTCCGCACAGGTCCAATTCGTGGGACAACTGCCGCCTGAAGGCGGGGTCGTCCCAATCGTCACCGTATCCATAGTGACAGCAGCCACCTGCGCGCTATGCGACGTGACGGCCATGCCCGCCAGCAGGGTGCCCGTCAGGTTAGAAAGTGTCACACTGGAGCCAGCAAGAGCTGTCCAATTCGTCCCATTCGTCGAGGTATAGGCTGTATAGGTATTGCCAGAGCGCGCTACCTCCAGGTAAGCCGGAACTGTCCCTGGGGTTGTGGCAACCTGGACTGCGGTGCCACTTGCCACCGGGCGATATTGCACGACAATGCCGTTGCCTGGGGTCACATACGCGGCATAGTAGGCAGCATCGCTGTTCACATCCTGTCGCAGCATGACGCCAGCTTTGGCCCAGGGGTCGGTGTTGTTCTGGGTGGTGATATGCGCGCTGACAGTGCCATCGGCTGACAGTGTCTGCCAGACATAGTGAAACGAATCAGAGACGCCCCAGATGTCATACCCCGCGCTCTGGATATTCCAGGCCCCGTTATTAAAGGACTGGGTACCAGGGGGTGTTACTGTCCCGATGTCCGCACAGGTCCAGTTCGTTGGGCAGCTGCTGACTGGTGGGGGCGGAGCCGTTCCACCGACCGCCACAGTATCAAATGTAGCGGTACTTACGGCCCCTGAATTATGCGATGTGACGGCCATACCCGCGAGCAGAGTGCCAGTCAGGTTGCTGAGCGTCACGCTGGACCCGTTGATGGGAGTCCAGTTCGTTCCATCAGAAGAGGTATAAGCCGTGAAAATAGTTCCTGAACGCGCCACTTCCAGATACGCTGGGACTGTTCCATTGATCTGAATCTGGTCGGTTTGGAGTCCCTCTATGGGGCGATACTGCACGACGATGCCATTACCCGGCGTGACCAAAAGAGCATAATAGGCGGCATCCTGGTTCGTATTTTGGCGCAGCATCACCCCGGCTTTGGCCCAGGGGTCGGTATTCGTCTGCGCGGTGATGTGGCCGCTGATGACGCCATCAGTCTTCAGGGACTGCCAGACGAAATGGAACTGGTCTGCATAGCCCCAGATGTCGCCACCGGTGCCTTTCACCGTCCAGGCCCCATTGTTAAGCGATTGATCGCCTACGTTCGCGGGGTTTCCAATGTCGCTGCAACTCCAGTTCGCGGGGCAGGGTGTCGGGGATGACGGCGGCGGGGGCGGGGGTCCTGGTGGTCCCACCTTTGCGTTCTGATAGGTGGCTGTTCCTGCCGTCCCCTGCATGCCTGAACTGGTGGCAAGGCCAGCCAGCGCCTGGGCAGGCATCACTATGGACGCTGTACTGGCTGGAACGAGGGTATAGTTGACTCCATCGGTTGAGGTAGCCGACTGGAATTGGTTGCTAACCCGCTGGATCTCCAGGTAAAGTGGCAACCCGCTGATGGGTATCTGATTGATGATCGAGGTTGGGCCATCAAAAGCTGTGCGGAATAGTATCGTCAGGTGATTGTTTGGGGAAACCAGCACCGCATAATACGGAGACCCAGGGTCGTTGGACTGGCGTATCATCAGCCCGGCCTGGCCTGTTGTCACCATCCCCTGGAGCGAACTTACCTGTACAGTAATTTGGACATCTCCCGTAGGATTCTGGCTGAGTAAGCGGAACTGATCGGAGGTGTTGCCTATTCCAACGCCTCCAGCTTTAACGGCCCACGCCGTACCAGCAATCGTTTCTGTTCCGGCTGGTTGTGCATTGCCAATATCCTGGCAGGTCCATCCAGCCGGGCAATTGGGATCAGGCGGAGGTTGAGGAGAGTTGCCCAGCGCAAAGGCATAGACATTGCCATCCGTTGAGCCGACAAAGATGGTGCCATTCGAGACGCTGGCCGGGCCATAGATGGCGCTGCCTGTCTGGTAGCTGTAGAGAATAGCCCCTGTTGCCGCATTGCGCACCTCTACCACTGGACCCGCGCCATCAATGACCAGACCATTATCGTAGGCCAGTGCAGGCAACACCGAACCAGTCGTACCCTGCTGCCACAGGTAGTTCCCCGTCGCCGGGTTGAGCGCGCGCACTGCCCCCTGGTAGCCAATGCCGTTGATGACCGTATGTCCACCGGCCACATAGAGCCTGCCGCCACCAACGGCAGCCGAGGAAACGCTGCCATCACCACATACCGGGCAAGCGGCGCCAATAGCAATCAATTGCCGCCAGATGGGACCACTGGAGAGGCTGGAGCGATTAAAGGCATACATATACCCGTTCTTATTTGTTGCAGCCACCAGCTGATCGCCAGCCGCGTCGGTAAAGAGGGTAGGCGAGGTGCCAAAATCGGAATCGGTGACTGCCTGTGATTCAGGAAGTTTCCAAATATCCTTGACGGCCAGCGTCGAGGCATTAATAGCTAGCACTGCTTGAGCCATTGCCTGGCTCGTCAGGCTCTCTGTGCCGGTCGTGGCATAAATCGTATTGGTATTGGGATCAATGCTTGGCGTGGACCAGATTCCTCCACCAATCTGACCAGTGGGGACGATATTGAGCGTGTTCACAACCTGATGGGTTGTCAGGCTGACCTGAAGCAGTTGTCCCTGCACGAGCGGGCAGTCACCAAAACTCGCTATACCGATATAGGCAAAGCCATTGTAAATCAGCGGGCTAGACCAGTTATAGTGCCCGCCGGTGGCGCTATTATCGCCAGTATAGACTCTCCAGAGGACACTCCCATTGGTGGCATTGAGGGCATACCAGTAGCTATCGCCGCCACCTACATACACTACGCCATTCAGGACTGTCGCTGATGAGGTGACACCTGCCGCTGGCGGGAAACAATTGGGCGCAGTGGTCGTCCCCAAAAAGGCTTTCCACTTCATGGCGCCTGTCGCAGCATCCAGGGCATACTCATAACCATCCCAGGAGCCAATATAGAGCGTGCCACCAACGACAGTGGCCGATGCTGCCACCGGGCCGCCCGTCTTAAAGGACCATAGTTTTACCAGGCGCGCGGCATTTTCGGGGGAGAGAATGGTTTCCCCAGTGGCCGCAGTAAGCTGCGGGTCATGCAGATACATCGGCCAGTCTTGCCCACCGGTCACTTGCAGGGCAGCATGCGCAACTGGCCCATCTGTGAACGAACAAGCGATTACAAACAGCGCCAGGACGGCCAGCAGCTTGATTGGCCCAGGATTTACCCATTCTGCCCGCCGCAAGGCAATCCATATACCTTGGCGCCCTGCTGCCCGGCGCGGTCGAGCCAGAGGTTGCCTATATTGATAGACACGCATAACAAACTCCCCTTTCTAGCGATGGCCTGGCCGATCCTCAGGCGCCATCGGTCCTCCTGCTCGCCTGAGACGCGCCGGTAAAAACCCAGAAACGCATGCCAACATACGAGATAATGGTTGTGCAGACGACCGCGCTGAGTTTTGACAGGTTGGCCCAGAGGAAAGGGGCTACATCGAGTGCATGCAAGAGATGCGCAGCCCCCCAGATGATGCCATCGTTGCAAAGAAAGCTCAGCCCGGTTACGAGCGCGAAACGAGCAATTTCAGTGACCCTGACATGATGCTTTTGTTTGAATGTCCAGTACTTGTTCCCCAAAAAACTGTTCAGCGCCGCAACTGTGGCAGAAATGGAATTGTACAGGAGTAAAAGTTCAGCATTATGGGTCGGAAAGCGCCAGATCAGCACATTGAGCAGAAGGATATCGATGAGCGTATTCGAGACACCCACAGCGCCAAAGCGGAGCATGCGCCACAGCGTGCGCTCCGCCCCTCTGCTGGGAGGCACTGCCACTCCTGACAAGACGGGCAGCGCCTCCCCAGCCCCCTCAAGCTCAGAAAGGTTTTCCAAGCATGGCTCCTTTTCCAGCCGAGATCTCACCCTTCTCCAGATTGGCCGGCACACGCGGCGGTACAAGGAACGTGCTGCCAGCGCCTGCGCCGCAGAGATGGTGATCGGTGAGGATCGTGGATGAGACGGCTTTGGCAGGAGACAACGGGAGACCATTGCGATAATAGAGGGTCAGGCCATCCGGCTCGCGGACAACGGGGCTAAATTGTGTCTGGAATGCTGGGTTATTCGCACCAAGCCGCTGGGCAACCAGATCGGTTGGATCCTCAGGACGCATGATGACCCAATCCACTGTTGTTGCCGGATGCGCCAGCGCCTTTTGCCAGAGCTGGTTCGACCCTTCGTACACCATGTTCCTAAAATCAATCCCCGCCTCTGTCGCGCTGATCTTCGAGGTGAAGAGGTCTTCCAAGACACTTCCCCCGTTATAGTGCTGAGCCAGATAAAGGACAATGGGATGAGCAGGCGCGCAGGAAAGGCCGCTCTGGCCGTCTTGCAGGGAGATGACCCCACCAGAAGCAGTCAAACCCGTCTGCACGCAGATGGCAACCACCACAGCAAGTTGAGCAAGGGGTTGCAATCTTCGTTGCTTGACAGACATACGGCTTGCCAGCGTTGCCAGAAAGACAGCAGCCGGGACAACGGCCATCACCCCATAGCGTGCATTGAACAGGTCGTAGGGGGCATGTGCTGGCACTGCCCCCGGCACAAACAGCGCAGCTTGCCCGCTATAAAGCGATACAATATACAGCGCAGCAGGCACCAGGAAGAGCAGTGCTGCAAGCGCGCTGGCCGAGAAGCGGCGCCGGACGACAAACAGCACCAGCGCAACGCTGCTCAAAGCCAGGAGGATCGGGCCAACGGTCTCGCTGGCAGCAAAGACATAGGTCCGCAGCGACTGCCAGAAGTTGTGATCAGTGTAGAGCAGGTTTGCCTGGATGAAACCTTGCTGCTGCGCCTGCGACGAATAGAGGCCATTCTGGAAGTAGAGCGGATTACCGAAAATGACCGCGCACCAGAAGAACCACAAAGCAATTCCTAATCCGCCCAGACTGCCGAATACGAGCAGGTTACCTTCGATCTGCGCCCAGCGTTGATGCTTCAGCCGTCCGACCAGCGGAATCAAGATCAGCATGGCAACAAATAAAGCCCAACCATCATAGCGTGCCATCGTCGCCAGGAATGTTGCTCCTGCAGCCCAGACCAGATACCTGGGCATCTCCTCCTGCACCCAGGCAATAAAGTAGTAGGTGGCTGCTGTCAGCGTGGCGATCAACACCAGTTCGCTGAGGGGCGTGGTCTGCAAGTAGAGAATATTAGGGTTGAGAATGAACAGGAGCGCTCCTACAAAGCTGGCACGGCTGTCTCCCGTCAAGCGCCGAACTGAAAGGAAGAGATAGACCGCCGAGAACACATAGCACACCATTGAGGGGAAGCTACCTGCCACGCCACTGTGCCAGAGGTAGTCATTCCAGACAAACGGCAAGATCAGCAGATGCGGAAGGGGGAGCCAGACACCACCAAGCTGCGCAAATCCGGGTGTCGCGTTATCAAAGACACGACGGGCAGTGTCTAGATGGGAATAAGCATCCCCATACAGCAGAATCTGATGCGTCGAGAAGAAGTAGCTAAATGAGGCGAGACTTGCCACGCAGGCCGTGACGAGCGTTGCCACCAGCCAACGGTCTTTCGGCCAGGAAAACCGCCTGAGGAGGCGTCGAGCGCGCATAGGTTGTGTCTGGGCATTCGACTGCATGCGATGAGGCGCAATCTCCACCAACTTGAGCGCATCTGTCACCGAGGTAATGCTCGATGCCGACCGCGCGCCACTCAGACGAACGTGAGAGACGCCTTTCGGTCTTGAGCCACGTTGAAAGATTGCCAGGAAAGGCAGCACACTCACCAGTACCCCCATGGCAGGCAGCATCAAAAGCGTCCGCGGGCGAAACCGACCTTTATACCTCTCTGGGAGCCGATGCGCTAGCGCTCGCCCGGTGATCAACGCAGCACCCCCCAGCAGCCCCAGCATGGCAAGCGCTGGGCGATATTGAACATGAGCAGCGCCGGAACCCTGCGGTGAGGATGGGCCTGATGTCTTCGGAGGCAATGGGATAGGGCGAGTGATGGGTTGGGTTTCTTCGACAACGACAGTACGGCGATTGGGAGCGCCTGGTCCACGCAGGTGAAGCCCGTGCTGCGTCTTCTCCCAGAAATGGGGCTTGCGGATAAGCTGATAGAGGGCGATGAACGCCGCCACACTCATCATGGCCCAGTAGACTGGAGCGAGCAGCGCCCACTTGACCATGTTGTACTGCCCCCGCCTGAGGCAGCCCATGAGGTAAGTGTAGATAAAGAAGAAGTTTCCAAAGATCAAACAGATCGTGCCCAGGTAGAGAAGGGGTGCCGGGAACAACATCTGATAGAAGCCGCTCAGGGCGGAGTGGAACAGGATGTAGAGCAGCACCAGCGCCCACATC
This sequence comes from Ktedonobacterales bacterium, assembly GCA_046704085.1. Taxonomy (GTDB): domain Bacteria; phylum Chloroflexota; class Ktedonobacteria; order Ktedonobacterales; family DATBGS01; genus DATBHW01. Next base: position 10,940 of record JBJKSJ010000048.1, on the reverse strand, counting down.
AACGGGTTCACAAACAGCACGGCTGTCCTACCGCCAATCACAAGTTGCAAACCTACAAATTGGCGCAGGTGCTTTTGGGTCAGGTAGCGCGATGGCTGACGCATATGCACCAGATACGTCTGCATGTAGCCTTTGATCCAGCGAGAGCGCTGCCGCAGCCAGTTCTTGACCTGGGAGTTCGCTTCCTCATAGGTGGTTGAATCTAACATAGCAGTCTTCAACTGATAGCGCGACAGGCGCAGCCCCAGATCGCAGTCTTCAGTAACATTGAAGGCATCCCAGGCACCCAACGCCCGCAATATTTCTGTGCGAAAGTGATTAGAGGTGCCTCCCAGCGGGAGCGGCGCCTTCGACTGTTGCAGACCTGGCATCACCAGATCAAACCAGGAGGAATACTCCGCGGTGAACCAGCGGGTCAGAACGTTCTGCTGCTTGTTGTAAAAGTTCAGTTTGGCTTGCACGCAGGCCAGGTCTGAGCCATGATTCGCAAAGGTTAATACAGCTTTCTTGAGTTGCAAGGGATCGGGCACGTCTTCCGCATCGTAAATGACGATATAATCGCCCGTTGCCTTCAGCAGCCCGAAATTGCAAGCGCGCGGCTTCGTGCGCGGCGCGCCAGCAGGCGCTGTCAAGATGGTGAAATGGGATGGTAAACTCAAGGCTTCAAGGGCGGCGCGCGTCCGAGTATCGTCTGCCTCGGTTAAGAGCAAAATTTGTAACTTGTCAGCGGGATAATCCAGAGCCAGCATCGCCTGGATGAATTGGGGAACCACTTCAGCTTCTCGATACAGCGGGCAAAGCACCGTGTAACGCGGCCACTCAGCATTGGCTAGACTGCGCACCACACCGTCATCAATCCGCTCCTCAACTGAGTGATTGAGAGTTCGCGCTGCCAGGAAGAAGTTTACACACAGATCAACGACATAAAACACGGTTATCACTGTCAGCACAGAAACCAGCGTCTGGGCTGTGAAGAAGATCAGGCCCAGCGCACATGCCAGCGCCAGTGCCAACAGGCACAAGGTCTGGCCCGATGTCAAAGTGTGAAGCGCAGAATGCTTGTGGCGAAACGGGGCGAATGGCCGCATCTGGCGCTGTCCAACAACGATGGGCCGTATGGCCTCCTCCAGATACTTGTCCCTTCGCTCCTGGGTGTTGGTCACAGCATTGTGCCTGGCATCTTTGGCAAGCCAATCGGTGTAGCGCAGAACCTGCTGCGCGGGCGTTTCCACAGGCGGGTATGGCTGTGGAAGTACCTCATCATAGGGAGAAGCATAAGAGTACATGGTCGTCCTTCTGTCTCTGTTTCTATAAGAACTTTTTACCGTGCCTAACACTCGATTAGTTTTCAGCTTAAGAGCAGTGATGACAAGTTCCACCCCAACAGCCAGCGGCATCACCTTGCTCTGTCCACCCAGACGCTGGCAGAAGGCAATGGGAACATTGGTGATCGCTGCGCCCTTGTAGACGGCCTGCGTGATCAGGTGAAGGTCAAAACTCCAGCGGCTGGGCTGGGAAACGACGCTTTCATAGGCAGTGCGGCGGAAGACTTTTAACCCCGACTGCATATCAGTATCAAGGGTAAAGAGCCAGTTGACGATCCAATCGGTGAAGATATGGCTCAGAGTGCCTCGCAAGCGACTCACATCTCCGTAACTCTTGCGCCGATCACCCACGACGATATCGGCACACCACAGTTGACGCAGCATTTCCGGCAATGCCTCCGGCGGATACTGCAAGTCTCCGTCAATAATCGCCAGAGCATCGAATCGGGCAACCGCGATGCCCTCCATGAGTGAGAAGGATTTGCCAGACTTACCTTGTTTAATCAAAACACGGACAGGGAGGTTCCGTTCTCTGGCAACAGTTTCGACAACCACAGGCGTGCCGTCTGTAGAGTGATCATCAACAATGATCGCTTCGTAGTAGATACCTGCCGACGTTAAAGCCTGATCCAGCCGAATCAGCAGATGAGCAATATTCGTCGCTTCATTCAGTGTAGGAATGACTACGCTGACGGGATACGCTCCTCCCACGGGAGAGGGTGAAAATGTACTCTCATTTGGCGCAGCCGCCCCTAATGGCAGAGAGGGTGATGCTTCAGCAGCCATCGTTGTCTCTTTTCTGATAAACTTATAAACTTATGTATTAATTTTTAATTGAAAGCGTAATAGTTAAGCAGCTTTTTGATAGATGCGATGCTTTCAAGCTCGTATAGTAGACTCATTCCAAGTGAAAACAGCCGGGATGAGCCGAACTCTTACTTTAAACAGCCTGCCTGGAAGAGAGCTGCGTGTCCATCCTCAGGCCAGGGCCTGAGGGGGAAACCAGCCTTGGCTACGTCGCGAGAATAGAGAGCGGAGGTAGCAGCACCAGTAAACGCTTCCCTACAGACGATGTGGCATGCCGTTCATAGCGAGGAGGCAGGGGACTACGGGTATGCCATTTCCTGAGTAAATGCGTTTGAACAGCAGAAACAGCCAATCCAGTTTCATAGAGTGATTGGGGAGTCATGAGTAATTGAAGCATATTCTTGGACTCACCTTCATAACTCATCCAGATGATCTACTTCATTCAACTTGCTTAGAGTTACCAGCCATTCTTATGTGACAAGTGCAACACGAGAGAGCGCAAATGTTCAGATCAGAGATAGGTTTCGTTCGCGTGATACTCCCTACACCCCCTGGCTCTTTTGCGTCGGATGCTACTGGCAAGTTTTATGCCAACGAATGGTATCCAGGCATAACCTCATCTTCCGCGCGTATCATTGCAGCGCTACACAAATTAGACAAGCCCCTCGCTAAAGCGCTGACTTTTATACACAACTCAGAATCTGATAGAATCGGACCATGAGAACCGAAGAGATACTGAAGCCCCGGCTCTGGGCAGAACAGACGTTTGGAACCAGCCAACTGAAAGACGCGCGTCGAACCCGACGAGCCGTTCAGGTGGCCGAACAGATGGCAGCCAATGCCTCGGCCTCCTTGCCTGGCCACATGCAGACCTGGAAAGAGGTCATCGCCTTGTATCGTTTGCTGGATGAGCCAGAGGTCACCTTTGCGGCCCTGCTGCAACCCCATTGGCAGCAGACCCGAGAAGCGATCTGTCAGCATCCCGTTGTCCTGCTGGTCCAAGACACGACAGAGATTGACTTGAGTCATCGTGCTTGCATCAGTGGCCTGGGCCAGGTGGGCAATGAACGAGGGAGCGGCTTTTATCTACAGACGATGTTGGCGGTCTTGCCGCAAAGTCGAGCTGTGCTGGGATGCGCCTTGCAGGAACCGTTTGTACGCACGCCTGCCCCGGCGAGCGAGCGTCGCAGCCAGCGTCGTTTTCGCCAGGACCGCGAAACCGATGTGTGGAGGCGCCTGGTCAACCAGATGGGAAGCTTCCCCTGCGAGACGTGCATCGTTCATGGCGGCGATCGTGGAGCGGATATGTTCGACTGCTTTCAGGCCTGCCGAGCGACCCACACCCACTTTCTGGTGCGGGCTGCCCAGAATCGACGAACCCAAAACGATGATGAAGAGGTTGGCTATCTGCTTGAGCAGGCACGAGCCTGGCCCAGCCAGCAAAGTCGTCCATTTGAGGTGCCTGCCAGTCATGGGAGACCAGCCCGTTCGACGCATATCCAGCTTTCTTTCGGACCGGTGACGCTCTTGCCACCGCGTAACGAGCCACGAGCCAACAAGCAGCCTCTCTCTGTGTAGGTCATTCGCCTCTGGGAAGAGGAAGCTCCACAGGGAGAGGCACCCTTGGAGTGGATCTTGTTGACCTCGCTGCCTACCCACCTCCTCGCGCAAGCCTGGGAGCGGGTAGACTGGTATGGACATCGCTGGGTCGTGGAAGACTATCACCAGTGCCTCAAAACCGGGTGCCGCGTTGAGCAACGCCAACTCCAGAGTGCTGAGCGTTTCTTCCGCTTGCTGGGGTTGCTTTCTCCAGTTGCCGTCTGTTTGCTGCAACTGCGAGACCTTGCCCGAAGTGAGCCTGACCGTCTGGCCAGCGAACGGATCGCAGCCGATTTGCTCACGGTGGTCGCCGCACAGGCTGGACTGGATCCTTCCCGCATGACTACCCAGGTCTTCTGGCGAGAGGTTGCCCGCCTGGGTGGCTACCTCGCCCGTCGCCGCGATGGCCCGCCTGGCTGGAAGACCTTGTGGGCCGGATGGCTCCGGGTCCAGACCCTGCTGGAGGGCGTTCATCTCGCGGCTCAGCTCCGTTTGTACATGGTGTATAAAAGTCAGCGCTAAAGCGAGGGGCTTGTGATGATCGGCCCCGCAGAGCGGGCCAGGAATTTATAGTGCAGCCTGATGGGCACGCATCGTAGCGGAACTGTGCCACTCCCCAGATTGCCAAACCGATAGCACCGGCATCTGGTCACTCACCACGCTCGCTGGAGCGTTGCGAGCCGCCCCAGATAGCTTGCCGCAGGCGAGAACCTTCACCTGTGTGTATACGAGTCGGCTTTACCTGGCAGAAGACCCACCCCTGGTGCGAGACTGGCATCAGCTTGCGTTGCGGCAGGTATGGAGGGGTTAAGCATCAGAACCCGTCTACGCAGCAAAAGCAAGCAGCGATTGAACGCTCCTATCGGCTCGGCGAGTCGTTGGGGCTCCAGGTGTGGTGCGAGCATGAAGCGGTTACTTATCAAGCCATTCCCCAAGCCGACTCCTCATGACAACCGCAAGGGCAGCCCTTCTGCCAGGCGCAGAAATACAAGCGGGGTGGCCCGATGAAGCTGCTCACGTTGTTCCCTAGCGACGGGACAACTTCGGGCCGCAACAGTGGATCGTGCGCCCAATGCGATCTTGCATCTGTGGATCAAACAGGAGCCTAGCACACTCGCTCATTTTGGGCCGTCTTGTCGGCTCATAGCGTGCCGCGCACCTGTTCCTCCACCTCCGCCTGATGGATCACATCATAACGAGCCTCAGGAAACGCGCGCAGCCGCGCGAGCGGGATCGGTTGGCTACACCGCTCACAGCGGCCATAGGTGCCCAGCACGAATTTGCTCAGGGCATGCTCCACCTCGGCCAGTTGTTCGCGCAGATTGACCTCCTCCTGGCGAGCAATAGCCCATGCCTCCATCTCAATACTGGCATCGCCTTGATCCCCTTTGAGTTCGGTGCTGGGATCGTCGCTTTGCTTGCCTCCCACGCCCTCTGCGCGACGCAGAGTACCAATCTCGATCTCCAGGCGCTGGTGATGCTCCAGCAGTTGCTCCCGCAGTTCTGCCAAGACCGTCGTTGATAGCTCCTCGTTCATGACCTACTCCTCCCTATCAGGCTCAACAGTCCCGCTCGTCACAGTCGTCATTACGCTCGGCTCAGGTCAACCGCGTACTCTCCACTTCCCCTGGTGTGCATACCGGCTCGGCTTGAAACTCCACTGGCTCCTCGGGTACGCAGTGACTCCGCAGCCCCTCGCCAGGCGAGGATGACGACGAACACCGCTGTCAGCGGAAAACAGGCAGCAGACATCGCCGTTGATGACCCACGCCCAGAGCATCATGCCCAGTTAGTAAATGGCACCCCGGAAGGAAGGGCCTCCACCACGCCTTCTGTAGCCATTGTATCCCTTAAAACGCCCTTAACGAAAGAGTCAGTTGAGCAAGGAGATAGGCGGAAGGTGGGTTCAGCATTGATTATTAAAAGAAAAGGAGCGGTCTACGCCGGACATGACCTGAGAGAAATGCTGCCTATCGCCTTGATGGGGGGCACATCCGTCTATAGCGGACTCGATGGTAAGCTCAAGTGAGAAGGTAATGCCAGCCTGAGCCTGGACCAGCAGACGATATGGTTGCTCACTCAGCGGGGGCACATACCAGGAAAGCGACACTTTCATCGTACAGTTCTTCGGAATGACCACCCAGCCACCAAACATAGCGCGCCCCGCCTCATCACTCTGTTGATTTTGCGGCGGGCCGATCCTATCAAGCGGATGGTCTGTGCCTGCATACGGATCATCCAAATAGGAGGCGGCAAAGCCGATCTCTATCGGTGCTGAGCAGATCAGCGAGCCATTGCCGTAGACATTGGGCTGGCAGAGGCGATAGCCTGATTGCGCATCTCCACAATAAGGACGGTCATACTGCTCAAAGCCGTTTCCACTAAGGAACTGACTATTTTCTGGCACATACACACGCACGTAGTCACGATAGGTATCTAGACCATAGACATCGCCTGTTTGTTGATAGGCCAGGGTCATATGCAGCGTATGGGTAGCGCCTCCGCGCTGATCCAGTGTAATAGTATCCTGAATACTCGTTGTCACATATTGGGAGGCTTTATTTGCGCTCAAATTCGATTGCACAATATACAGCCCATCATGGGTAGTTGAGCGATCCAGCGAAGCGGTTGACCCGTATATGCCAATCAAGGACTCAACTTGAGCGTTGGTGACATAGATCTCCAAATCTTTGCTTTTCATCGACTGGAGCATCTCATTTGCCAGGGAAAACATTTTGTTCAATGGAAGCTGCATCACGGTCTCGATCAGCGCCGTTGTCACTCGTTGCGTAAAGAGTTTGCGGGCGACCTGAGAGTCGTTGACATGCTCCACCACTTCCTCCTGGGTAATCCCCGCATTATTCAGTTGATAATAGTGCAGCAAATCTTCCAGGTTCTGCGCGGTCACGATCTGTTTGTAGGCGGGAATGGCGATTGGCCCGGTAACATCTAAGACCTGCTGGATGAAAGCAGGGGTAAACATAAGCACCCCATCAACCGTTCTTCCAAATTCATAGCGATACCGATCCATGACGATCCTGGCAGAGGTCGGAAAATCAGCAGAGACATTGGCATCGCGCATCCCAAAGTTTGGAATCGGCCACCAGTTTGAGTAAGGCGCCGGAGCTTGCTGGCCTTGAACTTTCGGGTAAACGGTGGGATCAGGAGGAGAACCTTCGTAAGTGAGATCCTCTTCGTAAAGGCCAATATTTGCAAGCTTCACTGGCCCCGTATGCGCGCCATTCACCAGCAGATCGCCAAATTGACCAGTAAAACCACCTGTCGCGCGCAACTCAGCGCTATCCATCGGTTCTATTAGGAAGTCTCGTTGATGGTCAATCCCTAGCAGCCACCGAAGCGGCTCTTGGAACTTACTCTGCTGCTGGAGGACCGTATCAAGCACAGGCAGCAGCGGCAGCATGGATGCCATCAACTCGCGCTGCTTACTGCTGATCGGTAAGGAATCAAGCGATATTCCCTGCGCAGCGCTAGCCATACGATGAACCAGTGGCGCGAGCGTATTCAGGGTCGTCGTGATTTCCTGGTAGGAGGTGGGCGTGAGAAACGGCTGGAGCGGTGCAGGCGCTGTACTGGCTGGGCTGTTTTGGAGAGTAAGGAGGATGGTAGGCGCAATTTCTCCCATCGTTTTGAGAACTTGTTGTGCAGCAGTGGTTCCATCCGTTGCGATATGAGCAAGCGCACGGGCTGACTGTATTTGTGTGGGCCAGAGAGGGGAGACGAGAGAAAGAAGGTCATTCTGATCAAGCTCTTGGCTCATTAAAGCGAAATCAACATGGGCAAGAGCCATTTCTTGCTGTGCCTGACTAAGGCGCCCGGTATCAAAATAGCCTGCCACTCCGTCGTTGGTCTTGCTCTCAAAAACATGCACTGCCGCCTGGAGATGATTGACCCCATCTTGCATCTGATTGGATAGTTGCTTATACAGCATCAATCCCTGGAGCAATTCAACCAGGATAAAAAGGGTAGGAATCAAGAGCAACACCGCCAATGCGACCAGGCGCACTTTCTTCTGGCGCCAGATCCAGGCGAATTGTGCCGCTCTGGGAAATTGCCAAGGCAGATGCCCTCGCCCTGATGTGAGAGACATTCGGACCCCTCCCAGGTTTACCAGCAGTTTAGTGATGATCTTTGCTTAAGAGAGGCGAGCAAAGGCGCCTCCTTGTGTGTCCATTGGCTTTCATAACTGTCCTTCGCGCATCTTCACGATGCATGAAGTATTCCGTGTTTACGGTTAAGTGTATAACAAACAGATCAGCCGTTGTTATTTGTCGAAAAACTCGGATACAGCACCTGCTCGGCAATCGAAATCGTCGAAAGCAGCAGGGCCGCCACGAGCGCCGCCGGGAAGTGCCAGCGCGCTCCGCTCCAGAACGTCTTGGCCGCCGCAAAGCAGCGCCAGATTGCAGCGCTCGAGGCCCGGCTTGCGCGCGGCCAGCGGCGCACGGCTGCGATTACTGGCCTTCAACAAGCGCTCACCGACTTGCTGGCGAACATGGATATCCCTAACACCGACAAAGTGCTTCTCGCACGATCATCAGGCTATACCAGAGTCGGTAACTCCCTTTGCCTGCGCTGGCTCTGGTGTGGCCTGATTGCGCCTATCTCACACCGCTGGCGTGGGAACCTCTGCTATATTCTGGAGAATATCACTGCAAGCTTGCTATGGTAGGATGCTGACCAGAAGCCAGAATAGCAAGGAATTGCCTTGTTGGCCGCTTGAAGAACAAAGCGGGTAGTAGCTATCTGTCAGCTTGAGATAAACAGCCAGGCGACAATCAGCAACGCACAGAGGAGCGAAGACAACGAACTCTTCTATGGCAAGAAGACCATGATGATCTTCTGCAATGCCAAAGCGCCGCTGACCAGCCTGGTCCAGTTGCTCAAGAAAACAGCAGCAGCAGCGGCTGGCTCTTTTGCTGAGCCAGCCGTCACTCATCTATAACAGGCAACCAGCTATCTTAGCTGGCTTGCTCATGGTGGAGAGTTCGACTCCTCTCAACCAACACGTCTATCAAGCACACAGCAGGCGCCTGGCAATAAACAGCAACATGCCCATCACAGCTTCCCGGAAGCTGGCCTTGCTCTTTCAGAACAATTAACCGATAGGAGTGATCGTCCACGCGCAGATACGTTCCTGCCGGGACAATATCTCCGGCGCGCCACAAAGGCGCGCCGTATTCTTCGCTCTCCATAAATACCCCCTGGGTGTGTAACGATCCCTTGCTTATTTCCTGCCCGTTTGGTTGCAAGTAGAGCGCAGCCAAATAGCCTGGAGCGTTGCTCAAAGTAACACGACCGTTAAAGCGCTCATAGCAGAGAGCGATCAAGCGAATTGAGCACTTTCATATAATTCGCGCGCTCGAAGGCGGCTGGATCGGCAACCGCGCGTTGGCTCATACTCCCGCGCATGGAGGCCACCGACTCGTATTCATGCTCCTCCATCCACTGGCGAAGGTCCGCTGCAATCGTGGTCAGGCGATCAATCCCGTGAGTCAGTAATTCAGAGGTCATCATCGTGACGTTGGCGCCCGCCATGATCGCTTTGAGGACATCCTGGGCTGAATGCACCCCGCTGGTCAGAGCGAAATCTACTTCGAGTCGTCCATAGAGGAGCGCGATCCAGCGCAGGGGCAAGCGCAAATCATGCGAGGTGCTAAGGTCAAGATTGGGAACGACCTCCAACGCCTCACAATCCAGTTCGGGCTGATAAAAGCGGTTAAACAGGACCAACCCATCTGCTCCTGCCTCAACAAAACGGCTCGCTACATGGGGAAAGGCCGTGAAAAAGGGACTGAGCTTCAACGCCAGCGGTATCTTGATGGTAGCACGCACCGCATTGACCAAATCAAGATAGACATCTTCTAATTCGGCGCTGCTCATGTCCATCTCGGTGGGAAGGTAATAGCAGTTCAACTCCAGCGCATCGGCTCCCGCCTGTTCGATCTTGCCCGCGTAGTCGATCCAGCCCCCTGGTGAAATGCCATTGAGGCTGCCGAAGACTGGTATGTGTACCGCTTGCTTAACACGATGCAGGTGGTCCAGATAGGCGTCTGGCTCCAGGTTATAGTGGTCCAGATCGGGGAAGTAGCTCAGCGCCTCAGCGTGGCTGTGGGAGCCAAGACTGAGGTAGTAATCAAGCTCGTGGCTTTCATGGGTAATCTGTTCCTCAAACAGCGAGTACATGACAATAGCCGAGGCGCCCGCTTCTTCCAGGCGGCACACCGTGCTGAGTTTCTTGGACAGGGGTGAGGCTGAAACCACCAGCGGATTCTTCAAATGCAGCCCCAGGTAGGTTGTTGTCAGATCAGGCGTTCCCATGCTCACTCCTCCTCTTGTTTGCCGTCGTGCTGTGCCAGGGTTGTCAATTGCTGATACAAGTTCCAGTGCTGGCGCACGTCATGTTGGGCCAATTCCAGCAGCGTCTCGGCGCGCTCCGCGTTGCTCTGGGTCAGCATGCGATAGCGCGTCTCGTTGTAGGCAAATGCTTCCAGCGGCAGCGATGGCGCTTTTGAGTCGATATGCAGCGGATTTTGGCCCTCGGCCAGCAGCCTGGGATTGTAGCGATAGAGGAACCAATATCCCGATTGGACGGCTCGCTTCTGCTGCGCCAGTCCCTGGGCCATGTCATACCCATGCGCAATACAGTGGCTGTAGGCGATAATCAGCGATGGGCCATCATACGCCTCGGCTTCAAGGAAGGCATTCAGCGTCTGCTGGTCGTCGGCGCCCATAGCGACGCGCGCGACATAGACAGTGCCATATGCCATCGCCAGCAATCCCAGGTCTTTTTTCGCCATGCCCTTGCCGCGCGCTGCAAATTTGGCAACCGCCGCACGTGGCGTGGATTTCGAGGCTTGCCCGCCTGTGTTCGAGTAGACTTCGGTATCAAGCACGAGGATATTGACGTTCAGGCCAGAGGCCAGCACATGGTCAAGACCTCCATAGCCGATGTCGTAGGCCCAGCCATCGCCGCCGACAATCCAGACGCTCTTCTTGACCAGCGCGTCGGCAACTCCCAGCAGATTGTGCATGGCTGCCTTCAGGGTCGTGTTGTGGTCCTGGGCCGCATCATCCAGCGCCCGCTGAAGGTGCTGTTTCAGGAGCGCAACTCGTTCGCGCTGCGCCACGATGCCTATCTCGGTTGATTGGTCAGCATCGAGGATGGCGTGCGCCAGATCTTCGCCCACA
>JBJKSJ010000047.1:0-12655 GCA_046704085.1 Ktedonobacterales bacterium | reverse complement strand
ACAATGGCTCAACGACGCCCAGAATGCCGATCAAGAGGGCCGGGCGAATCCAGGCCCGCCAGCCACCCTGAAAAAGCGCGTCCTTCCATTCCTTCCAGATGATCGTGAATATATCGCTCATCAGCGGTCCTCCTCCATCAAGTTCAAGAAGACATCTTCCAGGCTGGCCGCGCCCTTGCGCACCTCTTCCACTTCGCCACCCTGCCGGACAATCAGGCTCACCAGCGGTCCAACCTCGCTTTGACCGCGCAGCCCCAGGATCAGATGGCCGTTCTGTACCTCGGCGCTGGCGACCTCTGGCCGCTCGCGCAAAAGGGCCAGCAGATCATCGCTGAAGCCCCGCCCGACGATCTCGGCCTGCTGGCCGCCTTGCTTGAAGCGCAGTTCATCGGGATTGCCCAGCGCCAGCAATTTGCCCTGGCGAATGACGCCGACCTGCGCGCAGAGCCGTTCGGCTTCGGTCAGATTGTGCGTATTCAGGAAGACCGTCGCGCCCTCGCGCTTGACCAACCCGGCCAGGTCATCGCGCAGCGCGGCAGCGGCCACCGGATCAAAACCGGAGGTTGGTTCATCCAGGAAGATCAACGCTGGCCGATGAAAGAGCGCCCGCGCTACCGCCAGCTTTTGCTTCATTCCCCGGCTCCATTTGCTGACCTGATCGCGGCGGCGGTCCCACAGGTCCAGGTGGATGAGCAATTCTTTGGTACGCGCGCGCCGGTCAGCGGCGGGCATATGATAGATGCGCCCATACAGGTCCAGGTTGTCCTCGGCGCTCATGCGCTCGTAGAGGCCGTTGAACTCCAGCAGCGCGCCCGTGCGGGCGCGAATCTGGTTGGCCTGTCGGCGCGTATCGAAGCCAAGAACGGTTGCCTGGCCGTCCGATGGCTCCAGCAGGCCCAGCAGGAGATGGATCATGGTCGTTTTGCCCGCCCCATTTTGTCCCAAAAAGCCAAAAACGATGCCCGCTGGCACATCCAGGGAGACAGCATCGACGGCGTGGATGGGGCCAAAGTTGCGCGAAAGGTGTTCCGTGCGAATCGCAAACTCTGCCATGTGGTCAGTGTCACTCCTCATCTAGCGCATCCGCGCTGATCTTTTGCTTTGTGTTGGTGCTTTATAACAAAATGCTATACAGACTATACAGGAAGGCGCAATAAAAATCAAGAGCTAAAGGGTATCTGTCGCCGTTGATCTTACGTGGCTCAGGACGAAAAAGTTCCGCAAACGCCCAAAGGCAGGCTTGACATCTGGCGCGCTTTCGGCCATGATAACATTTGGCTGGGCAGGCGTGGGAAGTTGGCCGCAGGAGAGCTAACCTGGATACTGTCATCACTGAAACGCTGACGCGGCTCCTGGCGAGGGACAAACAATGAACATGCTCGATACTGGCGTCGATCTCTTCACGACTGCCAACGGGATACGGCACCATTACGTCAAATGGGCCAGTGAGAACGGCAATAACGGGCGGTCTCCAATCATCTTGCTGCACAGCGGGCTAGCTTCCGGTCACTGTTGGGACCTGGTGGCGCCGCATCTGGCCGAGGCCGGCTTTGAGGTTCTCGCCCCCGATCTGCGCGGACGCGGGCGCAGCGATCACCCGGCCACTGGCTACGATCTGCGTACCATCGCCGAAGACATCTTTAGCTTTATCCAGGCAGTCTGTCCAGGGCAGGTCGCCGTCGTCGGTCATTCGTATGGAGGCTATGTGGCGCTGGCGCTCGGCGCGATCTATCCCAACCTCTTGAATAAGCTGATCCTCGTCGATGGCGGCATCTGGTCAGCAGAAGGAGAGACCTGGGAGCAGTTTGCCCAGGGCATGGAGTCGATCACCTGGCGCTATCCCTCGCTCAGCGATTACCTGGAAGCCCAGCGCGTGGGCGCAGACCTCTTCTGGAGTCCAGAGGTGGCGAAGGCGCTGACAACGACGGTCCTGAGCGAGCCGGACGGCAGCGTGCGCGAGTGTATGACCTCCGATGCCTGGGAGCAAACGCTGCAAAGCATGTGGCGCTATCGCCCGACAACGCTCTATCCCCACATTACCTGCCCCACGCTGGTGGTGGTGACGGAACTGCCCAGCAGCTTCCCAAAAGAGTTGCGCAGCCAGAAGTTGGAGATGAACGAACGCTTTCTGCCGGAGGCAATGGCAAATCTTCGCTACTGCCGGGTGCAGGTGATGGAGCAGACCCATCACGAGGCGCCCTTCCACAAGCCGATGGAACTGGCGAACCTGATCACCTCGTTCCTGCGCGCGATCTAACCGGCCAGCGCCCCGGCGACGCTGAGCGCATCCTCAAAGTCGTCGTCGTGCCCGAAGCTCTCCAATTCGGCGCGCACCAGTTCGCTGCGCCCAATCGAATCCAGATGCACCGTGCGGTTCTGACCCAAGGGGGCGCCATCGACGGTGTAAGAAGTCGTGGCATGCTCGTAGTCCGCCGAGCGGCGGATGTTGAAGACGCCTACATGCCCCTGATACGTACTTTCAATGCGCAGTGTGCTGAGCGCGCCCGCGACTGTTTGAGAGACCATCCAGGTCGGGCTGGGTTCGGGCGTGGCCTCTTCCACCTGCCGCTGGCTGGTGATGAGCAGTGGCTTTTTCTTTGGCGCCACGCTGCGCGGGCGAATCTCCGCGTGGATGATCTGCCCCTCGCGCGAGCGCAGCGTCAGGTGATAGGTGTCGCCGCTGTGCCGCTGCTGGCCGGGCACGACGCTCCAATCGAGCTTACTCGCCAGCCAGCCGATATAGAACAGCGCCTGCGCGGGGTTAGAGACGCCCACCGTGTGCCCGTTGGTCTCGGCGCCAGCGTACTCAATCACCATCTGCGAGATGCCTTTCAAGTAGGGCCGAACGGGGGCCATATCAAAGAATTGGGCAGTGAGTTCGCGCCAGGGGGCAAAGCGTTGCCAGTTCAGGTCGCTCACCGCCGCGCGGTACTGCCGACTGCGCGAGATGCGCGCCAGCGTGAGAAAGTTTTCACCGATGGTTGGGAACTCCGCCGAATCGACAATCACTCGGTCGCTGACAGCCGCCAGGCGCTCGAAGATGGCATGCTCCATCGGCGGGGCGTCTGCCCACCACGTAAAGACCGGCAGGTTGGCCGCCAGCAGCGGCAGCACCACGCCGGGCAGATAGTTCACCGCCGCGCCTCTGGCCTCAATCATCACCTGCTCGCTGGCACTCTGGCCCCGGCGTTGCGGCTGTTTATACACGGAGAGATCGATCCAGGCTTGCATCTGCTGCTCTGGAAGATCGAGTTCTGCGACCAGCAGCAGCACACGCGCCGGGTGGTGCTGGTTGAGTTCATCCAGCGCGTTGTCCACTGCCTGGGCGGTGGCAACGCGCTGGGTAAAGACAACCAGATTCAAAACGCTGTTCCGCGTGGCCGGATAGCCTCCATTGGCCTGTGTGGCCGCCGCAGACTCCTTCCAGAGCCTCGCCCATTCGACTTCAATGGCTTGAATGTTCACTGCCAACACGTCCTGCCGCGTGGGTTCAGCGTTCATAGTCTCCTCCAGTCTCTGCCGCCGCGTTCCAGCAGCACATCAGCCTCCTTTGGACCCCAGCTTCCTGCTTCGTAAATGGGAAGATGTTTGACTGGCTGGTAATCCCAGCCATCCAGGATGCTGGTGATGATGGCCCAGGCTGCTTCAGTCTCGTCGCTGCGAGTGAAGAGGGTGGAATCGCCAAGCATACAGTCGAGCAAGAGCCGCTCATAGGCTTCTGGGGGTTCTCCCGCAAAAGCCGAGCCATAGAGAAACTCCATATTGACGCCCCGAATGCGCATCACCCCGCCAGGCACTTTGGCGCCAAAGCGCAGCGAGATACCCTCGTCCGGCTGGATGCGCATCGAGAGAATGTTGGGCTGGAGTTCCGTAACGTTGGTGTTCTTGAAGAGCATGAACGGCGGGCGCTTAAACTCAATGTCGATCTCGGTGATGCGCTTCGCCAGGCGTTTGCCTGTGCGCAGATAGAAAGGCACCCCAGCCCAGCGCCAGTTGTCAACCTCCAGCTTCATAGCGACGTAAGTTTCGGTGGTGGAGTTCGGCGAGACGCCCGGCTCTTCGGTGTAGCCCGGCACGAGCTGACCATTGACCCAGCCCTTCCCATATTGAGCGCGCACCGTGTTTTTGCTCACCTCAACCAGATCAAGCGTCGGGATCGCGTGCAGCACTTTCACCTTCTCGTCGCGCACCGCGTTAGCTTCAAAGCCAACCGGCGGCTCCATCGCGGTGAGCGTCAGCAACTGCATCATATGGTTCTGCACAATGTCGCGAATGGCGCCGGAGGTTTCGTAATAGCCCGCGCGCCCCTCGACGCCGACCTGCTCGGCCACCGTGATCTGGACGTTATCGATATAACGCCGATTCCAGATCGGCTCAAAGATGCCGTTGCTGAAGCGGAAGACCAGAATGTTCTGCACGGTTTCTTTGCCCAGGTAGTGATCGATGCGATAGACCTGATCTTCGGAAAAGACCTTCAGCACTTTGCGGTTGAGTTCTTTGGCGCTCTCCAGGTCGTGCCCAAACGGCTTTTCAATCACCAGCCGTGTCCAGCCGCCATTTGTTGATTCGTCGCCATCGTGGCCGTCTTGGATATTCTGGTGGTTGGTGTGGTTGCGTCCACGATGGCTGGTCACCAGACTGTGGCCGTGCCCCTCTTTGCGCGCCAGCCTGGCCTGACCCAGGCGGTGAATAATCTCTGGATAGTATTCGGGTGAGGTTGCCAGGTAGAAAAGATGGTTGCCATTGATGCCGCGCTCGTGATCCAGTTGATGCAATAATTGCCCTAAACGCTCGTATCCGGCCAGATCATGAAACTCGGTTTGATGGTAAAACAGCCCCTGCGAAAAGCTCTCCCAGACGGCAGGGTTGACGGGTCGGTTCCTTGAAAACTCATTGATCGCATCTTTGACATACTGACGCCATTGCTCATTAGTCATGGGGCGGCGCGCAACAGCTATCACCGTAAATCCGGCAGGCAGGGGATTCTCCAGCGCCAGGTTGTAGAGCGCAGGCAAGAGCTTACGCTTGGTCAGGTCGCCAGTTGCGCCAAAGATGACCACCGCGCAGGGCTGGGGCGTGCGCTCTCCGCGCATCCCCGCGCGCAGTGGATTGGTAAGAACGGCGCTTTCGGCCATACATGCTCCTTTCTTGAGTGATACCAGCTAGCGGTTAAAACCGCGCCTGAGAGCGTTCCGCCCCGCTTCGTCTTAACCCGCGCAGGCGGGTTGCGCGGCAACCTCTGGCCGCCCTCAGGCGCGAATTCATTCGCCTGCCGATCTACTCTGACTTGACGGCATGCCCGCCAAATTGATTGCGCAGCGCCGCGATCACCTTCGCGCTGAAGGATTCTTCCTGGCGCGAGCGGAAGCGCTCCAGCAGCGAGAGTGTGATGATCGGCGCGGGCACATCATGCTCCATCGCTTCCCAGACCGTCCAGCGGCCCTCGCCGGAATCGGCCACCCAGCCCTTGATCGTACTCAGCTTGGGGTCATCCTTGAAGGCTAGCTCGGCCAGTTCCAGCAGCCAGGAGCGTACCACGCTGCCCTGGTTCCACAGATGCGAAATCTGCTCCATGTCCAGGTCGTACTTCGACGCATTGAGAATCTCGAAGCCTTCGCCATAGGCTTGCAGCATGCCATACTCAATACCATTATGCACCATCTTAACCAGATGGCCCGCGCCATGATCGCCCATGTAGCCGTAGCCATCGGGCGGCGCCAGCGTCTTGAAGATTGGCTCGCAATGCTCAAAGATGGGCTTCTCGCCGCCAATCATCAGGCAGTAGCCCACCTTCAGACCCCAGACGCCTCCAGACGTTCCCACATCCATGAAGTGGAAGCCCTTCGCCGTCACCTCCTGGCCCCGACGCACCGAATCTTTGTAATAGGAGTTGCCGCCATCGATGATAATATCTCCTGGCGAGAGCAGCGGCTCCAACTCGGCAATGTGGTCATCCACTACCTGCCCGGCAGGCACCATCAGCCAGACGATACGCGGGGTTTTGAGCTGCTCTACCGCCTCTTTCAGCGAATAGGCGCCAACCACCCCATGTCCCTCCGCCACAATTTCTTTCGTCTTTTCAGCCGTGCGATTATAGGCCACCACTCGATGACCATCCCGCGACAGCCGACGGACCATGTTGGCGCCCATGCGCCCCAGTCCAATCAATGCAACGTCCATACCAACTCCTTTACCTCGTCTAATGGCTGCCGCCCATGCCGACCAGCAGCTTGTTGCGCTTCTCCTCCAGCGTCTTCATCAGCGTGTCGAAGGAATCGGAGAAGAGCTTGCCGCCCTCGTCTTCCAACTGATCGGTGACAGCCTTGTAGCTGATGCCGACCTCTTCAAGCTGCTGAAGGATGCGGCGCGCCTCGTCGATGCCCTGCGTCAGCGTGATTGCCACCTTGCCGTGATCCTTGAAGGCTTCGATGGTCTGCGTGGGCATCGTGTTGACCGTTTCTGGCCCGATCAATTCGGACACATAGAGCGTGTCGCTGTACTTCGGGTTCTTGGTGCTGGTGCTGGCCCACAGGCAGCGTTGCGCCATCGCGCCCTTTGCTTTGAGGCGGGCAAAACGTCCGCCCTGGTGGAAGAGTTCCAGATACTTCTGATAGGCCAGCTTCGCGTTGGCGACAGCGGTTTTGCCCAGCAGGCCGGTCAGCTTCTCTTTCTCCGCGCCGCTGGCTGTCTTGATCTTCTCCTCCAGCAGCTTATCGACCAGCGTATCCACGCGGCTGACAAAGAAGCTGGCGACCGAGGCAATCTTATCAACCGGCTGGCCCGCCGCCGCGCGCTTCTCCAGCGCGTTCAGGTAGGCGTTGGCGACCTTCGCGTAATAGTCCAGCGAGAAGATCAGCGTGATGTTGATGCTGATGCCCTCGGTAAGGCATTGCTCGATGGCGGGCAAGCCCTCGTCGGTCCCCGGAATCTTGACCAGGACGTTGGGCCGGTTGACCTCATCGTGCAGCCGATGCGCTTCCGCGATGGTGCCTTTGGTGTCGTGGACCAGATGGGGCGAGACCTCGATGGAAACGTAGCCATCCAGCCCCCTCGTCTGATCGTAGATAGGGCGCAGCTTATCGCAAGCCATCTGAATGTCTTCGACGGCCAGCGCCTCAAACAATTCGCCAGCGGTCTTCTTACTGTCGGCGCGGATCAACTTATTCAGCGTCTCGTCGTAGTCGTTGCTGCCGCCAATCGCTTTCTCGAAGATCGAAGGGTTGGAGGTGATGCCCGTGATAGCATCTTCCGCAATCATGCGGTCAAGTTCGCCGCTAGTAATCAGACTGCGGCGAATGTAGTCCAGCCAGATGCTCTGACCGATGTCGTGCAGTTGTTGCAAAGGATTCTTTGCCAAGGCATTTGCTCCCTTCAGAATCCCATGTTCAGTATTGTCTTTGCTAGAGTCTAACGCATTTTCCCTAAGCTAATGTTATGCCTTCTGCCGCCAGCCCACAAGCCGAACAATAGCCGCCCGCAGGCGCGGTTTCAACCGCCAGCCTATCTCCCCTCGTCCTCAATCTCATTGACCTTTTCCAGTCGCCGCACATGGCGCGCCTCGCCGCTGAACCGCGCCGCCAGAAAGGCCCGAATCAAGTCCGCTGCCAGTTCTGGGCCAATGATGCGCGCCCCCAGGCAGAGGACATTCATGTTGTCATGTTCTACCCCCTGGTGGGCAGAATAGTGATCGTGACAAACAGAAGCGCGGATGCCTTTCATCTTGCTGGCGGCCACTGCCGCGCCCACACCGCTGCCACAGACCAGCACGCCGCGCTCGGCCTGCCCACTCAAGATCGCCTCGCCGACGGCCCTGGAAAAATCGGGATAGTCGTCGCTGGGTTCCAGATTGAACGCGCCAACATCAATAGCCTCGTGCCCCTCTTTGCGCAGTTCCTCCAGAATAAACTCTTTGAGAGGATAGCCCCCATGATCCATACCTACGGCTACGCGCATAGCCCGCGCTCCTTCTAGCAATCAAGCTATAAAACCTTCCCGTCTATCGATAGACCAGTTGGCCCGCTGAGTACTTGGCATGCAGGCCCATGATGCCATCCTCGCACTCGTTGCAAAAGAATCCTGCTTCCTGCCCATCAACAGTGCCTAAATGTTCGTGATCGCTGACACAGGCGGCAAGCTGGAACCGCTGCCGCAGGGCGGGGCGATCAAAGTAGCAGTTGAAATAGACCCACTCCCGGCAATGATCGCTCCACGCCTGGCCGCGCCAGGTTTCTTTGACGCCACGCGCCAGGATTTCTTGCTCCAGCGCGCTTAGATGCTCACAGGTCATTGCTCATCCTAACTGGTCGCTTCATGCCCCGGCACGGGTGTGCCGCTGGGCGTGGCGCCCGATTCCACGACCTGCTCGGCGTGTTCGTGCTTCCCTAGCATCCGCAATGCGCGCGCCGTGACGTTCTCCACCGTCAGCCCGTACTTTTCCATCAGCGTCTTGTAGGGCGCCGACGCGCCAAAGCGTTCGATGCCCACGACATCGCCCTCCAGCCCCACGTAGCGATACCAACTCATCGGCGAGGCCGCCTCCACTGCCAGGCGTTTCGTCACGCTGCCTGGAAGAACGCTGTCGCGGTACTCTTTGGGCTGGCGGTTGAAAATCTCCATGCTGGGCACGCTGACCACCCGCGTGTGGATCTCATGTTCGGCCAGTTTTTTCGCTGCTTCGGTAATCAGCGCCACCTCCGAGCCGGAGGCCATCAGGATCATGTCTGGCTGGCCGTTCGGCGCGTCGGCCAGGATATACGCCCCCTTCTGAAGCCCGCTGGCAGGCGCGTAGACACGGCGGTCCTGGTGCGGCAGATTCTGGCGCGTCAGCGCCAGGGCCGTCGGGCCAGTGGTGCGCGTGAGCGCGGCGCGCCAGGCTTCGGCCACCTCATTGCCATCGCAGGGGCGAATGACGGTGATGTTGGGAATCGCCCGCAGCGCCGAAAGCTGCTCCACTGGCTGATGCGTCGGGCCATCCTCGCCTAAACCAATGCTATCATGCGTGTAAACATAGATCACGCGCTGCTCCATCAGACAGGCCAGGCGAATGGGCGGACGCATGTAGTCGGAGAAGATCAAGAACGTCGCGCCATAGGGAATGACCCCGCGATGCAGTGCCATGCCGTTGAGGACCGCGCCCATCGCATGCTCGCGGATGCCAAAGTGCATGTTGCGTCCGGCGGGCTGCGCGCCAAAGTCGGCAATGCCCTTCATTAAGGTATCGGTTGATGGGGCCAGGTCCGCCGAGCCGCCGATCAGCGTCGGCAGCTTCGCGGCAATCGCGTTGATCACTCTGCCGGAGGAGACGCGCGTCGCCATCGGCGGGTCTTCCGGCTTGAAGACGGGCATCTCGGCGTCCCAGCCCTCCGGCAGGTCGCCACTGAGTGTCTGTTTCCAGAGCGCGGCGAGATCAGGATACACGGCGGCATACGCCTCGAAGCGCTGCTGCCAGTCGGCCTGCGCCGCCTTGCCGCGCTCCACGGATTGGCGGAAGAGCGCCAGCGCCTCATCGGGCACGTAGAAGTCTTGATCGGGCCAGCCCAGGTTCTGGCGCGTCAGCTTGATCTCATCGACGCCCAGCGGCGCGCCGTGCGCGCCCGCGGTGTCGTGCTTGTTGGGGCTGCCCTCGGCGATGTGCGTGCGCGCGATAATCAGGCTGGGGCGCAGCGTCTCGGCGCGCGCGTTATTCAGCGCGTCCCGAATCTGGGGCAGATTGGCGCCATCCACGCGCTGGACATGCCAGCCATACGCCTCGAAGCGATGGCCCACCTCTTCGCTGAAAGCCAGTTCCGTGTTGCCCTCGATGGTGATGTGGTTGTCATCGTAGAAAAAGATCAGCTTGCCCAGGCCCAGGTGCCCGGCCAGCGAGGCCGCCTCGTGCGAGATGCCTTCCATCAGGTCGCCGTCGCTGCATATGCCATAGGTGTAGTGATCGACAATCGTATGCCCAGGCCGGTTGAAAATCTCGCCCAGAAACCGCTCGGCAATCGCCATGCCGACGGCGTTGCCAAAGCCCTGGCCCAGCGGGCCGGTGGTCGTCTCCACGCCCGGCGTCAGGCCATGCTCAGGATGCCCCGGTGTCTGGCTGCCCCACTGGCGGAACTGCTGCAACTGCTCCAGGGGCAGGTCATAGCCCGTCAGGAAGAGCAGGCTATAGAGCAGCATCGAGGCATGCCCGCAGGAAAGCACAAAGCGGTCGCGATCCGGCCAGGATGGATCGGCGGGGTTATGCTTGAGGAAACTGCTCCACAGGGTATAGCCAATGGGCGCCAGGCCCATTGGCGTCCCCGGATGGCCGCTGTTGGCCTTTTGCACGCCATCCACCGACAGCATGCGGATCGTGTTGATGCACAGCGTATCCAGCGGCGTCTGCGTCGGCTGGGCTGGCGTCTCTGTCTGGGGTATCGTCAAATCGTATCGCCTCCCTCAGTTCTGCCTCACCAGGCAATGCTAGTGTGTCGTTATTTGCCCATCTAATGATAGACCAGAACGGCTCAGAGAGCAAGAAGCCGCGTCTCAGACCGATGAGCGCGCAGCCCATTTCTAGAGCAGTCCTGAGAGGCCGGAAAATGTTACAGGCCGCTTTGCTGCCAGCCCCGGCTGACGACGTATTTCTTCCTGGCAGCAACAAACCTGACGAACCAAACGTCATGCACTCTGGAGAACATCGTCCAGCACAAAAACCAGCCGGAGGAATCGCTATGAACAGCATTGGCAAGGCTCTGGAGAGCAGGTTTTACGCCAGCCAGGGCATGCTTTCACCCTGCGCAACCCTCACCTTTCTTGGCTTCCTCCTCCTGACAGGCTGCGGACCGCATGGGACGGGCAATCAGCCAATTACCCTTCCCTTGGCGGGGGCTTTGACCAGGGTGCAGATGATCGATGCCAATACGGGCTGGGCCATCAGTTGGGATCTTGCCGGAACTGGCGCCTATCATATCCTGAAAACCACTGATGGAGGCAGCCACTGGCAGACCATGTTGCAGTGCCTCCCAACCCAGCCGTCGGGGATGGGATTTGGCGAGGGCTGTTCCACCGATTTTCATTCAGCCTCGGTGGCGACCGTCGTCCAGCCGGAATATGACAGCCAGGCGCAAATATCGAGCCTGCGCATCTTTCACACCAGCGATGGCGGCCAGACCTGGCAGAGTTCGGTGATTATGGCGCGCAACCGGGAGACTCCCCCCGTGTTCGTGGATGCCCTGCACGGCTGGGTCTTTGCCA
This sequence comes from Ktedonobacterales bacterium, assembly GCA_046704085.1. Classification (GTDB taxonomy): domain Bacteria; phylum Chloroflexota; class Ktedonobacteria; order Ktedonobacterales; family DATBGS01; genus DATBHW01. The sequence continues at coordinate 1,435 of JBJKSJ010000047.1, read as the reverse complement.
CCGATCACTTTTCCGGCCCTGATCCTGCCAGCGCCTATATTGGCGGCCAGATCGCCCTCTACCGCACCAGCGATGGCGGCCAGACCTGGCAGCGCGTTGCCAGCGGTCCTTCGACTCCGCAAATCGCCACAACCACCGATGATAGCTATGGCATTCCTCCCCTGGCCGCCAGCGCGCGCCTGCAATTTGTCACGCCCTCGACTGGCTGGCTCATTGGCACCAGTTCGCATCCAGATCATTCGGGCTATTCCTGGCTGTATGTGACCCATGATGGCGGCGTCTCCTGGCAGCAGGTTCCGCTCTCGTTTCCGACGGAGGCGCTGGCTATCTGGCCGCCCACCTTTTTCACCGAGCAGGACGGTCTCTTCCCCGTCCTGACGAGCGGCCCCGCGCCGCAATATGACCGGGGGACATTGATCTACAGCACGCGGGATGGTGGGCAGACCTGGACCAGCACTGCCGTACCGTTTGACGTGACCAGCGCGGTCTTCATCGACATGGAGCATGCCATCTCGGTTGATCCGGCGAGCAAGCTGCTCTATTCCACCAGCGACGGCTGGAAACACTGGACCCAGACGCCGATCCAGACCACCTTTACCCGCCTCTATGGCTTCACCTTCGTTTCGCCCACGCTCGGCTGGGCGCTGACCGATAATCGCAAGCGCACCCTGCCGCAGCCGGGCGGCGGGGTACAAAAAGGGGACGTGAGTACCCTGCTCCAGACGACGGACGGTGGCAGAACCTGGCAGGAGATTGCGCGTTCGGTGGTGTAGAGACCGCTCGGCCAGCAATCCGACGACATCGCCCTCGCGTGTAACGAACGGGCCTTTGGCAAGACTATCTGGCAAAGGTGATGACTCAATCAGGAGAGGAAAGAAACGAGACGATGTCCCACACCAACATTACCCTGTATGGCACGCACTGGTGCAGCGATTGCAAACGCGCCAAGATGTTCTTTGGCGAGCAGCGAATCCACTACAATTTCATCGATGTGGACAGCGACAAAGAGGGGCTGGCCTTTGTCGAAAAGGTCAACAATGGCAAGCACATCATCCCCACGATTGTCTTTGAGGATGGCTCGACGCTGGTTGAGCCCTCCAACGCGCAACTGGCAGCCAAACTCGGCATTCAGACGATGGCGAAGAACCGCTTCTACGACCTGATCGTCGTGGGCAGCGGACCGGCGGGCCTGACGGCGGCGCTCTACGCCGCGCGCGAAGGCATCGACACGCTGGTGATCGAGCGCGGCGGCGTCGGCGGCCAGGCGGGCATCACCGAGCGGCTGGATAACTTCCCCGGCTTCCCGGAGGGCGTCAGCGGCGCGGACTTCGCCAACCGCTTGCGCCAGCAAGCCGAACGCTTTGGCGTCGAGATTCTCTCGGCCCAGGAGGTCACGAATATCTGCACCGATGGCGTGTACCGACAGGTGCGCACG
>JBJKSJ010000046.1:0-16726 GCA_046704085.1 Ktedonobacterales bacterium | reverse complement strand
CCGACCTGACGGTGCAGGATATTCTGGACCGAGCCAACGTCGGGCGCTCGACGTTCTACGCCCACTTTTGGGACAAAGACGATCTCCTTGCCGACCAGATCGAACGGATGCTGGAGGTCTTGAGTCGCCAGATCGACACCGCCGCCGAAGATAGCGCCGCACTGCTGCCCAGCCTGGGCCTGTTCCAGCACGTTCACGAGTATTCCCAAATCTATCCGGCGCTGGTGCGTGGGCACGCGGCAGCGTTGTTTCAGCGCACGCTGCGCGCGCGCCTGAGTCAATATGTCGAGCAGCGCCTGCGCAGCAGCCTATCAGCGCCCCTCGCCGACCTGACCGTCACGGTGACGGCCCAGGCCGTTGTCGGAACCTTTCTGTCGCTGCTGCAATGGTGGCTAGAAATGGAGATGCCGCTGAGTCCTGAAGAGATGGATACGCACTTCCGCCAGCTTGTCCTCCCTGGCGTGCAGAAGCTGCTGGCGCGGGGCGTGTAAAGCGTCTGCCTGGTCTTATCTCAGCCAGATTGATGAAGGCCAGGGCCAGCGGGCGGTGGGAGCATCCCACCGCCCGCTGGCGTGCCAGCAATGCAGCGCGCTAGGGCGCGAGCGTTGGCGGTGTGCTGATCGAGGAAGAGGCGCCCCAGAGCAAAGAGCCATCGCTTTCCTGGAGGACATAAAGATACCCTGACGGCGTATTGCCGTTGACGCTGAAGTACACCGCGCCATTGGCCGCCGCCACAGGCCCGGCATACTGTGTCTGGTAGCTCCAGAGCAGCACCCCCGTGCTGGCGTCGAACGCCTGAACGGCGCTGGAGCCGGTAGGCCCGCTGTAGCTGGTAAAGATCATGCCCTGATCGGCGGCCAGCGATGCGGCGGTCGCAGACACGCGCCAGAGCAGCGACCCGTCGCTGACATTGAGCGCGTACACATAACCATCCTGCGAACTGAAGTAGACGGCCCCGTTGGCAAGCACGGGTGTGGTATAAATCTGGGCGCCCGTCTGATAACTCCAGAGGAGCGCGCCAGTGCTGGCATTGAGCGCGTAGAAGCTGTGGTCGTCTGAGCCAACATAGACAGTCCCATTGGCAACGACCGGCATCGTAAATGAGCCGCCGGTATTTTGATAGCTCCAGAGGAGTGAGCCATCACTGGCATTGAGCGCGTAGAAGGTATGGTTATTTGAGCCGTAATAGATCACCCCATTGGCAACAACCGGCGTACCCGCGTAGCCGCTGAGTTGGTGCTGCCAGAGGACAGCGCCGGTATTGGCATCGAGCGCGTACAGCGAATAGGAGACGCCGGGATAGGTCGCGGAGGTGAGATAGACCACTCCGCCAGAGACGGCTGGCGCCGACGGGTAACTGATCGGCGTACTCCAGAGGAGCGAGCCATCGCTGGTCTTGATGGCGTAGACCGCATCGGGCGGATTGAGCGTGCTGACATTCAAGCTGACGTAAGCCACCCCATTGGCGACAGCGACGGCGGAAGGAGCGTTGTTGTTGGGGCCGTTCAACAGATAACTCCAGCGGGTCGCGCCAGTGCTGGCATCCATTCCATACAGGTAGTCGGTGTTTCCACCTCCCGCAAAATAGACGCTCAAGCCGGAGGGGGGCAGCACGCCTGGGGGCTGGTAGCCAACGACATCGCTCCCGCCGGTTTTGCCTCCGGTGAACGTAAAGTACATCGGGCGTTCGGCCACGATGGGTACATTCGACTCCACTGTCATGGAGAATGACCAGTTCGCAGCGGCGGGCACGCTGTTGGTGAGCAGCGTAAAGCGCGTGCTGGGCGGGATGGCAAAGGTTGCGGTTGGCACGGGGTACGCGCCGGTCAGGAAGGAAACCTGCACCGTCGCGGTGCTGGTCGCGCTGGGGTTCTCGATGGTCAGATACTCGGCGAAGGTGCTGCCGGTATAGCCCTCGGCAAAATAGAACAGGTTGGACGGCGCTGCCGCGCCCAGCACGTCGGTGGCGCCGGGAATCGAGGCGCTGCCGCCGCTGCCCACCACCCCGGTGTATTTGAAGCTGATGAAGCGTTCGGCCAGAATGGGCAGGTTGGCGCTCACATGCGCGCTGTTGTTGACATTCAGCCCCAGGAGGGCGTTGGCGTCCACGATCTTCTGCTCCCCTGGCTGAAGACTGACGTTGGCCGTCAGCGGCGCGCCGCTGCTGCGGAAGAAAGTGACGGTGGCGTTGGCGACACCGCTGGTGTTGGGATTGGAGAGGATATAACGCTCAGCGAAGGTGCTGCCGGTGTAGCCTTCGGCAAAGTACCAATCGGTCAGCGGAGTCGCCACGCCGACCACATCGGCGGAGCCGGTGTAGCCAGTGGTGCCGTCCTTCAGGTACAGGGGCCGCTCCACCAGCCCTGGCGCGGAGAGATTGACCAGCGCGCTATACGTACCAGGGGCCAGCCCTTCGGCGTTCACATCGACCGTGCCCCGGCTGTTGGCCGGGACGGTATGCTGGATCGGCTTGGGGGCACTCCCACTGGCAGCAAAGTACTGGATGGTCGCCGTGAGCGGGCTGGCGTTCTGGTTGAGAATCGTCAGGAAGGTGGCATGACCCGGCGTGGTATCCAGGTAGCCAAAGTCAAAGTTCTGCGAGAGGCTGGTCGCGCCCAGCACGTCGCTGCCGCCAGGGATGCTGTAGCCGGCCAGACCCGTAAAGGTGAAGTACGTCGGGCGCTCGGCCACAATCGGCTCGTCTGCCGTGACGACCATCGAGACATTCTGGTTGGGGCCGATCTCGTTGTTCACGTTGACGGTATAGCGCGCGCTCGGATTCACCAGATAGGTTTTGATGATCGGCATGCCGCTCCCCAGGAGGTATTTCACCTGGACGTGCGCGTAGTACCCGCTGGTATTGGCGAGGGTCAAGAACTCGCTGAAGCCGCCGCCAGTATAGCCCTCGGCAAAGTACCACTGCCTGGAGACGTTGGCAATCTCCATCGTGATCGGAATGGAGAAGGGCGCGTTGACCGTGTTTGCCGCGCTCAGCGTCAGATTGGTGGTATAGGTCTGGGTCATGCTGTTTGGCGCGGTGAGGACGATAGTGAGCGGCTGGGCGCTGTGCGGCGAAAGAGCGCCAGAAGAGGGGGTCACAGAGACCCACGAGGGCAATGCCCCCGCTGTCCAGTTCATTGGCGCGGTGCCACTGTTGCTGAGGTTCATGGGTTGCGTCCAGCTTTGCCCTGGCAGCAGCACTGCGTTGATGGTCGGTTGATCCGTCCGCATGAAAGCGCCAGCGGTAAAGGTATTGACGCAACTGCTGCTGACGTTGCTGTACTCCGTCTGGACGAGAAAGACGCCACCATTGTTCAGGCTGGTCAAGCCAGAGGAGAAGTCAAAGTCACACTTATCCGCCACCTCATACCCGAGCTGATCATACCAGCCGGAAGCGACATCGGGATCAGTGATGCCTTCAAATTGCTCATGTGAAGAGATATTTACCAGGCTATCGCCGTAGATGTCCCCATTCGGGGAGGTTGGTACACCGCAGCCCGGAAGATTAGAGGGGTAAGGGACTGCCGCGTAGGCGTGTCCCTGCGGCGAAGCGATGTAGTTGTGATACCCACAGAAAATCTGCTCAGAGCATTCATTGAAGCCATCATTGATCGCGTACCCGTTGGGGGTATAGACGAAAAAGGTGGCCGCGCCAAAAGCGCTTGACCAGCCATTCGTCGAGACGGCCTTGTTGACTTCCTGCTGAATTGCTGAGTCCTGAATTGTATGGCTCCCACAGGTATGATCGGTTGGCGGCGTGGAGCCGTCCATCCAGACACCACCCAGCGTGAGGGTATTGGCAATGGGCATGGCATACGCGCTGCCGTAATACTGAGTCAGAATATTCTCAAAGGAAGTCCCGCCCACATCATGGAAATACTGAGTGATAAGCTGGACATCGGGAGAGCTATTGCTCCAGCCTGGCCCCCAGAAGATCAGATACACCTGGGGGCTGTTCTCGACATTGCCCCCATGATAGACCAGATCCCCTGAGCCATAGACCGCTTTGGGATCTACTGCGCCATGCTGCTTCTGCAATTGCCCGCGCGCAGGGAAAATGGTAATCGGCTTGTGCTGCGCGGTTGCATGCCCGGATGCCGCGTGGCTTGCGCTCGGATCAAAGAGGGTGGCTGACGAGACAAGGATGAGAACACAGAAGGCAAGCAAAAGAGGAGAGGAACGCTTCATACCTATAACTCCTGGCGACTGTATACATAGTGGGAGCCAGGATACTCACGGAGCCGTGTGCAGCAGCGCCGAAAATCGGGGCGCGGCGCGGTGAAAGGCTCATCCTTGCTCCACAGCGTATGGTAGCATAGAGCAAGGCGCCAGGGAAGCAGCATAGTACTTTTAGCCGACTGATCGAACGGGCTCCGGGGCGTTTCTGGCCTGGAGGGCTAGACAGCTTGACCTATCTTGTGTATAGTACATTCAGGCGAATGAGTATTATTATGGGTATTATTTTAGGAGGTGTTTTTATGGCCGGAGCATCCCGATCACCATCTGGCCGATCACGGCCAGCGGGCGGAGCAGCCGACGACACGCCCAACCTGGCACCGCTGGAATCCGACCCGCCAACGGCCCCCATCACGGCCAATTCGCCCTTGCCGCCCCTGACGCCGCTGCCGCTGGCGTCGGACGCGGGCGCAGGCGCCGTCCCTGCGCAATCTCCGCCCCCCGGATGGTCGCAGCCGACGGATATGCCCACCCTGCCGCCGCTGCCTCCAGCCTATCAGGCGCCCCGGCCCAGCGCGCCCACTGGCGCGGGGGCGGCTTCTGGCGTCACAACTACCTGGGCCGCGCAAACCATGTTTGCCCTGCTCTTCACCTCGGTGATCCTGCTGACGGCGATGGCAATCGCCTATACCGCTATCATCAAAAGCGGCGCCTTGCTTGTCTGGGTGGTGGTCTTGATCGTCGTCCTGAATGTCCTCTACGCGGCGGTGATCTCCAGCATGGCTCGACCCGGCCCGGCGCAGCCCTGGCGCCTGCCCTTTATGTCCCCCCGGCGCGGTCCATAGCCAGAGTGCCACTTGTACCGCCAGCCTCCGTGTCGGCAAGGGCGGGAATAGTGCTACCAGCCTCCTTGCCGACAGGGGTGGGGTCTGGCGCGAGCGAAGACCCGTTGCAGCACTCACGGCTGCACGGCGTTCCCGGCGATCACGAAGACCACAATCGTGAGGATGCAGCAGACCACCAGGAGCAGCGCCGCAAAGGGCAGCAAGGCGGTTGCCGAGGCTTTGCCGCTGGTAAGTCGGTGGACACCCATCATGGCAAAGACGCTCAGGAAGATTCCATAGAGTTCGAGCGCCAGCCCTACCAACCCACCAATGATGCCCAGCGGTCCGAAAGAGAGATCAATATAGGAGAGCGCAATCGTGATCAGGCCGATGGGAACATAGATGAGCAGGGTACTGTAACTCTGCGCCAGGAAGGTTCCACGCCCGCCAAAAGCTCTGGCGATGCCAAAGGCCACGCCCTGGTACAAGAGAAAGCCGAGCGGCACCAGGATGAACAGACCAGGGCCGGTAATAAAGCTGGCAATGGCAACGGTCGCTGACTGAATCTGGTCAATTTCCGCCTGGCTCAACCCGTTGGTATTGGCGGGGAGAACGGCAGGCTGCATAACAAGGGGGTAGAGCGTGTTATGCAGCCAACCCAGCAGGCCATCAATGAGGATGTAGCCGATAAGCTGCACCAGCGTGATGTCCCACTTTGCCCTGCCCGATTCTTCGGCAAACACGCGCGCGCTCGGCTTGCTGAGGACTTTCCAGTAGTGCAGCGGAAGCTGGGCAATGGCGTCGATCAGCGGCAGAGGCTTCTGGGGCATGCCATAAAAGGGCGCTTGCCTATATAGCCCTTGTGGCGCGCCGGAGGGATACGGCGGATAGTAGGGGGCGCCATACGGCGGGTAGGCATCGCCAGCAGGGGGAACGTTTCCATAAGGGGGATAGGCATCCCCGGCAGGGGCAGCGTTCTCCGATGGTTGGTATTCATAATATGGCCCTGGCTGCTCTGGAACGAGCGCCTCTGCTGGCTCTGGCGGGGCTGGCTCTGGCTGCTCAGGGGCGCCTGGCTCCTGCTGCTCAGGGTCTGATTTCTGTGTCGGATCGAGGCTCATCTGCTTCACTTGCCTCCTGGATGGATGATAGCGGCTAAGAGATGCTCCGATCTCTCAGCCGCTATCATAGCACATTCGGGGAGGCACTTTTGCGTCCAGCCAAACTCTCCCGACTCGTCTCGGAGAAAGCGAGCGTCTCAAGTGGATTCTGAGCATACTTTACACGCGAGAGGCCGCCCGTGTCTACCGCCGACTTCCAGCCAACGTATCGCTGGCCGACAAGGATGCCTGCGGTACACGCCCCCGCTGCCTCTGCTCATTGCGCTACGGCTCGGCTGTACAGAGTGATTCTTGTGTCATGTGCGTGAATGTACACAGCCGATGAGCCTATCAGTACTGGACATATGCTGCTTTCCTAATGACGAGATGGGACATGCTTGACAAGCATCTCTCGGACATTTTCAATTTTGGGGCAATACATCTTGACACGCTCTAAAATAGAGTTTATAATGGAGAGGGGTTCTCTTGTGCAGCGGGGGATTGCAGCATACTTTCAAGCAAGCTACCACCGATTCACTCTTTTACCATTGTTTGACTAACGCACGCGCCCCATTCGGTTTATTCTTTAGATTGCCTGGTTATACTCTTTGACAGTCAAGTACCCGCTCTCCGCGACGGGCGCCTGACCTGTTTTCCGCCCCACTCAATGGGGCACAGCACATCAAGAGGAGTCATACACCCCATGAGTATTCCAACCAATGAACCCGCGGCGCCACCTGGGAAGGTGGAGGAGGCTTCTGAGCAGTACACGCCGATAAGCACTGGAAGCCTGCATGCCCACACGATGACCATCTCGGACCGCGTGCGCAGCGCCCGCATTGCGGCAAACAAAACACAGCAGCAACTGGCTGGCGAAACCTACTCCAAGTCGTATATCTCTGCCGTTGAGCGCGGTAAAATGACCCCCTCCATCCAGGCGCTCGGCATTCTGGCAGAGCGGCTGGGGCTGCCTGTCTCCTTCTTCTTAGGCGAGAGCGAAGCTGATCTCAGTACGCTTGCTGAAAGCTCCGCCTCAATGCGCTCGACTCCCGAACGAGAGAGGCAGGTGCGCGAGGAAACCCTGAACCTGCTGCTCAGCGAGGCTGAAGGTTTGATTCGCCGCCGCGATCCTGCCGCTGCCCTGGCAAAGCTGGGCGGCCAGGAAACGCTCGATGAATTGAGCATGATGCAAAAGCCTCGTTGGTACTGGTTATCGGGCTGGGCCTTGATGCTCAGCAGCATGTATCACGAGGCCATCGCTGCCCTGGAGAAAGGCCAGAACCTGGCCGAGAACCTGCGCGGGCAGTCTCCGATCTCGCAAAAAGCGCAGTTGGCGGAGATGGCCGAGCGGCTGCGCTGCTTCCTGGGAAGCTGCTATTACGAGATGGGCCAGCCCGAAATGGCAATCGAATACCATCGCCGCTGTCTCATCGCCATCAGCGATGGCGTGGTCAGCGACCCTGAACTGAAACTGCGCATTTTTATGGCCCTCGGTCACGACTACCTCCTGCTCAACCGCCATCAAGAGGCGATCAGCTTCTACGAGCAAGCCAGCAATCAGGCCAACGAGGTCGATACCCTCACTTCGGAGGGCGGCATCTACTGGGGTCTGGGGTTGGCATATAAAGACAGCGGCGACCTCTTCCGCGCCAAGACGAACATGCAGAAGGCGCTCGTAGCCTTTGAGCTACAGGAAAATATGCGCCTGGCTGCCCAGCTTCGTTCCCTCTTCGGGCAGGTGCTGGTCAACCTGGGCCAGTACGACGAGGCAGAGGAGAATCTCCGCCAGAGCCTTAGAGCAGCCGAGCGCACGGGCGACGTGGCAACGCGGGGCGCGGCGCTGGCGAATTTCGCGGCCATGCACAACGTCAAGGGCGAGCATGACCAGGCCGTGAAAACCGCCCGCGAAGGCTTAGCCGTCGTCAAGGAGAGCAAGGATCGCCGCACGGAGGGTCAACTGCACCTCACTCTGGCCGTCGCCTACGAAGCCAAGGGTGACTATAAGGCGGCAGAGAAGGCGCTCCATGAGGCGATTGCGGCCTTCGATCAAACCCGCGATAAGGATTTGATTGGCCGGGCGCACGAAAAATATGGCAAGTTCCTGGCTGATCACGGACGTTTCGAGGAAGCCTATGATCACATGCGGCTTGCTCGCTCCGTCACGACGCGGAACACCAATGACCTCTAATCCCTAAAGACCCCTTCTCACGCCGGGCGCCCAGGAAATATATGCTGGGCGCCCGGCTTTTTTCTGCGTCAAGCCCCGTCCTAAACGCAGGTCGAGAGGAGAACAACGCCCCAGAGAGTGGAAAGCGATCTTCTGGACCTAACGACTTCTTTATGCAATACACAACTGAAAACCTGTCAACCAGTTAATAGATATTCGTTGCCAGACATGTTACGCTAGCCCCTGGGAAAGCCAGAGTTTATGGGAGGTGTGCAGTGGCAACGAATGGGCATGACAAGAAAACTGGCAACGTTGGATGGGGAGAGATCGTCTGGGAATGCCAGGCGCTGACGCGAGACCACGCGCTCCCCGCGCAAGGCCGGGTGCGCCCCACGGGCGTCCGAACGGCCTATTTCACCAGGATGGCGGCAATGCGCCGGGGGCTGATCCCCGCGATTGAGCCGGAGGCGCTCTCGCTTTCGGCCTTCCAGGCGCGTCGCTTCCTGGCCCTGGCTCGTCAGGTGTGCCGGCATCTGACAGCCGACCTCAAACACGCCGCCCTGCTGCTGAAAGAGCCAGCAGTCCAGGGGCGGCACTTTCTCAAGCATCACAAGCTCCTGACCCCACTGGAACTCGCCTGGGCGCCCGAACATCTCGTGGGGATTGCCCAGCCGCTGCGCAAGGTCTGGCGCGCGCGCTGGCAGAACGCCTGGCAGCAAGCCGAACAAGAGCATCTGGCGCGCCTGCTGCCCCTGCTGCGCCCGGAACGCCTGCTGATAACACAGGTGGCATCCGCGAGCGCCAGCGATGAGGACGCGCTGGAAAAGCTGCGCAAGCGCCTGGAGCGCGATAGGCAGGAGCGATCCTGGCAGGTTCCGCCGCCAGAGGTCTTTCTCTACGAAGAACCTCTGGGAGATTGGCTGCTCCGCCCGCTGCTGTCGGGCCAGTGGCTCTTGCGGCTCTGCCAGGCGCTGGCCGACCTGGCCTGTCAGGTGCCCGCACTCATCCGCCAGGCTGCCGTTCGCCAGAGCCAGGAGAAGCCGGATGGAGCGACGCGCGCGCTGGACGCGCGCCGCTTGCCGCCGTTGCCCAGGGGCGTCGTCACAGCGGAAGCGATCTTTTATTATACCACCGCTGCCTGGCGCGCCGCTGCCGGAGCGGCAGGCGCAGACCCGATCCTGCCCGACGCGGCGCTGCTGCCGCTGGCGCAGTTCCAGGCGCTGCTGTCGCTGGCGGCGCGGGTGACAGAACACCTGCTCTGGGACGACGAACACGACCCCCCGGCGGCATCTGCCGACCCGGCGGAACGGCGACGCCTGCTGCGCGCGATGCTGCTGGCGCCGCGCCTGAGTCGGCGCGCCCAATGGCTGGACCTGCGCGAACAGAAGCGCCGCCGGGAGGCAGGGGCCGATGCCTTCTCGCCCTGGTCAGCCTGGGAAGAGGCGCTGGACGCGGGCGACGACGCCCTCCAGGCGCGCCTGGACGCCAGCCTCGCTCCGCACGAGATCACCCCGGAGCGTCTCGACGCGCTGCTGCCCGCGCCCGCTGAAACGCTGGCAGGGCAGTATCTCTATCAGACCTCTCTGGGGGACGCGCTGCGGGCGGCGCTGCCCGCGCCCCTGCCCACTGGCGCGGCGCTGCTTCAGTTCTGCCGCGCGCTGGCGCGCGAGGTTGGCACGTGGCCGCCCAGGACGCCCGGCGCGCCCGCCGATGCGCAGCAGGCCGGGCTGGCGATCTGCTTCTATTGCAAGCTCGCGCTGGAAGCCTGGATCACGCCGGTTGACCCGGCGACGGAGCGCGGCGCGGCCCAGGTCTCCTGGCTGGATGCCCCACTCGCGCCAGAGGCTCTGGAGATAGCCTCGCTGCTGGCGCCCCTGATCACGCGGACGCTGCACGCGATGACCCGCGCGGCGGAGCGCGAGAACAAGCCGCTGCTGGCGGCGCGGCTGAAAGACGAGGAGCCAGCAAGTGTCGTCTGGCTGGACAGGCAGTTTCGGAAAAAGGCATGGGCGATCAACCACCCCAACCGAGATGAAGCGGTTTTTGACGCCTGGCTCAAGCTGCGCGAGGCATTGGAGCGCCTGGTCTTGCCCGCGCACGTGACAGAGGCAAAGCTGCGTGATAGATTGACAGTCGATTCACTTGACAATGAATCTAAAGTCGTGTACACTGGCAATCAGCAGCACTACTTCTTCCTGGGCGAAATCGAGGCGTTTGCCCTCAGCCTGATCCGGCGAACGCGCGCGACCAGGACGCTGCCCGAACGCGAGCCGAAAGAAGCGCAGCCAGCAGCGCGGGCGCTCCCAGATACGACTGAGGAAGACGATCAAGCGGCGCTGCTGGTGTTGAACCTGATCGTGCAGGCCAGGCAGGGCAGGCTGCCATCGCGGGCAGCGGGAACCATCGAGGCGCGAGATGCGCGGCTGCTGGTGCGCGGGTTGTTCACGAATCATACCGGGCGCAGTCTGGTGCGCAAGTTCAGAGCGCAGGGCAGGCCGGTGGCGCTGGCGCTGACCCGACTCTGGCTGTCCGATGCAGCCCAGCGCCAGAGCGCGGCGCCGCCGCCTTCACTCACCCCGGCGGAGAGGATGCTTCAATTGGGCGCCCTGACACGTTTATTAGGATATGAAGTTGTACAACGTGCCCCAGCGATGCGCCGGGCGGTCGCTGATCTCTTTGGGCTGCCCATGAGTATCGAGGAGCAGAACCACACGAATCGCCCGCCGCTGGGCGCGTTGGAGCGCATTGGCGCCTGGGTGACGCGGCCCAGGCTGCGGGAGGAGATCGTGCGCGCTCTGGAATGTCTGGGAGAGGGCGCAAAGACGCAGCGCCAGGCGACCTGCGCGCGCCTGCTGGAGCGGCAGCCGGTCAGGCTGATGCTGGGCCTGCTGGAACGATCCGACTGGCAGCGCCCGCTCTGGCTGAAGCCTGCCGCGCTCAAGCGCGCAGCGGCGGGGGGTGATCCCAGGGGCAGCCCGCAGATCTTTCTGGTGGGGCGGCGCGGCTGGCTGGAGCGTCTTGCCCGCTTCAACACCGGAAACGCTGCCTGGGCGCGCGCGCTGACGGGCGAATGGCTGGGTCTGCACTTCTGGAGCGGCCTCTTTGAGCGACTGGATCAGGCCCAGGTGGCGGCATTCTATCACACGCTGCTGAACGCCTTGCCCACGCGGCTGCGCCGGGTGATCGGGGCGGCTTGGACGGAGGCGAAAGAGCAGAAACTGGCGAATTACGCCGAAGTCCTGGGTCTGACGGGCACCCTGCCGCCGGGTCTTCCGGCCCAGGTAGATCGGCCCGCCTTCTTCCAGGCAATGCAGCGGCGATTACCGACTGCGCCGGGCGCAAAGAGAAGCACAACACAGGCCGAGGCGCGGGCAGCGGAGGCGCTGGCGCTGCGCCGACTGCGCCAGGAACTGAAGAGCGCCCGTTGGAGGGCGCTCGCCTGGTTCTTTGCCATTGCCGGCGTCACAGCCGATAACGAGCGTAACGTCTTGCTGGCGGCCATGTCGCTGGCCGACGGCAATGCTGATCAACTCGGCGGATGGATCGAGGGCCAGCCGCCTTCTCAGGCCGAGGTTGCCGCGCTGGCGCGGCATCTCCAGGGCTGGCATCATCGGCTTGCGATCTCTGAGGATCAGATCGCCAACCTGCTGTGTTCAGCCGCCAGGCAAGTCAGGCCAATCTGGCGGCAATTGCGTAGGGAACGACACACGCGCTAGAAGTGGTGGACAGGTTGCATCGGGAAAGAGGTGAACAGGCGATGCTTTGTAAAGAGGCGCTGAATTACTGGCAGCAGGAACTGCTGGGGCTGCCAGTAGACCGGGCAGCGCTGGAGGAGGCATATGCCCATATTGGCGCCTGCCAGGATTTGTGCGCGCGAACGCTCGGCGCCGCGCCCAGCGTTGTTCCGCTAACCACAGCGGAGCAGCGGTCTGGACAGACCGATCTCTACGAGACGCTGGGGTTGAGCGCCGAAGAAGAAGGCGACGCGCACGCCCTGCGCTGGCATCGCCTGGCACAACGCGCAAAGGTTCGCGCGGTCAGCCAGGACGCCCTGGATTTCGAGCGCGCAATGGCGCTGGCATCCTGGCAGGCGGCAGCCACGTACTATCAGGATGGTTTGCGCATCGGCAAGACCGACCTGCTCATCGAGGGCGTGGCGCGCATCAAGCAGAAACGCCTGGACCCCACCGCGCCGCCCGACGACCAGTTTCCCGGCAGCAAAGGCAAACGCCCCACTCGTGGCGTCAGGCACGCGGGCGCCTCGTCTCCGGACGCTGAGAAGCCACCACCCCCCGCGCAGGCCATGCCCGCGCGAGCAGCCTTTCAGACGCTGGTGCTGGTCGGGCAGCCAGAGGCGGGGCGCATTACGGTAGCGCAGTTTCCCGATGGCTGGCAGGTCGGCAGTCCCGCCTCTGGCTCCCGGCTGGTCGTCAGCGAAACCGCTTCTCTCTATACAGCACCCTCTCGCTACGAATGGGGGCCAGAGCGTTCCCCCGCTCTGGGCCAGCCACAGGTGGAAGGGCCGCTCGGCGGCTTCGCGGTGGCGCTCTGGGCGAGCGCGCTCACCCGGCGCTGGGAACTGGAGGTGCTGGTGCGCGCGCGCTCGGCCCAGCATCCCTGGCGCGGCTTCACACTCACACTGGAGGATCAGGAGCAGGGACGGGGCGAGCCAGAGCTAATGGAGTTTGCGCGGCGCACCCCCCATATGACTGGCTGGTGGACCCGATTCCGAGAGGTCGCCGCAGGGAGTTATCAGGTTCGCTTCTCGGCCAACGACGCCAACGGCCAGCCGCTGGAGGACGCCACGCTCGGCCTGCGTCTGGCGCTTGTGGACCAGGTGGACAGATGAAGGCGCCCGCCTACATGAAACCCAGTTCGAGGGCTTTCTGCCAGATGGCGCCCAGTTCGTCAAAGCGCCCAAGATTGCTGAGCGCCAGCCCCTTGGCAATGTAGGTCATGCCATTGGTCGGGTCCAGTTCAAGCGCCTGGTCATAGGCGACCAACGCTTCTTCATCGCGGCTGAGTTCGCGCAGCGCGTCACCTTTGCGCGTATAGGATTCCGCGTCTTCGGGATCCCGTTCAAGCGCCTGTTCATAGGCGGCCAGGGCGTCTGCGTAACGCTCCAGGTTCATCAGCGCGTCGCCTTTGCCAGCATAGGCGCGCGCAGATTCCGGGTCCAGTTCCAGCACCTGATCGTAGGTCGTCAGGACTTCTTCATAGCGTTCCAGCGTACTGAGCGCGGCGGCTTTGCCGATATAGGTGAGGTCATCATCCGGGTCCAGCGCGATGGCGCGGTCCAGCGCGGCCAGTCCTTCCTCCACGCGGTCCAGATAGACCAGCGCGGAGCCTCGAAGCGTATGGGCCACTGCCAGATCAGAGTCAAGCATCAGCGCCCGATCAGAGGCGGCCAGCGCCTCTTTATAGCGTTCCAGATTCAAGAGCGCCACGCCCTTATAGACGTAGACAGGCGGTTCGTTGGGGTTCAGCTTGATCGAGCGGTCATACGCTTTGAGTGCCTCCGCGTAGCGCAAGAGGCTGCCCAGCGCGTGGCCCTTGCCCGCAAAGGCAAGCGCGCTCTGGTGGTCCAGCTTGATCGCCTGCTCAAATGCCTCCAGCGCCTCCTCATACTGCCCCTCCAGGCTCAACGCTTCTCCCCGCTCGATATAGCCTGCGGCATCACTGGGGGGGGTATTCGAGAGATCACTCATCAGTTTATGCCCTTCCTCGCGGTCAGCATTTGCCAGCGTCGTAATCGTACCACATTCACATTCCTTGTAGTATTGTCTAACGCCGTCAAAGCGCGCCAGGGCGATTAGAGGGGAGCGCCAGTCCAGGAGCCGACCCCGGCGTTCGAGGAGACCAGATAAAAGGTATTGATGCGGGGACAAGAAATCCGTTCGGCATCCGCCTTGAAGGCGCCTGCAATGCTGGTCGCGCTGCTGAAGCTCCCTTGCAGGAACTTATTCACGCGAGGGGTTGTCGCCACACACAAGCCCCCATCGGAGAGATGAAAGACATCCTGCGTGTCCGTCTCGGTATAGGTGAGCATCCCACCCTTATAGGCGCCGCTGCACGTCCAGGTGTAGGTTTCCTGATACCCCTCGCCATTGGAGAACTTATAGCTAAAGTTCTGAGGCTGGCCGGTATCGTTCTGGTTATCGCAGACCACGCCATTATTCACATTCAGCGTGAAGGTCAGGTTTTGCAATGCCTTGCCCGTCACGTCGTCTCTGACCTGCACCACCACATTCAGGCTGAAGGTAGCGTCATCGGGCGGCGCGCCATTGGGGCCAGGCGTGTTAGCCTCGCCCTGGTGGACAATCGCCACCGGCGCCTCCGCCTGCGTAGTGTAGCCATCGCTGTCGCGGGCGCCCAGGGTGTGATTGCCGATCCTCCAACCGCTCGTGACGGTCAAGGTGGCCTGCACCCGACCTCTGGCATCGCTTTGCGCGGACTGGCTCCCCGGCGCGGGGCTGCCATCCAGCAGGAACGTGACCGTTGCGTTGGGCGAAAAACGCTTGCCCGTGACCGTGAAACTGGTGGTGGTTGAGCCAGCCGGGGTGGTATCCAGCTTATACGGGCTGACGACGGCCAGCACCGGCTGCGCAAGCACCCTGATGGAAACGTCGCTTTTAGTCACGTAGTCTTGCGAGTCTTTCGCCGTCAGAGTATGGGCGCTGATGGTCCAATCATCGGTAATGGTCACATTGGCGCTGAAAGCGCCATTCGCGTCGCTCGTGATTACCGGCGCGCCGGGCGCGGGCGCGCCATCGAGCAGGAGGGTGATAGAGGAATTGGCGGAAAACTTCTGCCCGGTGATATGCAAGACCGTATCGGCTGGGCCGCCCAGGACGGCCCCATGATAGCTGCTGGTGACGCTGATGACTGGCTCTGGCTGAGTCAGCAGGATAAAGGCCACCACACCCCCGCCGCCACCCAGCGCCAGCGCCATTACCAGAACGATCACCAGCCAGAGCGGGAAGCGGCGGCCCGGTTTCGTCGCCGGAATGACCGGGGGGATCAGTGACGGCGCGGCGAGCGGCGTCTGTGGTCCGCTCGGCGGCGGGTAGCCCACTGGCGCTGACCTGCCGGGCGGAGCCATCATCGGCGCGCCGCTGCCAACCCCCTGCGGCCCGGATCCATAGCTCGGCGCATTAGGAAGCGTGCTGGGATTGCCCCAGCCCAGGCCAGGAGGCGCGGAGTCGGCGACAGTCGGCGCAAAGGGCAGGCTGGGCGCAGCCAGCGGCGCGGAATTGACGAGGGTGGGCGCAAAGGGCAGGCTAAGCGCAGCCGGAGGGAACGCGGCCCCGGCGCCGGACGGAGCGCCTGGCGGAGTGAGACTGGAGGGGCCGCTCCCTGGCGGCGCGGGCAGTGGTGGCGCAGCAGAGAGATCAGGCGGCATAGCCAGCCCGGATCGAGGCTGCTCGCCCAGGGCAGCGTTTTCGAGCGCGGCGGCAAAGGCGCGGACGCTGCCAAAACGCTGGTTGGGGTCTTTGGCGAGCGCTGTCATCACCACCTCTTCCACCGCTGGCGAGATGGAGGGAACCTTTGCGCGCAGCGGCGGCGGCGCCAGGACAAGTTGCTGGGTCGCCACCTCGGTAATGCCCCCCTGGAACGGACGCCCGCCAGTCAGCCATTCGTAGACGACGACGCCCAGCGAATATTGATCGCTGGCCGGGCGCGGCTGGCCCTGAATCTGCTCCGGGGCCATATAGCCGACAGTGCCCACCATCTCCTGCGAGGTTTGATAGCGCGAACTCTGCGCCACCAGCGCGATGCCAAAGTCCGAAAGCAGGACATCGTTCAGCGGCCCCAGCAGCATATTCTCTGGCTTGATGTCGCGGTGAATCAGCTTTTGCTCGTGGGCATACTGCAAGGCATCCGCCACCTGCTTCACGTAGGGCAGGATGGTTGTCACAGCCAGCGCCGCGCCCTTGGCATGGCGCTGGCGCAGCGTGCCATTGGGCGCGTAGTCCATTGCCAGGAAAGGCACGCCATCCTGCACAGCAAAATCATAGACACGCACAATATTCGGATGGGCCAGGCGCCCAATGGTGCGCGCCTCGCGCTGGAAGTTCTCTCTATCTTCGTCTGCCAGGCGCGTGTGCAGCACCTTGACAGCCACCTGATTGCCCAGGCGCACATGCTCGCCGAGATAGACCTCTGCAAAGCCGCCGCGCCCAATCAACTTCAGCAGTTGATAATTGCCCAGTTGTTGCCCCACTCGATCAGTCATAGAGTATGCCCCCATGTCGGCCAGCAAACCTTGCCTGGCCTGACTCGTGCGTTTCCACACAGCTATTGTAGGACCGCGCGGTTGACCCGTCAAGATGCGCCTCCGGGAAAGAAGACAGGTGGTAGAATAGAAGAGAAAGAAGGCAGAAAGCGAGGCGAACCAATGGCCCAGCAAACGCTCATCTTGAATATTCCCGATGACCTGTACCACCGCCTCCAGCAGC